>NZ_JBBCBO010000013.1:0-161212 GCF_037203865.1 Variovorax sp. CCNWLW186 | reverse complement strand
CTTGCGCAGCGAAATAAAGGAGGAGGCCGCAGGCCGGGGGACATTCGCGGAGAAAGGTACCCCGTCGGCGGGAGCGCCGCCCTGAAGGCAATTACTTCGCCTTGCCCGGATCCCTCACACCCTTGATCACGTCGAACTCGACGTTATAGAGCTGCCCGTCCTTCTTCTCGACCTTGCGCAGGTACACGTCCTGCACGATGTCGCGCGTCTGCGCATCGATGTAGACCGGACCGCGCGGGCTCTCGAAGATCTGGCCCTTCATGGCCGCAAGCAGCGCATCGCCCCCGCCCTGCCCCTTGGTGGCCTTGAGCGCTTCGTAGATCACGCGCATGCCGTCATAGCCGCCCACGGCCATGAAATTGGGGCGCATTTTCGGGTTGGCCTTCTGGAAGGCTTCGACAAACTTCTTGTTGGTGGGCGAAGGATGTGCAGCCGAGTAGTGGTGCGAGGTGACCACGCCCAGCGCGCCATCGCCCATGTCGTTGAGCTGATCGTCATCGGTCACGTCGCCGGTTGCAATCATGCGGATGCCGGCCTTGTCCATGCCGCGCTCGAGAAACTGCTTCATTACCGCCGCGCCTGCGCCCGAGGGCACGAAGACGAACAGCGCATCGGGCTTGAGATCGCGCACCTTCTGCAAGAAAGGCGCGAAGTCAGGGTTGCGCAGCGGCACGCGCAGCTTCTCAACCACCTTGCCGCCATTGAGCTGGAAGCGCTCGGTAAAGAACTTTTCTGCGTCGTTGCCCGGGCCGTAGTCGGCCACCAGCGTGACGACTGACTTCACGCCGTTCTTGGGTGCCCAGTCGCCCATGGCGACCGACACCTGCGGCAACGTGAAGCTGCTGCGCACGATGTAGGGCGAGGCTTCGGTAATGCTGGAGGTGGCCGCGGCCATCACGACCTGCGGCGTCTTCGATTGGGTGGCCAGCGGCGCTGCGGCCAGCGCGGCCGGCGTGACGCCGAAGCCGGCGATCACGTTCACCTTGTCGTTCACGATGAGTTCCTGCGCCAGGCGCTTGGTCACGTCCGGCGTGGCCACGTCGTCCTTGACGATCAGCTCGATCTTCTTGCCCGCCACGGTGTCGCCGTTCTGCGCCATGTACAGCCGCGCCGCTGCTTCGATCTGCCGGCCGGTGGAGGCCTGCTGGCCAGTCATGGGCAGGATGAGGCCGATCTTGAACTTGCTGCTGTCTTGCGCGCTGGCAAGCGACATGGAAAGCGCGAGCGCCGTGAGGCCTGCGGTCTGGATGAGTTGTCGTCTTTGCATGAAGTTTTCCTTGGAGAGACGGAATGCGAACCAGGGGCCATTTTTCAACACTTTGCAACATGCGGCGGAGCAGGCAATCACCTACTCCGCCCCCGAGCCGGGGCTTTGTTGCGCGATGAACAAATGAACTGCGCGATGATCGCGCAGCGGGTTTTCAGCTGTCGGGCCGGTACGAAGAGTCCAGCGTGAGGGTGCCCACGGCGCGCGACACGCAGGCGCAGATGCGAGTGGTCGCCTGCTTCTCGTGTTCGCTCAGGAACACGTCGCGGTGGTCGACTTCTCCGTCGACGGCGAGCACGTCCATGGCGCACAGGCCGCACTCGCCGCGCTTGCAATCCCACAGCGTTTCCACGCCGGCGGCGTCCAGCGCCTCTAGCAAGGTGCAATCGGCCGGCACGGTAATCGCCAGGTCGTGCCGCGGAATGAGTACCGTGAAAGCCTGCGTTGCGAGCCGCCCGCTGCTGCCGAAGGTTTCGAAGCGCAGGTCTGCCGGGGCGCGGCCCGCGGCTTGCCAGGCGCGCTTGACGGCTTCGAGCATGGGCACCGGCCCGCAGGTGTAGAGCTGGCCGCCTTGCGGCAACGCGGCGATGGCCGCTGCAAAGTCGATGGGCGCTGCGCCCTCATGTGCCGCAACGCCGTCGCCCAGCGCCTCGCGCAGTCGCTCGAGATAAGCGAACTCTCCGGCATGGCGCGCGCCATAGAGCATCCTCACGGGCACGCCGGTGCGCCGCGCATGCTCGCCCAGGCGCTCGGCCATCAGCACCAGCGGCGTAATGCCGATGCCGCCGGCCACCAGCAGGTAGCCCGGTGCGCTGGTGTCGAGCAAAAAGTGGTTCTGCGGGGCGCTCACCTGCAGCCGGTCGCCCACGGCCAGGCGCCACATTGCGAGCGAGCCGCCGCGGCCGTCGTCGAGCCGCCTCACGGCAATGCGCCAGCACTGGCCGTTGCCTTCGCCCACCAGCGAGTAAGAGCGTGTCTGCAGCTTGCCCTGCGTCGTCATCACCTGCACCTGCAGGTGCGAACCGGGCTCGTAGGTGGTGGCAAAGCCCGGCTCCGGCCGCAGTTCGAACTCACGCACCGTGGGCGTAACGTCGCGCAGCGCAACGACCTGCGCCTGCATCCATTGAAGATCGCTTTTCATCGGGGGACACCAACAGAAAAAAGAAAGAGAAAGGCCGCTCGCTCAGCCGCGCCGGCGGATCAGTTGCACGCCGGGCAGCGCACGCCGCTCGGCGCCGGGCGTGCCGTGCAGCGCCTCGCGCAGGTTGCGGCGCGCAATGCGGCTGTGCTCGCGCATCAGCGCCTCGGCGCGCGAACCCTCGCCGGCCTCGATGGCGTCGAGCACCTGCAGGTGCTGGTCTTGCGCAATGACGAGCATGTCGCGCGCGGCGGGCGAATTGGCCTGCACGACAACAAAGCCCGAGGGCGATGCAAACGGCAGGTTGATCACGCGCTCGAGCTGCTGCGCAATGACCGGGCTGGCCGCCATTTCGCACAGCAGCGCATGGAACTTTTCGTTGTGCGTGACGTAGCGCGAAAAAGCCGCATCGTCGAGCGCGGGTTCGCGCAGCAGTTCGTCGATGCGTGCCAGGCAGGCACGCGCCTCGCGCAGCACCACGGGCGCCGCGCCGCGCTCGGCCGCGAGCCGCGCCACCAGGCCTTCGAGCGTGCCGCGCAATTCGATGGCGTCGGCCACGTCGCGTTCGGAAAACGTGCGCACCGCATAGCCGCCGTTGGGCAGCGCCTCGAGCAGGCCCTCTTGCTCCAACCGCATGAGCGCGCTGCGCACCGGCGTGCGCGAGACGCCGAGCTGCTCGGAGATGGCCACTTCGGCAATGCGCGCGCCGCCCGGCAGTTCGCCGGCCAGGATCATTTCGCGCAGGCGCAACTGCGCCTTCACGGCCTGCGAGCTGCCGCCGTCGCCGGCTTCGATCGGCGATACGGCGGAGGTGGCTGCGGCCTTCATGCGGCCTGCTTCTCGGCGGGGCGGATCGGAATCGCGGCGCGCGCGGGCTTTTCCTTCTCGATCATGCGGTCGATCAGGCGGCGCGCCCACATTGAGCCGGCGTCGATGTTCAGGTTGTAGAACTGGTGGTCCGGGCGCTCGTCCATCGCCTTCTGCTGCGCCTCGAGCACGATCTCGTCCTCGCGGAAGATGCTGGCCACGCCTTCGCGCAGCTCATGCGTAAGACGCTGTTCTCCCAGGCAGTAGTTGCGCGCAAAGGCCCAGAAGTAGAGGCAGGTCTTGTCCGTCTCGGGCGTGATGGTGTTCAGCACATAGCCGTTCACGCCCTTGCTGCGGTCGCCGGGGTTGCCGTCCTTCGGCACCGCACCGCTGCCCGCCTCGGCCACGCCCACGTCGATGTTCACGGTGCATGGCCCCTCGAAGCGGATGATCTGCCAGCGGTCGACCTTGCCGGTGTAGCCGCGCGCATGGCGAATCTGCCCGCCCCAGAACGGCGGTGCGTCGATGTTCTCCATCCAGCGCGTGACGGTGGCCGAACGGTCGCCGTGCGTGGCAACGAAGGGCGCCTCGGCCACTTCGCGGTTGCCGATGGAAGAGCCGTGCACGAAGGTCTCGTGCGTCAGGTCCATGAGGTTGTCGACCACCAGGCGGTAGTCGCAGGCCACGCGAATCATCTTGCCGTCGCCGGCCCAGGCCGGGTCGTCGTTCCAGTGCATGTCGGGCACCAGCGCCGGGTCGGCCTTGGCCGGATCGCCGGGCCAGATCCAGACGAAGCGGTGCTTCTCCACCACTGGAAAGCTGCGCACGCAGGCCGAGGGATTGAGCGTTTCCTGGCTGGGCATGTGGGTGCAGCGGCCCTGGCTGTTGTAGACCAGGCCGTGGTAGCCGCACACCACCTCGTCGCCTTCGAGCTTGCCGAGCGACAGCGGCATCAACCGGTGCCAGCAGGCATCTTCGAGCGCGGCGACCTGGCCGTCGGTGCGGCGGAACAGCACCAGTTTTTCATTGCAGATGGTGCGCGGCAGCAGCGCGTGACGCACTTCGACGTCGTAGGCGGCGGCATACCAGGCGTTCAGCGGGAAAGTGGGCTTTGGCGTCTTCATGAATACTCAATGTATACAGAAATCAGGAAAAAGCCACAGAAAATCGCTGAACTCAGGGTAATTACCGAGATTGATGTATACAGGCGAGCAAGTTTCCAAGGCGATACGATGCTCGATTCGTTTACAGCCACGACGGAGATATTCAATGTCCCAGCACGCCGCCCTGCCCGCCCGCTATGACCACGTCGGCAGTTTTCTGCGTCCCAAATACCTGCTCGAAGCACGCGAGCAGAACGCCAAGGGCGAGATCACGCCCGAGCAGCTCCGCAAGGTCGAAGACAAGGCCATCACCGAGATCGTCCGGTTCCAGGAAGACATCGGCCTGAAGAGCATTACCGACGGCGAGTTCCGCCGCACGTACTTCCACATCGACTTTCTCGACCAGCTCGGCGGCGTGAAGACCGACATCCCGGTCACCATCCGCAAGCCCGACGGCACCGAGGAACTCGCGCCGCCCGCAATGCGCGTGATCGACAAGGTGCGCCACGTCAAGGACATACAGCTGGCCGACTTCCAGTACCTCAAGAGCCAGGTGTCCGCGGGCCGCACGCCGAAGGTGACCATTCCCTCGCCCACCATGCTGCACTTCCGCGGCGGCCGCGCCGGCATCAGCAAGGACGCGTATCCAGAGCTCGACCCCGTGTTCTACGACGACGTGGCCAAGGCCTATGGCGACGAGCTGCGCTCGCTGGCCGCGGCGGGCTGCACCTACGTGCAGATGGACGACACCAACCTGGCCTACCTGTGCGACGAGCACATGCGCGAAGCCGCCCGCAAGCGCGGCGACGACCCGAACGAGCTGCCGCACCGCTACGCCGCCTTCATCAACAAGGTGGTGGCGCAGAAGCCGCCGGGCATGCTGCTGGCCATGCACCTGTGCCGCGGCAACTTCAAGAGCACGCACGCCGCGGCCGGCAACTACGAGCCCGTGGCCGAGGCGCTGCTGAAGGAGATGGACCTGGACGCCTACTTCATGGAATACGACGACGCGCGTTCGGGCGACTTCAAGCCGCTGCGCTACCTGCCCAAGGGCAAGACCGTGGTGCTGGGCCTCGTGACCACCAAGTTCGGCGAGATGGAAGACAAGGACGAGCTCAAGCGCCGCATCGAGGACGCCGCCAAGTACGCGCCGCTCGAGCAGCTCGCGCTGTCGCCGCAGTGCGGCTTCTCGAGCACGGTGCACGGCAACAACATTGCGGTGGAAGCGCAACGCAACAAGCTGCGCCTGGTGGTGGAGACGGCGCAAGAGGTGTGGGGCTCGACCTGAAATAACGCGGCCCTCTCGGCGGGGGCCCGGGCGCCTCTTCTGGTCAAATTGGCAACATGACGACCATCTACTCAGGCCCCCTCAGCATGTTCGGCGCGAAGGTGCAGATCGCCGCGCTCGAAAAAGGCATCGACTTCGAACTGGTGATGGTGCCCTTCACCAAGGACGACGCCTACGAGCCCAAGCATCCCGAGGTGCTGCGCGTGAACCCCGTCAAGCAGCAGGTGCCGGTGCTCATCGACGACCAGGTCGAGCTGTTCGACTCGACGCAGATCTTCGAATACCTGGAAGACCGCTACCCGGGCCCCGCGCACCTCGCGCTGTGGCCCCAGGGCATTGCCGACCGGGCCCGCGCGCGGCAACTGGAGCAGAAGTCCGACGAGGTCTTCTTTCCCAACGTGATCAGGCTCTTCGGCCTGCAGCACGACATGCAAAGCGCCCCGGCCGTTGCGGCCTGCGCCGCCTGCGCGCGCTTCTACGACGAGATGGAAGGCCTGCTGGCCACGCGCGCATACCTTGCCGGCCCCTATTCCTTTGCCGACATCGCCTTCTACATGGCCTGCATCTTTGCCGATCGCAAGGGTGCCCGCATGACCGAGGCCACGCCGCGGCTCCTGGCCTGGCGCAGCCGCATGGGCGAACGGCCTGCGGTGCGAACGGTGGTCGAGCCGATGATGCGCTTTCTCGCCTCGGAGGGGCGCGACGTGGCCTCGTTCCTGATGCCCCGCTGATCGCTGGCGGCGCCACCCGGTCCTCAGGCATCATTGCCGCATGCCGAACACGAGCTTCGACTGGCTGCCCTCACCCTCACAGCATTTTCTTGTCGTCACCTTCGCGCTGCTGGTCTACATACTGACCACCCGCGCGCGCCGCGAACAGCGTGCGCCCACCACCGCTATTGCCTGGGTCATGGGGCTGGTGCTCATGCCCTACCTGATCCTGCCGGCCTACCTGCTGTTCGGCCAGCGCAAGCTGCGCCCGGCGGGCTCGCCGCGGCCGCCGCGCTCGGTGCCGCCGGGGCACTGGGCGGCCGACCTGATCGAGAGCTTCGGCCTAGCGCCGCCGGGGCGCTGCGCGATCCGCCTGCATGCCGACGGCGAAGCCGCGCGCGAGGCGCTGTGGCAGGTGATCGACGGCGCGCGGGAGCGCATCGACGTGTGCACCTTCATCATCGGCGACGACGCCATGGGCCGCGCCGTCATCGAGCGGCTGGCGCGGCGCGCGCGCGAAGGCATCAAGGTGCGCGTGCTGCTCGACGGCTTCGGCGCGCTGACCCTGCCGCGCCGCCACTTCGAAGTGCTGCGTTCGGCAGGCGGCGAGGTCGCGGTGTTCCGCCCCTTTTTCAGCCTGCGCCGCATCGGGCCGCGCAACCTGCGCAACCACCGCAAGTTCACCATTGCCGACGACAGCTGGCTGTGGTCGGGCGGGCGCAACCTGGCGGGCGAATACTTCACCGGCAGCGAGACATACCCCCAGGCCTGGCACGATCTTTCGTTCGACCTGCGCGGCAGCGTGGCTGCGGCGGCGGCCCGGCAGTTCGACCATGACTGGAGCTCGGTGCGCGGCCGCAAGGCGCGCGCCATCACGGCCGACGACGTGCAGGAAGGCCCGGGCTGCGCCATGGCGCAGTTCCTGCCGAGCGGCCCCGACCAGACCGAGGACACCGCCCACGCGCTGCTGATCGATGCCTGCTTTCGGGCCGAGCACCGCGTGCTTGCCATCACGCCCTACTTCGTTCCCGGCGACGGCCTGCGCGATGCCTTGCGGCTGGCCGCCCGGCGCGGCGTGCAGGTCACCATCGCCATGCCCGCGCAGTCGAACCACCGCCTGGCCGACTTCGTGCGCGCACGCGCCATGCGCGACCTGGCCCGCGCGGGCGTGAGCTTTCGCATGCTGCCCTTCATGGCGCATGCCAAGGCGGTGGTGGTCGACAACGAACTGGCCATGTGCGGATCGATCAACCTCGACCTGCGCAGCCTGCTGCTCAACCACGAGGCGGCCGTGGTGTTCTACGGCCTGCATGAAATCGACTGGCTGGCCGAGTGGATCGAAACCACGGCTTCGGCCGGCGAGCCCTATCGCGCGCGGCGACCGGGCCTCTTGCGCGACGTGGCCGAAGGGCTGCTGCTTACCGTCGCTTTCCAGCTGTAACAGCGGTGGGCGCCCCGGCCTTGGCCTCCTTCGCGACGGCATCGAGGCCGGCGAAGACATAGCGCATCAGGTCGTCCGCCAGGCCTTCGGTGTTCTTCAGGGCCGGCAGCACTTCGTTGCGCAGGTCCTTGGGGGCCACCGTCATCACGATGCACGGCAGCACCACGAAGAGCATGGCCCGCTGCACCGAGGGATGATCGTCCGGCAGGCCCATGATGCCGCCGATCAGGCCGCGGATCAGCTTGGCCTTGGGAAGCACCGCCTGGCGCACCATCACCGGCAGCGCCGGCGAAGGCGACAGCGCCTCGCGCAGCACCACCCGGAATCCCCACGGCGCCTTGGGCTGGCTGCCCATCTCCATCAGGTGCGTGAGAAAGGTGCGCAGCTTGAGCCGGGGGTCGGCCTGCACGCTGGCCAGGCTGACCAGCTCGTCCATGCTCACGAGTTGGCGGTGCGCCTCGATGAGCACGGCCTCGTACAGGCCGTCCCTGCTGCCGAAGTGGTAATTGACCGCCGCCATGTTGGTGCCGGCGCGGGTGCAGATTTCCTTGCTGGTGCTTTCGGCGAAGCCGCGTTCCGCGAACAGCTGGCCTGCCGTCTCGAGGATGTGCAGTCGGGTGGCGTTGCCGTCGGTGCGGGGGGTGCGCGCGGCAGTGGAGCGTGGAGCGGGAGAACGGGTGCTGGAAGAGCGGGAAGCCATGGCCCTAGGTTAAACGAATTGAAAAAATACTTCAAATTCAAATTTCAATTTGATAATATGCGGCCACTCCAAGTCTGAAACCCGGCAGGAACCGCTCATGAACAAGAAACCTCTCATCGCCGTTGCCCTCGTGGCGCTCGCTGCCGCGGCGGGCGGCTGGTGGTACGTCCATCGCTCGGCCCCGCCGTCCGACACGCTCGTGCTGTATGGCAATGTCGATGTGCGCCAGGTCTCGCTGGCCTTCAACGCCAACGAGCGCGTGGCGGAACTCGCGGTGCGCGAAGGCGACCGTGTGCGCGCCGGGCAGTTGCTCGGCAAGCTCGACACCCGCTCGCTCGCGCTGCGCGTGGCGCAGTCGCAGGCGCGCATCGGCGTGCAGGAGCAGGCCCTTCTGCGCCTGAAGACCGGCAGCCGCCCCGAAGAACTGGCGCAGGCCGGCGCGCAAGTGGCCGCCGCCCAGGCCGATGCCGACCTGGCCCAGCAGCAGCTCGCGCGGCTGCAGGCCATCGGCCAGACCACGGCCGGACGCGCCGTGAGCCAGCAGGACCTCGACAGCGCGCAGGCCCGCCGCAAGGTGGCGCTGGCGCAGCTGGACAACGCCCGCAAGGCGCAGCAGCTGGCGGTGGCCGGTCCGCGCAAGGAAGACATCGCACAGGCGCAGGCGCAACTCGAATCGGCCCGCGCCGACCTCGCGCTCATGAACCACCAGCTGGCCGAAGCCGAGCTCAAGTCCCCCATCGATGCCGTGGTGCGCGCCCGCCTGCTCGAACCCGGCGACATGGCCTCGCCGCAGCGCCCGGCCTTCACGCTGGCCATCGCCGATCCCAAGTGGGTGCGCGCCTATGTGGCCGAACCCGACCTCGGCCGCGTGCGCCCCGGCCAGGAGGCCAGCGTGACCACCGACAGCCATCCCGACCGGTCGGTGGCGGGCAAGGTGGGCTACATCTCGTCGGTGGCCGAGTTCACGCCCAAGACGGTGCAGACCGAAGAGCTGCGCAGCAGTCTCGTGTATGAAATACGCGTGATGGTCGACGACAAGGAAGACCGGCTGCGGCTCGGCATGCCGGCGACCGTGCGGCTGCAGCTTTCGTCGAACGGCAAGCCATGATGACGGGCCTCATCGACCGGCGTTGCGCATTGCTCCCTCCCCTTCCGGGGGAGGGCCGGGGTGGGGGCAAGCGGCGTGTCCATCGGGCGCTCTGCCCTGCCCCCATCCCAACCTTCCCCCGGGGGGAGGGGAAGGAGCAAGACCGCATGCCCGGAGGGACGTTGAATGCTGCGCGCTGAGCCGGCCATCAGCGGACGCTCGCTGCACAAGCGCTTCACGGTCAAGGCGTCGAAGACAGCCGTGCACGCGCTCGACGGCGTATCGCTCGAAATTCCCGCCGGCACGCTCACCGCGCTGGTCGGGCCCGACGGCGCGGGCAAGACGACGCTGCTGCGGCTCATGGCCGGCCTGATGCGCGCCGACGAAGGCGAACTGCGCGTGCTGGGCATCGATGTATCCGCCGACCCGCAAGCGGTGCAGGACCGCATCAGCTACATGCCCCAGCGCTTCGGCCTCTACGAAGACCTGAGCGTGCAGGAGAACCTGGACCTCTACGCCGACTTGCACGGCGTGCCGTCTGCGCAGCGGCGCGAACGCTATGCGCGGCTGATGGAAATGACGGACCTCGGCCGCTTTACCGACCGCCCCGCGGGCAAGCTCTCGGGCGGCATGAAGCAGAAGCTCGGCCTGGCCTGCACGCTGGTGCGCTCGCCCGACCTGCTGCTGCTGGACGAACCCACGGTGGGCGTCGATCCGCTCTCGCGGCGCGAGCTCTGGCAGATCGTTCAGCAGCTGGTCGATGAAGAAAAACTTTCCGTCATCGTGAGCACCGCGTACCTCGACGAGGCCGAGCGCTGCAGCCATGTGTTCGTGCTGCGCGAAGGCCAGCTCGTCGCAGAAGGCACGCCGGCCGAGATCCGCGACCGCGCCGAGGGCCTGTGCTTCGTCGCCACGCCGCCGCCGGGCGAGGCACCGCGCCTGATGCAGGCCCGCCTGCTCGATGCGCAGCAAGACATCGTCGATGCCGTGCCGCACGGCGGTGAGGTGCGCTTCATCCGCCGGCCCGGCACCAGCGACGCCGCGCTTGCGGCGCTGCTGGCCGGCGCCCGTGCCGAGCCGGTGTCGCCCCGGCTTGAAGACGGCTTCATGACGCTGCTGCGCACGCAGCAGGCGCCCGCTGCAGTAGCGCAGCCAGCGGTGGCCGATAGCCTTGCCCCGGCTGAGGGCGAGCCCGGCGAAGTGGTCATCGAAGTGAAAGACCTGGTGCGCCGCTTCGGCGACTTCGTGGCCGTGGCAAGCACCAGCTTCTCCGTGCGGCGCGGCGAAATCTTCGGTCTGCTCGGGCCCAACGGCGCGGGCAAGACCACCACCTTTCGCATGCTCTGCGGCCTGCTGCCCGCAAGCGGCGGCCAGCTGCGCGTGGCCGGTGTCGACCTGCGCCATGCGCGCGCGCAGGCCCGGCAGCGCATCGGCTACGTGTCGCAGAAATTCGCGCTCTACGGCAACCTTACCGTGCGCGAGAACCTTTCGTTCTTCGGCGGCGCCTACGGCCTGCGCGGACAGAAGCTGCAGGCGCGCATGGACACCGTGCTGCGCCAGTTCGACCTGGAGCGCGAACTCGACGCGCCCAGCGGACAGCTGCCCGGCGGCTACAAGCAGCGCCTTGCCATGGCAACGGGCCTGCTGCACGAACCCGAGATTCTCTTTCTGGACGAACCCACCAGCGGCGCCGACCCGCTCGCGCGCCGCGAGTTCTGGCGCCGCATCACCGCCCTGGCCGAAGGCGGCACCACCGTCGTCATCACGACCCACTTCATGGAAGAGGCGGAATACTGCGACCGCATCGTGATCCAGGACGCGGGCAAGGTGCTGGCCATCGGCACCCCGCGGGAGGTGCGCGCGCAGGCGATGGACGGCGAGCAAGGCGAACAGCGCATCGACATGGAACAGGCGTTCATCGGCATCGTCGAGAAAGCGCGTCGGCAAGAGCGCCAGAAGAAAAGCGAGAAGGAAAGCGAGAAGGTGGCGGCATGAGCGGCTTCTGGACCCGGCTCATCTCGCTCACGCGCAAGGAGTTTCGCCAGCTGCTGCGCGACCGCAGCAACCTGGCCATCGGCATCCTGCTGCCGATGGTGCTGATCCTGATCTTCGGCTACGGCATGTCGCTCGACGTGAAGAACGCACCGGTGGGCGTGGTGCTCGAGGACGCCTCGCCCACGGCGCATGAAGCCATTGCCGGCCTGCAGCTTTCGCCCACCATCGCGCCCGTGCTGCTCGGCTCCATGCACGACGCCGAGGCATTGATGCGCGAGCGCAAGATCGACGGCATCGTGCGCGTGCCGGCCGACTTTTCGCGCTCGCTGGCCGCGGGCAACGCGCGCGTGCAGCTCATCGTGCACGGCGCGGACGCGGGGCGCGCGACCATCATCCTGGCCTATGTGAGCGGCGCTCTCGCGCAAACGGCCGTGCGGCAGGCCGACCGCGGCGGGCGCACCACCGGCGCAGACGCCCCCGTCATCGGCCGCGTAACCGTCGAGCAGCGCATGTGGTTCAACACCGCGAACACCAGCACCTGGTACCTGGTGCCCGGCCTCATCGTGCTCATCATGACGCTGGTCGGCGCATTTCTCACTGCCCTGGTGATGGCGCGCGAATGGGAGCGCGGCACGCTCGAGGCGCTGTTCGTCACGCCGGTGCGGCCGGTGGAAATACTGGTGGCCAAGATCATTCCGTACTTTGCAGTGGGCATGCTGGGCCTGGCGCTGTGCCTGCTGGCCGCGCGCTTCCTGTTCGCGGTGCCCATGGTCGGCTCGCTGTTCGCGGTGGTGCTCAGCTCGATGCTCTACCTGATCGTGGCGGTGAGCCTGGGCCTCGTGATCTCGTCCGTCACGCGCAACCAGTTTCTTGCAAGCCAGGTAGCGCTGATCGCGACCTTCATGCCTTCGATGATGCTGTCGGGCTTTTTGTTTGACCTGCGCAATGTGCCCGCGGTGGTGCGCGCCATCGGGCATGTGCTGCCGGCCACCTACTTCATGGACCTGATCAAGACGCTGTTTCTCGCGGGCGACGTCTGGCCGCTGATCTGGCGCAACTGCGCAATCCTCGTGGCCTATGCGGTCGGGCTGCTGCTGCTTGCCCGCGCTGTCACGCGCAAGAGCCTCGACTGAAGGAAGGCGCCCCATGACCGATTTTCTGCTGCGCATCGCCAACCTCTGCCGCAAGGAGCTGCTCGCGATCCTCAAGGATCCGGCAAGCCGCGTGATCCTGTTCGTTCCAGCCATCATGCAAAGCCTCATCTTCGGGTACGGCGCCACGTACGACCTTTCGAACGTGCCCTATGCGCTGCTCGACCAGAGCCGCACGGGTGCCTCGACGGAACTGATTGCGCACCTGGACAGCACCGGCGTCTTTCATCGTGTGGCCACGCTGCGCACGCAGGCCGATATCCGCGAGGTGATCGACACCGAAAAGGCGCTGATGGTGATCCAGATCGCACCCGACTTCGAGCAGCGGCTGAGCGCCGGCCAGCCCGCGGCCATCCAGCTGATATTGGATGCGCGCAACTCGAACACCGCGGGTTCGGCGGCCGGCTATGTGGGCTCGGTGGTCGAGCGCTACAACGCCGAGTTGCGCACGCGTGCCGGCGCGCCAATGGCCCCGCTCACCATCGAATCGCGCGCTTGGTTCAACCCGAACCTCGAGACGCGGTGGAACCTGCTGCCCGGCCTGATCGCCGCGCTCAGCATGCTGCAGACGCTGCTGCTCACCGCGCTTTCGGTGGCACGCGAGCGTGAGCAAGGCACCTTCGACCAATTGCTGGTCACGCCGATGTCGCCCCTCGAAATCATGATCGGCAAGGCGCTGCCGCCGGTGCTGGTCGGCCTTGCGCAGTCGACGCTCATTCTGCTGGTGGCGCTGTTCTGGTTCGGCATTCCGATGGCGGGCTCGCTGGCCACGCTCTATACCGGGCTGGTCTTCTTCACCGTGGCCAGCGTGGGCATCGGCCTGTCGATCTCGGCGGTGTCGGCCAACATGCAGCAGGCCATGCTCTACACCTTCGTGCTGCTGATGCCGATGATGCTGCTGTCGGGCCTGACCACGCCGGTGCGCAACATGCCGCACGTGCTGCAGGTCATCACCATGGCCAACCCGCTGCGCTTTGCGATCGACCTGGTGCAGCGCGTGTACCTGGAGGGCGTGGGCCTGGCCACCGTGTGGCACAACCTGATTCCGCTTTCGATCATCGCCCTTGTCACGCTGCCGCTGGCAGCCTGGCTGTTTCGCCATCGCCTGGCCTGAACCCGGGAGCCTTGCATGTCCGCACCACGAACCCTCTTCTTTTCTTTCTCCTGTTCCGCGATCGCGCTTCTTCTTGCGGGGTGCGCCGGGGGGCCCGACCACCGGCCCGCGCAGGCGCAGGCGCCCGCGGATTGGTCCGCATGGCACGGCGGCTCGCCAGCGCTCCTCGGTGCCGAGCGGAATGCAGCGCCCAAGGCCGTTGCGTCCGGCGACTGGAAAGCCTTCAACGATCCGCTGCTCGATCGTCTGCAGGCGCTTGCGCTCGCGGCCAATCACGACCTGCAGACCGCCGCCCTGCGCTTCGCGCAAAGCCGCGTCCAACGCACGGCGGCGGCTGCGCAGCAGGGTCCGCAACTCAATGCCAGCGGCGGCGTCAACCGACAGCGGCAAAGCGAAACCGGCGCCGCCACGCGGATGATCGACGCACTGGGTTCGTCGGTGTCCAACCGCGACCAGTTGATACGCACGCTCAGCGAGCCCTACAACCTCTACCAGGCGGGCTTCGACGCATCGTGGGAAATCGACCTGTGGGGCCGCGTGCGCCGCAGCATCGAAGCCGCCGATGCGGACACGGGCGCATCGACGGCGCTGCTGCGCCAGGTGCAGCTGAGCGTGCAGGCCGAGGTGGCGCGCAACTACTTCGAACTGCGCGGTGCACAGCGCGAGTTGCGCCTGGCGCGCGCCGACATCGAAGCCGCCGCCGAATCGCTCGAACTGGTGCAGGCGCGTGCGAATGGCGGCCTGGTCACCGACCTGGATCCGACGCGGCAGCGCACGCAACTGGCCGAACTGAAGGCGCGCGTTCCGGCGCTGCTGCAGCAGGAGGCGCAGGCGATGAACCAGATCACGCTGCTGACCGGCGCCATGCCCGGTACGCTGAACGCCGAGCTTGCGGCGCCGGAGGCCGGCCGCGCAAGCGATATGCCCGAGGCACCGCCGCTGCCCGAGCTTGCCCTCGGCCTGCCCTCCGACTTGGCGCGCCGCCGGCCCGACATCGCCGCGGCGGAGGCGCAGCTGCATGCCGCCACCGCGCGCATCGGCGTGGCCGTGGCGGACCTCTACCCGCGCGTGACACTGGGAGCAGGCTTCGGCTTCGAATCGGTGGGCAGCGAACGTTTTGGCGAATGGGGCAGCCGGCAATGGCACGTCGGGCCTTCGATCAGCCTGCCCCTTTTCGACAACGGCCGGCGCCGGAGCGCGGTCACGCTGCGCGAGCTGCAGCAGCAGGAAGCCGCTGTGGCCTTTCAGCAGACCGTGCTCAAGGCGTGGCACGAGATCGATTCCGCGCTGAATGCCTATGCCGCCGAACGCCAGCGCCACGCCGAGCTGGCCGAGCGCGAGCGCCACAGCCGCGACGCGCTCACGCTGGCCCATGCGCGCTATGCCAACGGGCTCACGGATTTCGGCGTCGAGCTCGACGCCCGCCGCACGCTGCTGCAGGCACGGCGCGACCAGGCGCAAAGCACGAGTCGGTTGGCGGTGGGGCTGGTGGCCGTCTACAAGGCCCTCGGCGGCAATGTTCCGCCCACTTCGAGTGCACCGGGCGCACCGGGCGCACCGGGCTAGAAGGTATTGGTGAAGCTCGCGTTGCCGAGGCCGGTGCCGATGGTCAGCACGCCCCAGTGGCACACATCCCGCATGAAAGGCAGTTCGCTCAAGCCCTGCACCACTGCGTCGTTGTGCATCAGGATGAGCGTGGGGCCGGAGCCGATCATCGGCATGCGCCGCCACAGCGCGCTGGGCAGGTGGAACGCGCGGCTCTGCCAATCCCCCGGCAGGTTCTGCGTTCCGCGCTCGATCGAACCGTCCTTGCGAATCAAGCCCGGGCACGCAATGCCGATGAAGGGCGCAAGGCGGATGTCCTTGCGCTCGCAATAGCGAACCATGTCCTCGAGCATGAGTGCGATGCGCTCGACCATGTCGGTGCGGTTCGGCCCGTCGTCCGCATGGCGCCACTTCTCCCGCTTCACCACCTTGGCCAGCGACAGGTCCGAGGCCTTGCTCTGGCGCGTCTTCACGATGCCGCAGCGCACGTTGGTGCCGCCGATGTCCACCGCCAGGATGGCGTCGTGCTTCTTCAGCATGGCGCGCGGGGTCAGGTGCACCCAGCCGATCAGCCCGCCGTCATCCACATCGTGCGACAGCCGGCCGAGCTGAACGTGCACGCCCATGTCTTCAAGAATGGCTGCGGTTTGCAGAATGGCGCGCTCGCCCACGTCGCTTTCGATGAAGCCGCCGCCCACCACGATGCGCTCGACCTTCTTCCATGAAGGCTGCCGGGTGAAGCGCTGGATCACGAAGGCCAGCTCCTCGGCAAATTCCTCGATGGCACCGTGCATCAGGTCGCCGGCGGCCGAGGTCTTCTGCAGCATGCGGTCGAGCTGCTTCTTGCTGAGATCGCGCGAGTGTTCCTTGCCGAGCGGGTCGGTGCCGGCCTTGCGGCGGCGCTTGCGCCAGCGCTCGAGCAGTTCCCTGAACGCGGTCTGGCTGGCCTGATCGCCCACAAAGCCGTCCTTGTCGCGCAGCTGCAGGCTGTAGCCCTCCACCCGCAGCCCCGGGAGTTCGCGCAGGCCGTGAACGTCAGGGCCGGGCAGGAGATGGGTTTTCTTGTTCATGGCAGCCAATATGGATGAGTCCGCTTCTACAAAGCATCGGTTGCCCGCACTAAGGTTTGTAGGAGATTGGCGGGTGCACCCGACGGCCCTCGATCTCTATACACTGGCCCCCGATGCACCTGCCCCACCGCATCCTGCGCACCACCTGGCTCTTGTTCGTCATGGCCTGGCTCGGCGCCACCGCATCGGCGCAGCCGGCCGACGGCACGCTGCGCGTCGGCTCCAAGCGCTTCACGGAGTCGTACATCCTTGCCGAGCTGCTG
Organism: Variovorax sp. CCNWLW186; assembly: GCF_037203865.1. Taxonomy (NCBI): domain Bacteria; kingdom Pseudomonadati; phylum Pseudomonadota; class Betaproteobacteria; order Burkholderiales; family Comamonadaceae; genus Variovorax; species Variovorax sp. CCNWLW186. Next base: position 144,533 of record NZ_JBBCBO010000013.1, on the reverse strand, counting down.
GCGCAGACGGCGGCGCCGCACACCGCATCGCCGCCCGTGGTGCGCCAAGGCCTTGGCAACACCGCCATCGTCTACGAGGCGCTGCGTTCGGGTGCCATCGATGTGTACGCCGAATACACCGGCACCATTGCTTTGGAAATCCTGAAGGGCTCGCCGGCCGACACGCGCGAAGCCATGAATGCGGCACTGGCACCGCTGGGCCTGGGCGTGGCCGTTCCGCTGGGCTTCAACGACGGCTATGCGCTCGCGGTGCGCGCGGCCGATGCCGAACGGCTGGGCCTGCGCACGCTGAGCGACCTGGCGCGCCACCCCGAGCTCAAGCTCGGCCTGTCGAACGAGTTCATCGGCCGCGCCGACGGCTGGAAGGGCCTTGCCGCGCGCTACGGCTTCACGCAGACGCCGACCGGCCTCGACCACGGCCTGGCTTATGAAGCCGTGGCCGCGAAGCAGATCGATGCGATCGACATCTACACCACCGATGCCAAGATCGACCACCTCGGCCTGCGCGTGCTCGAAGATGACAAGAAATACTTTCCCCGCTACGACGCCGTGCTGCTGTACCGGCTCGACCTGCCTGCGCGGCTGCCCAAGGCGTGGGCCGCGCTGCAGGCGCTCGAAGGCCGCATCGACGAGCGCGCGATGATCGCGATGAACGCGCGCGCCGAGCTGCAGAGCGTGCCCTTCGATGCGATTGCGCGCGACTTCCTGGCCGGCACGGGCAACGGCGGCAAGGCCCAGCCAAGGGAAGCCAAGCGCGGCTTCACCGCCAAGCTGTTCGGGCCCGACCTCTGGCAGCTCACGCGGCAGCACCTGATGCTGGTGGCAGTGTCGGTGGGCGTGGCGATCCTGATCGGCGTGCCGCTCGCGATCCTGGTGTTTTCGCATGTGCGGCTGCGCGCGGCTGTGCTCGGTATTGCGAGCATCTTGCAGACCGTGCCGTCGCTCGCATTGCTCGCGGTGCTCATTTCACTGCTCGGCGCCATCGGTGCATTGCCGGCGTTGATTGCGCTCACGCTCTATTCGTTGCTGCCGATCATGCGCAATACGGTCACAGGCCTTGCCGAAGTGCCGAACGGCCTGCGCATGGCGGGCACCGCGCTTGGCATGACGCCGCCGCAGAGCCTGCGGCTGGTGCTGCTGCCGCTTGCATTGCCTACCCTGCTGGCGGGCATTCGAACAGCCACGGCCATTGCCATCGGCACGGCGACCATTGCGGCGTTCATCGGCGCGGGCGGCTTCGGCGAGCGCATCGTGACCGGTCTCGCGCTCAACGACCGCGAGCTGCTCTTGGCCGGGGCGCTGCCGGCCGCGGCGCTGGCACTGCTGAGCGAGGGGATTTTCGAGCTCGTGGAAATGCTGATGCGCCGCCGCCGCCGGGCGCCGCCGCTTTCGCTTCCGCCATGAGGCATTCGCGCAGCAGCGCGGCGCCTGCGCCCAGTGTCTTGTCGGCACGGTGGCAAAAGTGGCACTGCTGGCTGGTTGCGCCTTCAGGGCCGATGCGGCTTACCGGCAATTGCACCAGCGTTCCGGCGGCCAGGTCGTCCGCCACGAGCCATGAGGGCATCTTTCCCCACCCCAGGCCGGCGCGCAGCAGCGCAAGCTTGGCGTACATGTCGGTCACGCGCCAGGTCGAAGGCGAAAGCACGTCGATGTCGTAGCCCTGGCTGAGCGTGCTCGGGTCTTCCACCACGATCTGCACGTGCTCCGCCGCGGCGGTGTCCAGGCCTTTGGCGCCGCGTTGCCGCGCATGGACGGCCAGCGCATGGGAAGGCGCCGCAACCGCCAGCGTATGCAGCACCATCAGGAACTCGCGGCTGATTTTTTCTTCGGCATGGCCGAAGGCCGCAATGGCCAGATCGCACCGTCCCGAACTCAATGCATCGATGGTGCCGCCCATCGAGCTGTATTCCACGCGGATGGCAATGCTCGGGTAGACCGCATGCATGCCGCGCAGCGCGCTGGCCAGGAGATCGGGCGGAAAAAGCGTGTCGACCGCTATCGCCAGGCCCAGCTCGATGCCTTGCTCGAGCCCCTGCGCACGCGAGCGCAGCGCCTCGACCTTCGACAGGATGACCCTCACGTCGCCAAGCAGCGCTTTGCCCGTGGGCGTGAGCACAGGCTTGTGGCCCGAGCGGTCGAAGAGCCGCACCTGCAGCTGCTCTTCAAGATTGGCAATGGCATGGCTCACGGCCGACTGCACGCGGTGCAGCCGCGCGGCACCGGCGCGAAAGCTCCCGGCGTCCGCCACGGCGACGAACATCTGCATCTGGCTGAGCGTGAGGATGTCCAGCATGATCTTTTCAATCGATTGACTTGGCCGATATTATTCGCTTTCATTGATCATGCATTCGCCGCAAAGTGGCGGCATGCAGAAGCAATTCGAAATGGCCGGCGCACCGCCTGCCGCCCTTCCCCTCTCTTCTTCTTCAACACACTGGCGCGGCGTGGCGCTGGTGGTGGCCGCCGGTGTGGCGGCCTCGCTCCAGGTCGGCAAGGTCGCCATTGCGGTGCCGCAGTTGCGCGCGGATTTCGGGCTCGACCTCTCGATGGTCGGCTGGCTGATGGCGATGTTCTCGCTGCTGGGCGTGGCCGGTGCCGTGCCGGTCGGCGCCTGGGTCGCGCGCGCCGGCGACAGGCGCCTGGTGCTCGCCGGGCTGCTGGCCATTGCCGCCGGCAGCACGGCGGGTGCGCTGGCAAACAGCGTGGCAATGCTGCTGGCCGGCCGCATCGTCGAAGGCCTTGGGTTCGTGCTGATCACCATTGCCGGGCCCTCGGTGCTGCAACGCATGGTTGCGCCCGGCGGCAAGGACCTGGCCTTTGCAATCTGGAGCTGCTTCATGCCGACCGGCATTGCAATTGCGCTGTTCAGCGGCTCGCTGCTCGATGGCTGGCGCGGCTTCTGGCTGGGCAATGCCGTGCTTGCGGCCTTGCTCGCGTTGTTGCTGCTGCTTGGCGTTTCGCGCAGCGCCACCGCCAGCGCCGCGCCAGTGTCATGGCACAGCATGGCGCGCGATGCGGCCGCCACCGCCAAGGCCGGCGCGCCGGCGCTGATCGCGGCCTCGTTCGTGATCTACAGCCTGCAGTTCTTCGCGCTCTTCAGCTTTCTGCCGGTGCTGCTGATCGAGCGCATGGGCGTGGGCATGGCCGCGGCAGGGGCGCTGAGCGCGGTGGCCTGCTGCGTCAATGTGGCGGGCAATCTTGCAGCCGGCGTGCTGCTGAAACGCGGCGTGGCGCGCTGGCTGCTGGCGGCCGTGGCCAGCGCGTCGATGGGCCTCTCGGCCATCGGCATCTTCCTGCCGGTGCTCGGTGCGTTGCCAGCCTTCTTGCTGTGCCTGGCTTTTTCGGGCGCGGGCGGCCTGCTCCCTGCAACGCTGATCGGCACCTCTCCCATCGTGTCACCGAGCGCGCGGCTGATACCGATGTCGATGGGCTTGCTCATGCTGGGAAGCAATCTGGGCCAGATGATCGGCCCCGTGATCGTGGGCGGTGCGGTGGACTCAATGGGCTGGCCGGCGGCGGCCGTCATCGTCGCCCTGGCGGGCGCGATGGGCGTGCTGCTTGCACTGGGGCTGCGGCGCTCGATGGCGCGCAGCGGCCACCCGCTTTGAAGGCGGGTGGCCGGGGGAACATCAAGCCAGCGTGTAGGCCGTCTTCACGGTGGTGAAGAACTCCTGCGCGTACTTGCCCTGCTCACGCGGGCCGTAGCTCGAGCCCTTGCGGCCGCCGAACGGCACGTGGTAGTCCACCCCCGCCGTCGGCAGGTTCACCATCACCATGCCGGCCTGGCTGTGGCGCTTGAAGTGCGTGGCGTACTTCAGGCTCGTGGTCGCAATGCCGGCCGACAAGCCGAACTCCGTGTCGTTGGCCGTGGCCAGCGCCTCTTCGTAGTTCTTGACGCGGATCACGCTCGCCACCGGGCCGAAGATTTCTTCCTTGTTGATGCGCATGGCGGCCGCCGTTTCGCTGAACAGCGTGGGCGACATGTAGTAGCCGTCGGTCTCCAGCTTGAGCAGCTCGCCGCCCGCGGCCAGCGTGGCGCCTTCGCCCTTGCCGATGGCCACGTATTCCATGTCCTGGTCGAGCTGCGACTTGGACGAGACGGGGCCGATGTCGGTGCCCTGCGCCAGTGCATCGCCCACCTTGATCTTGGCCATGCGGGCCTTCATCGCCTCGATGAACTTGGGGTAGATGCCTTCGGTGACGATCAGGCGGCTGGAGGCCGTGCAACGCTGGCCGGTGGAATAGAAGGCGCTTTGCACGCTCAGTTCCACGGCCTGGGCCAGGTCGGCGTCGTCCAGGATGACTTGCGGGTTCTTGCCGCCCATCTCCAGCTGCACCTTCTTGTGGTTGGTCACGCACTGGATGGCGATGTTGCGGCCCACCCCCACCGAGCCGGTGAAGCTGATGGCATGGATGCCCGGGTGGTTGACCAGCGCGTTGCCGATGACGCTGCCGCGGCCCATCACCAGGTTGAACACGCCCGCGGGAATGCCAGAGCGGTGGATGATTTCGGACAGGGCCCAGGCGCTGCCGGGCACCAGGTCGGCGGGCTTCAGCACCACGCAGTTGCCGAAGGCAAGCGCCGGGGCGATCTTCCAGGCCGGAATGGCGATGGGGAAGTTCCAGGGGGTGATGAGGCCGACCACGCCGACGGGCTCGCGGGTGATTTCGACGCCGATGTTGGGGCGCACCGAGGGCAGCACCTCGCCCGAAAGGCGCAGGCATTCGCCGGCGAAGAACTTGAAGATCTGGCCGGCACGGGTGGCCTCGCCGATGCCTTCGGACTTGGTCTTGCCCTCTTCACGGGCGAGCAGCGTGCCGAGCTCTTCCTTGCGCGCGAGGATTTCGGTGCCGATCTTGTCCAGCGCGTCGGAGCGTGCCTGCACGCTGCCGGTGGCCCAGGCGGGGAATGCGGCGGTGGCGGCGGCCACGGCGGCTTCCACGTGCGATGCATCGCCCTGGGTGTACTGGCCCAGCACGTCGGCCAGGTTGCTGGGGTTCACGTTGGGGCTGTAGCTGCTGCCCGCGCGCCATTCGCCGCCGATCAGGTTGTCGAAGTTTTGCATGTGTTTTCCTTGCTGCTCGATGAAAAGAAAGAAGCCGGGCACTGGGTGTCCGGCTGCGGAAATGGAAACGGGAGACTAAACCTTCAGCGGACCAGACATGGTTTTTTATTGTCGAAAGTCCACCCGGGGATCAGGTATTGCATGGCCTGCGCATCGTTGCGCGCACCCAGCCCGTGCTTCAGGTAGAGCTGGTGCGCCTTCTCGACCTCGTCCATGTCGAGCTCGATGCCAAGCCCGCCGCGGGTCGGCACCTTCACGAAGCCGCCCTCGATTTGCAGCGGCGCCTTGGTCAGGTGCTGGCCGTCCTGCCAGATCCAGTGCGTGTCGATGGCCGTGACCTTGCCCGGCGCTGCCGCCGCCACATGCGTGAACATGGCAAGCGACACATCGAAGTGGTTGTTCGAATGCGAGCCCCAGGTCAGGCCCCAGGCCTGGCACAACTGCGCGACGCGCACGGAGCCCTGCAGGGTCCAGAAGTGCGGGTCGGCCAACGGAATGTCCACCGACTGCAGAGAAAGGCTGTGCACCATTTCGCGCCAGTCGGTCGCCACCATGTTGGTGGCGGTCGGCAGGCCGGTGGCACGGCGGAACTCGGCCATGACCTCGCGGCCTGAAAAAACGCCTTCGGCACCGCATGGGTCTTCGGCATAGGCCATGACGCCGTGCAAGTCGCGGCAGAGGCGAATGGCGTCTTGCAGCAGCCAGCCGCCGTTGGGGTCGAGCGTGACGCGCGCTTGCGGAAAGCGCTCGTGCAGAGCGCGAATGGCTTCCACCTCTTCTTCGCCGCGCAGCACGCCGCCCTTGAGCTTGAAGTCGGTAAAGCCGTAGCGCGCATGCGTGGCTTCGGCCAGGCGCACGATGGCTTCGGGTGTCATTGCTTCTTCGTGGCGCAGGCGGAACCAGTCGTTGTCGGCGCGGGGGTCGCTCTCGTACGGCAGGTCGGTCTTCTTGCGGTCGCCCACGTAGAACAGGTAGCCGAGCATCTGCACGGCGTCGCGCTGCTGGCCTTCGCCAAGCAGTGCGGCCACCGGCACTCCGAGGTGCTGGCCCAGCAGGTCGAGCAGCGCCGCTTCGACGGCGGTCACCGCATGAATGGTCACGCGCAAGTCGAAGGTCTGCTGCCCGCGCCCCGCGCTGTCGCGGTTGGCGAAGGCGCTGCGCATGCTGTTGAGCACCCCGTTGTGGCGCCCGATGGGCTGGCCCACGATGAGGCCGCGCGCATCTTCGAGCGTCTGGCGGATTTTCTCGCCGCCGGGCACTTCGCCGACACCGGTGTTGCCGGCGCTGTCGGTCAGGATCAGCAGGTTGCGCGTGAAGAACGGGCCGTGCGCACCGCTCAGGTTCATCAGCATGCTGTCGTGGCCCGCGACGGGCACCACGCGCATGCCGGTGACCACAGGCGCGCCGGAAACGGAAGAGATGGAAGCTGGATTTGTCATTTGCGCGAAACCTGGTGGAGAGCGAATGCTAGATGCGCACGGCTTGGCGGGCCAGCAACTTCCAGTCGTTGCCCTGCTTCTTCCAGATGCCGAGGATCTTCAGCGCCACCTTGCCGGGCTTGCCCGAATCCAGTGTATCGGCCGCCAGCGTGTGGCGCACGATGGCCGTGTCGCCGCCCACCACCTTGATGGTCTGCTCGGTGATGGTGATGCTGACGAAGTCCGACTTGCCGGCGACCAGGTCGCCGATGAAGCTGTCCTTGGTGTCGACCCTGCCGCCCGAATGGCCGTAGCTCAGGTCGTCGGCCACCAGCGCGCCAAGGGCGGCCGGGGTCGGATCGATCATTGCCACGCGCAGACGCTCGGCGGCCGCGGCCACCGCCGGCTCCGCCGATGCGCCGCCGCCCGCGGGCATCATCGCGCAGCCCGTGAACACCATGGCCGATGCGGCGACCAGAAAAAGCTTCTTGATGAACATGTGTCGTTGTCTCCGTTGTTGTTGTTGATTGATTCGGCTGTTCGTTCTGCTTACTGCGGGCCGAGCGCGTCGATGAGCGCCTTCAGTTGCTCCATCTCGGCGGGCTTCAGGTCGGTGAGCGGTGCGCGCACCGGGCCTGCGTCGTGGCCGACGATCTTGGCACCGGCCTTGACGATGCTCACTGCGTAGCCGGGCGTGCGGTTGCGCAGCTCCAGGTAGGGCATGAAGAAGTTCTTCAGCAGGCGATGCTGGGTGGCCATGTCGTCGTCGCGCACGGCTTCGTAGAACTGCACGGCGGTCTTCGGAATGAAGTTGAAGACAGCCGACGAATACACCGGCGTGCCCATGGCCTTGTAGGCCGCGGCATACACCTCGGCCGTGGGCAGGCCGCCCAGGTAGGCGAAGCGGTCGCCCATCTTCTGGTAGATGGCAACCATGGCTTCGATGTCGCCGATGCCGTCCTTGAAACCGACGAGGTTCGGGTTGCGCTCGGCCAGGCCAGCCAGCGTGTCGGGCTTGAGGCGGCTGGTGGCGCGGTTGTAGACGATCACGCCGAACTTCACGCTTTTGCAAACCGCCTCGACGTGCGCGGCCAGGCCTTCCTGGCCGGCTTCGGTCAGGTAGTGCGGCAGCAGCAGGATGCCATGGGCGCCGGCCTTCTCGGCTTCTTGCGCGCACTGGATGGCAAAGCGGGTCGGGCCGCCGGCGCCCGCGATGATCGGCACCACGCCGCGGCAGGTGTCGACCGCGGTCTTGATGATGCCGGGGTACTCGTCGCCCGTCAGCGAGAAGAACTCACCCGTGCCGCCGGCTGCGAACAGCGCGCTTGCGCCGTAGGGAGCAAGCCACTCGAGACGCTTCTCGTAGCTGCTCTTGTTGAAGTCCCCGTTCGCGTCGAAGTCGGTCAACGGGAACGAGAGCAGGCCGGAGCCCATGATGGTTTTGAGTTCTTGCGGGTTCATAGGAATGAAGAAAACGTGAGGATGGAAGAAAAGATCAAAGAAAAAAGGTGCCGCGCTCGCAGCGCGATCAGTCGAGTTTGATGCCGGCGTCGGCAACCACCTTGGCCCAGCGCACGCGCTCCTTGCCGAAGAACTGCTCTTCTTCGGCCGGTGCCATGGTCACGACCTCGGCGCCCTGCCCTGCGAGGCGCGAGCGGATGTCGGCCGAGCGGATGACGGTGATCAACTCCTTGTTGAGGCGCTGCACGATGGCGTCCGGGGTGCCCTTGGCAACCCGCACGCCCTGCCACGTGCCGGACTCGAAGCCGGACACTCCCTGCTCCGCAATCGTGGGCACTTCGCCGATGAGCGGCATGCGCGTCGACTTGGAAACGCCGAGCACCTTGAGCTTGCCGCTCTGCACGTGAGGCAAGGTGGCGAGCATGCCGTTCATCAGGATCTGCGTCTGGCCGGCCACGGTGTCTTGCACCGCCTGCACGCCGCCCTTGTAAGGCACGTACTGCCAGCGCGCGCCGCTGGCACGCTCGAGCGCCACGCCAGCAAGGTGCGGCGCGCTGCCCGTGGCGGTCACGGCAAAATTGATGTCCGACTTTTTCGACAGCGCAATCAGCTCTTTCAGGCTGTTGGCCTGCACCGACGGGTGCACCACGAGCAAGTGCGGCGAGTAGGCCAGCATGGTCACGCCACGCAGGTCCTTCGAAGGATCGAACGGCAGCTTTGTATAGACGGATGGGCTGATGGCCAGCGCACCCACGTCGCACAGCAGCAGCGTGTAGCCATCGGGCTTGGATTTGGCGACGTAGTCGGCACCGAGGTTGCCGTTGGCGCCCGGCTTGTTCTCGACGATGACCGGCTGGCCGAGTGCTTCCGACAGCGGCTGGCTGATGGAGCGGGCAATGATGTCGGACGAACCGCCCGGCGGGTAAGGCACCACAATACGAATCGGCTTCGATGGCCAGTTGTCGGCTGCATGCGCAGCGCCGCTGGCTGCAAGTACACCGCCGCCGAGGGCGCCGAGCATCAGATCGCGTCTTTTCAAACTCATTCAAGTCTCCAGCTGGTTTGTGTTGTCAGTCATCGTACAACTACAAACAACGATTGTCCAGCGTATTGCTGGAAATTTCGCTCAAGACGACGTCGGCGGTGTGGTGGCGGCCGTCTGCTGGGCCGCTTCCTGCGCCACGCGCAACCGCTCGCGGCTGTTGGTCAGGTGGATGCGCATGGCCGCGCGGGCCGATTCAGGATCGCGGCGTGCAATCGCTGCATAGATCTCTTCATGCTCGCGGTTCACGCGGCTCAGGTATTCGCCGCGCCGGTCGTAGTTGCGAATGGCGGTGATGCGCGTGCGCGGAATGATCGTGGTGCCAAGGTGGCTCATGATGTCCGCGAAGTACGGATTGCCCGTGGCTTGGGCGATCTGCAAGTGAAAGCGGAAGTCCGGCGCCACCGTGTCCCCTGCCACCGCCACGTTGCGCTCGAAATCGTCGAGCGCCTGGCGCATGGCCAACAGGTGTTCTTCCGTGCGGCGCGAGGCGGCCAGCCCTGCGGATTCGGTCTCGAGGCTGATGCGAAGCTCGAGCACCGCCAGCACGTCGACCGAGTTGGCAATGTCGGTCGAATCGAGCCGGAACATACCCGCCGCGCGTGGCTGCAGCACGAAGGTGCCGACGCCGTGATGCGTTTCCACCAGTCCGGCAGCCTGCAGCTTCGACAGCGCTTCGCGCACCACGGTGCGGCTCACGCCGAACGACTTCATGATGGCCGATTCGGTGGGCAGCTTGTCACCGGGGCGCAGCGACTGGTTGCGAATTTTTTCGCCCAGGTCTTCGACCAGCCCGTGGGCCAGGCCGCGCGGGCGCGCGCGCCCCACAAAGGAGCCGCCGCCGGCGACTTCCGTCGCCGCATCCGAAATTGAGGGATTACCCGTAGCCGTTTGGACCATGGTCAAGATAATAATCCCCTATTAGTTGTACGACAACAGATAACTTATCACTCCAATCCTTCGTAAGTGCCGCTCTATCCATCGGCCGGTTATTTGGACTGACTCGATATCCGGATGAAGTTTGCCGCCTGATTAGGCCGCCTGGATTCACGGCCCACAGGAACCCACCCATTCACGCGCCAATAAACATGTCGACGTCCTCACAAGTTTCAAACAACAAGCTCCACCGGATTCTGCTCACCGGTGCGGCCGGCGGTCTGGGCAAGGTACTGCGCGAACGCCTGCGCCCCTATGCCGAGATCCTGCGCCTTTCCGACATCGCAGCCCTCGCGCCTTCCGAGGGGGCACACGAAGAAACCGTGCCTTGCGACCTTTCGGACAAAGCCGCGGTCCATGCGCTGGTCGAGGGCTGCGACGCCATCGTGCACCTTGGCGGCGTTTCGGTCGAGCGTCCGTTCGAGGAGATTCTCGAGGCCAACATCAAGGGCGTGTTCCATATCTATGAAGCCGCCCGCCGCCACGGGGTGAAGCGCGTGGTGTTCGCGAGCTCGAACCACGTGATCGGCTTCTACAAGCAGAGCGAACGGCTCGACGCCGGCGTTGCGCGCCGGCCCGATGGTTACTACGGCCTTTCCAAATCGTTCGGCGAAGACGTGGCGCAGTTCTACTTCGACCGCTACGGCATCGAGACCGTGAGCATTCGCATCGGCTCGTCTTTCCCCGAGCCGCTCAACCGCCGCATGATGAGCACCTGGCTCAGCTACCGCGACCTCACCACGCTGATCGAAAAATCGCTCTTCACGCCCGACGTGAAGCACACGGTGGTCTACGGCATGTCGGCCAACCGCGACGTGTGGTGGGACAACAGCGCGGCGGCGCACCTGGGCTTCGTGCCGCAGGACACCTCCGAAGTGTTCCGCGACAAGGTCGAGGCCCAGCCTCCCGTCGCGCCGACCGACCCCAATGCCATCTACCAGGGCGGCGCTTTCACGGCGCAAGGCCCGTTCGGCGACACCCAATGACTGCCGGCATGAAGGCCGAACTCGTTCTCGATGTGCAGTGCGCGACCGGCGAAAGCCCAGTCTGGCGCGCGGACGAACAGGCGCTCTATTGGGTCGACATTCCGGCGAGGCACCTGCACCGCTGGCACGCCGCAACGGGTGAACACAGCCGATGGACCGGCGACGAGATGCTCGCCTGCATCGCGCCGCGCGCGGGCCATCCGGGCGAGTGGATCGCCGGCATGGAAAGCGGACTGTTCGCCATTGCGCCGCGCGCCGACGGCACGCTGGCTGCGAGCCCCATCGCCAGTGCGGCCCATGCCGAGCACGGCATGCGCTTCAACGACGGCCGCTGCGACCGGCAGGGCCGCTTCTGGGCCGGCACCATGCAGATGGACATGGCGGCGGCCCACGAGGTCGGCCGCGTCTACCGCTACCAGGCCGACGTGAATGCGGGCGCCGCGCTGCGCCCGCAGTTCGATCGCATGATTGTTCCGAACGGCCTCGCCTTCAGCCCCGACGGCAAGACCATGTACCTCTCGGACTCGCATCCGTCGATTCAAACCATCTGGGCTTTCGACTACGACACCGACACCGGCACGCCGCATGGCCGCCGCGTGTTCGTCGACATGAAGCCGCTGCCGGGCCGCCCCGACGGCGCCGCGGTCGACGCCGACGGCTGCTACTGGATCTGCGGCAACGACGCAGGCCTGGTGCACCGCTTCACGCCCGACGGAAAGCTCGACCGCTCGCTCGAAGTGCCTGTCAAGAAGCCCGCAATGTGCGCCTTCGGCGGCCCGCAACTCGACACGCTCTACGTGACATCGATCCGCCCCGGCGGCGACCTGTCCGATCAACCGCTGGCGGGCGGCGTTTTTGCACTGCGCCCGGGCATCAAGGGTCTGCCGGAACCCGAATGCCGTTTCTGATTGCTTTTTAACCACCAACCCGAAGAGGAAGACAAATGAAATACAACCGCCACCTGATTGCGCTGGCCGCCGGCCTGTGCGCCATGGCTGCAGGCGCCGTCGAGTTCCGCTCGGCCGACGTGCACAACAGCGACGACTACCCCACCGTCGCGGCCGTCAAGCACATGAGCGAACTGCTCGACAAGCGCAGCAACGGCAAATACAAGATCAAGGTGTTCAACAAGAGCGCACTGGGCAGCGAGAAGGAAACGCTCGACCAGGTCAAGATCGGCGCGCTCGAAATGAACCGCGTGAACATCAGCGCGCTGAATTCGATCTGCCCCAAGACGCTGGTGCCGACGATGCCCTTTCTCTTCGACTCGATCGCCCACATGCGCAAGTCGCTCGACGGCCCCATCGGCGAAGAAATCCTGAAGGGCTGCGAGCACGAAGGCCTGGTCGGCCTGGCCTTCTACGACAGCGGCGCGCGCTCCATCTACGCCAAGAAGCCGGTGAAGACGCTGGCCGACGCCAAGGGCCTGAAGATCCGCGTGCAGCAGTCCGACCTGTGGGTTGCACTGGTGAGCGCCATGGGCGCCAACGCCACACCAATGCCCGCCGGCGAGGTGTTCACCGCGCTCAAGACCGGCCTCATCGACGCTGCTGAAAACAACATTCCTTCGTACGACGGTTTCAAGCACTACGAAGCAGTGAAGTTCTATTCGCGCACCGAACACTCCATGGCACCTGAAATGCTCGTGATGTCCAAGGCCATCTACGACAAGCTGCCCAAGGCCGACCAGGACCTGTTCCGCGCCACGGCCAAGGAATCGGTGGCGTTCCAGCGCAAGAAGTGGGACGAGCAGGAAGCCAAGTCGCTCGAAGTCGTGACCAAGGGCGGCGCCCAGATCGTTGCCGACGTGGACAAGGCCTCGTTCCGCTCGGCCATGACGCCGGTCTACACGAAGTTCATCTCGACGCCTGACCTGCAGCGCCTGGTCAAGGCCGTGCAAGACAACAAGTAGCGCGCCCCGGCCCTTCCCGTTCTGCGGGGAGGGCCCCACCCATATTCAGGGAAATTCCCATGACACTTACCGTTCCCGCGGTAGACACGATGGCGACCGGAGTGCCCGTCGAGCTCGAAGACCTGGTCAATCCGAACGGACGCCCGCCGTCCAACCACGCCTATTCCCGCTTCTGCGCGTTTCTCTCCAAGGCCAGCCTGATGCTCGCCGTGGCGATGCTCATCACCATCATCGTGTGCGTTCAGTACCAGGTGGTCGGCCGCTATGTTTTCAACGACACGCCCACCTGGGCCGAAGGCCTCGCACTTCAACTCGTGCTGTATGTCACCGCTCTCGGCGTTGCCGTGGGCGTGCGCGATGCCGGCCACATCGGGCTCGACTCGCTGGTGGTGCTGCTGCCCGAATCGCTGCGCCTAAAGATCGAAGTGCTGATTCATGCGCTGGTTGCGCTCTTCGGCGGAATCATGGCGTGGAGCGGCTGGATCTGGACCTCGCTCAAGTGGACCGACATCAAGCCCATGATGGGCATTCCGGTGGGTCTGGACTATCTGGCGCTCGTGATCGCGGGCCTCCTGATCGTGCTTTTTTCGATTGAACATATCGTCGCCCTGCTGCGCGATGAAGAAGTGGTGCCCGCGTGGAACTGACTGTCCTCTCTCTCGTTTTCCTGGTGCTGCTGGTGCTGGGCGTACCGGTCGCGTTCTCGATCGGCCTGGCCTCCGTTGCAACGGTGCTCTATGCGGGCCTGCCCGTTGCCGTGGTGTTCCAGAAGATGGTCGGCGGCATGCAGATCTTCTCTTTCCTGGCGATTCCGTTCTTTGTGTTTGCCGGTGAACTCATGCTTTACGGCGGCATCGCGCAGCGCATCGTGCGCTTTGCGAACAGCCTGGTGGGCCACGTGCGCGGCGGCCTGGGCATGAGCAACGTGATCGGCTGCACGCTGTTCGGCGGCGTTGCCGGCTCGCCGGTGGCCGACGTCTCGGCCATGGGCTCGGTGATGATTCCGCTCATGAAGAAGGAAGGCTACGACGCCGACTACGCCGTCAACGTGACGACGCACGCGGCCCTGGTGGGTGCGCTGATGCCCACGTCGCACAACCTGATCATCTTCACGCTCGCGACCACCGGCATTGCGTCGGTCAGCGTGCTGAGCCTGATTCTGGCGGGCCTCATTCCGGCGCTGCTGCTCACGGTGTGCAACCTGGCCGCCGCCTACTACGTGGCGATCCGCCGCGGCTATCCGATTCGCGGCGCCTTCCCCGGCTGGGGCGAGGTGCTGGCGGCGTTCATCGGCGCGCTGCCCGGTTTGATGATCGTGGTGATCATCCTGGTGGGCATTCTGTCGGGCGTGTTCACCGCCACCGAATCGGCCGCAACGGCCGTGCTGTGGGCGCTCGGCGTCACGGTGCTCGTCTACCGCTCGCTCAGCCGCAAGGACTTTCTCAAGGCTTGCGCCAAGGCATGCAAGACGACCGGCGTGGTGCTGCTGCTGATCGGCATTTCTTCCGCGTTCGGCTACTTCATGGCGCTGTACGAAGTGCCGCAGAAGACCGGCGAGCTCATGACCAGCGTCTCGAGCGATCCGTGGGTCATCTTCCTGATGATCAACGTGCTGCTGTTCGTGCTGGGCACCTTCCTCGACATGGCGGCCACGATCCTGATCTGCACGCCCATCTTCCTGCCCATTGCCATGCAGTTCGGCATGAGCCCGGTGCAGTTCGGCATCGTCATGCTGATCAACTGCGCGTTGGGCCTCAATACGCCGCCGGTGGGCACCACGCAGTTCATAGGCTGTGCGATCGGAGGGGTATCGGTTGGGCAGGTGATGCGGTCGATCTGGCCGTTCTATGGTGCCCTCTTGATCTGCCTGATGCTCGTGACCTACGTGCCGGCGTTCTCGATGTGGCTCCCCGACCTCGTCAACGCGGTGAAGTAACAGCAAAGACCCGCAACGCAACGCTCGTTTCCCGATGGCCGACTCACCCCTCCCCTCTTCCGCGGCGGCGCGCCCGCCGCACCGCATCCACATGCACGCGGCGGACAACGTCGCCATTGTTGCCAACGACGGCGGGCTGAAGGCCGGCGCCACGTTCGCCGACGGGCTGGTGCTGGTCGACAACGTGCCGCAGGGCCACAAGGTCTCGCTGACCGACCTGGCCGAAGGCGACGCCGTCGTGCGCTACAACGTGCCGATCGGCTACGCGCTCAAGGCCATTCCGCGCGGCAGCTGGGTGCACGAGCGGCTGCTCAGGATGCCCGCCGCGCGCGAGCTCGAGGGCCTGCCGATCGCCACCGTCAAGCCGCCTGCGCCACCGCCGCTCGAGGGCTACACCTTCGAGGGCTACCGCAACCTGGACGGTTCGGTGGGCACGCGCAACATCCTCGCCATTACGCAGACCGTGCAATGCGTGGCGGGCGTGGTCGACTTCGCGGTGCAGCGCATCAAGGCCGAGCTGCTGCCGAAGTACCCCAACGTCGACGACGTGGTGGGCCTTTCGCACAGCTACGGCTGCGGCGTGGCCATCGATGCGCCCGACGCGGTCATTCCGATTCGCACGCTGCGCAACATCAGCCTCAACCCGAACTTCGGCGGCGAGGTGATGGTCATCAGCCTGGGCTGCGAAAAGCTGCAGCCCGAGCGCCTGCTGCCGCCCGGCAGCATTGCGCTGGTGGATGAGCGCAACGTGGCCGACATCGGTGAGACGGCCAATGCCAAGCTCGACGTGGTGTGCCTGCAGGACGACGCCCACGTGGGATTCATGTCGATGATCGATTCGATCATGCGGCAGGCCGAGGAACACCTGGAGCGGCTGAACGCCCGCAGGCGCGAAACCGTGCCGGCCAGCGAGCTGGTGGTGGGCGTGCAGTGCGGCGGCAGCGATGCCTTCTCGGGCGTCACGGCCAACCCGGCCGTGGGCTTTTGCACCGACCTGCTGGTGCGCGCCGGCGCCACCGTGATGTTCTCGGAAGTGACGGAGGTGCGCGACGGCATCGACCAGCTCACCTCGCGCGCAACCACGCCCGAAGTGGCCGAAGCCATGATCCGTGAGATGGCGTGGTACGACGCCTACCTGGACCGCGGCCGCGTCGACCGCAGCGCCAACACCACGCCCGGCAACAAGAAGGGCGGGCTCTCGAACATCGTCGAAAAGGCCATGGGCTCGATCGTGAAGAGCGGCAGCGCGCCGATCTCCGGCGTTGTGTCGCCGGGCGAGAAAGCCAGGCAGAAGGGCCTGCTCTACGCCGCAACACCCGCCAGCGACTTCATCTGCGGCACGCTGCAGCTGGCCGCCGGCATGAACCTGCACGTGTTCACCACGGGCCGCGGCACGCCGTACGGCCTGGCCGAAGTGCCGGTGATCAAGGTGGCCACGCGCAGCGATCTTGCGCGCCGCTGGCACGACCTGATGGACGTGAACGCAGGCCGCATTGCCGACGGCGACGCCACCATCGAAGACGTCGGCTGGGAAATGTTCCGCCTGATGCTCGACGTGGCCAGCGGCAGGAAGAAAACCTGGGCCGAACAGTGGAAGCTGCACAACGCGCTGGTGCTGTTCAACCCCGCTCCCGTGACCTGACTTCATTCGACGACCTCGAAAGGAAACACCATGGAAGACCTCAAAGGCAAGACAGCGCTCATCACCGGTGCCAGCACCGGCATCGGCGCGGCCGTGGCCGTTGCATTCGCGGCGCGCGGCATGCGCGTGGCGGTGCACTACAACAGCTCGGCCGATGCCGCCAACCAGGTCGTCGAGACCATCCGCAAGGCCGGCGGCGACGCCTTCGCGCTGCAGGGCGACGTGCTCGACACCGCCGCCATCCGCGAATGCGTGAAGCAGACGGCCACGCGCTTCGGCCGCATCGACGTGCTGGTGAACAACGCGGGCAGCCTTGTGAAGCGCGTGCCCATTGCGGAGTTCGACGATGCGCTGTTCGACGAAGTGATGCACATCAACGCACGCTCGGTGCTTGCGTTTGCGCGCGAGGTGGTGCCGCTCATGCGCACCCACGGTGGCGGCAACATCATCAACGTGACTTCGGTGGCGGCACGCACCGGCGGCGGCCCCGGCGCCTACCTGTATGCGGGCTCGAAGGGCTTTGTGAGCACGGCCACGCACGGTCTCGCACGGGAGCTCGTCGGCGACAAGATCCGCGTGAACGCGGTGGCGCCCGGCGTCATCCAGACACCGTTCCAGGACCGCTTCTCCACGCCCGCCATGCTCGAGTCGTTCCGCGCCGGCATTCCGATGGGACGCATCGGCACGCCTGACGAATGCGTGGGTGCTTTCCTCTACCTGGCCTCCGAGCAGCTTTCGGGCTATGTGACGGGCCAGGTGATCGAGGTGAACGGCGGGCAATACATGCCCTGACGGCCAGACGAATTTCAGCCTTTTCTGAGGCTTGCGGAATCAAGATCAATAACGGAGACAACAACCAATGAGAAGAAGCAGATTCCTGCGCGGCCTGGCCGCCCTTTCGGCGACGGCAAGCCTCTCGCTCGGCTACGCGGCACTGGCCACGGCCCAGAGCAACAGCAGCAACTTTCCGAACCACGCCATCGAGCTGCTGGTGCCCTACCAGCCGGGCGGCGGCACGGACGGCCTGGCGCGCGCGTTCTCCGAAGCGAGCCGCAAGCACACCTCGCAGAGCATCGTGATCGTCAACCGCCCCGGCGCCGGCGGCGCCATCGGCTGGACCGAGGTGATCAACTCCCGGCCCGACGGCTACAAGCTCGCGGTGCTGACGGTGGAGCTGCTCACGCTGCCGCACCTGGGCCTGGCCAAGTTCAACTACGACGACTTCCAGCCGATTGCGCAGCTCAACGCCGACCCGGCCGCGATCACCGTCAAGGCCGACGCACCTTGGAACACCATCGAGGAATTCCTGGCCGCGGCGAAGAAGTCGCCCGAAAGCGTTCGCGTCGGCAACTCGGGCAACGGCTCGATCTGGCACCTGGCCGCGGCGGCGCTCGAAGACAAGACCGGCACCAAGTTCGGCCACATTCCGTTCCAGGGCGCGGCGCCCGCGGTGCTGGCCCTCTTGGGCGGACACATCGAGGCAGTGGCGGTGAGCCCGGCCGAGGTCACTACGCATGTGCAGTCCGGCAAGCTCAAGGTGCTGATGGTCATGGCCGACAAGCGCGTGAAGGGCTTCGACAAGGTGCCCACCGCCAAGGAGCGCGGGATCGACCTGTCGATCGGCACGTGGCGCGGCCTGGGCGCGCCCAAGAACACGCCGCCCGAAGTGATGGCAAAGCTGCGCGAGATCACGGCCAAGACGGCGGCCGAGCCGCTCATGCATGAAGTGATGGACAAGCAGAACCTCGGCTACGTCTACACCGACGGCGCGGTGTTCAAGGAAACGCTGGCCAAGGACAACGCGTACTTCAAGGCGCTGATCGCCAAACTCAATATCAAGCCATGAACCGCACGCCCATCTTTCGCGCGCTTCGCGGCGCGGTTGCACTGCTGTCGCTGGCTGCCGCGGGGCACGCCTCGGCGGGCACCTGGGTCTATGTGTCCAATGCCGACAGCCAGGAGGTTTCGGTGCTCGAGCTGGACCGCTCGCTCGGCGTGCTCAAGCCGGTGCAGGCGCTGAATGTCGGCGGCACCGTGATGCCGATGGCGGTGAGCCCCGACAAGCGCGTGCTGCATGCAGCGCTGCGCTCGCAGCCGTTCCGCGTGGTCAGCATGTCGATCGACCCGGCCACCGGCAAGCTGCAGAAAATCGGCGAAGCGCCCCTGGCCGACAGCATGGCCAACATCGATCTCGATGCAAGCGGCAAATGGCTCTTCGCGGCCTCTTACCAGGGCGGCAAGATCTCGGTCAACGCCATCGGCAAGGACGGCGCCGCGGGCGCAATCCAGCAGCTGGTGCAAACGGGGCCGAACGCGCACGCGATCCACGCGGACGCGAGCAACCGCTTCGTGCTTGCCACCAGCCTGGGCGGCGACAACGTGTCGACCTGGCGCTTCGATGCGGACAAGGGCCTGCTCTCGGCCAACGATCCGCCGTTGACCATGTCCACCGCGAAGTCGGGCCCGCGCCACTTCGTCTGGGACAAGGCACAGCGCCGCGTCTACCTGCTGAACGAACTCGACGCGAGCTTGCACGTGTACGCCTGGGACGCCGCGCGCGGCACGCTCAAGCTCGAGCAGAGCACGACCACGCTGCCGGCCGGATTCACCGGCAAGCCCTGGGCGGCCGATCTGCACCTGACACCCGACGGGCGCTATCTGTATGCATCGGAACGCACGTCGAGCACGCTCTCGGCCTTCAGGGTGGACCCGTCCACCGGACAGCTGAAACCGCTCGGCCAGACACCGACCGAGAAAACGCCGCGCGGCTTTGCCATCGATTCGAGCGGCCGCTACCTGATTGCCGCCGGGCAGGAGTCACACAGCGTTGCGCTGTACGCCATCGACCCGGCCACGGGCGCGCTGGGCAAGCCCTCGCGCATCAGCGTGGGCAAGAACCCGAACTGGATCGAAATCGTCGACACGCCGTGACGACGACCTGCAACATCATCAAAGGAGACCTCGCCATGCAACGCCGCACACTCATCCGCACCGCCCTCGCCTCTTCGATTGCCGTGGGCCTGCCCGCCTTTGCGCAGGGCACCGGCAATTGGCCCACGGGCAAGGCCATCACCTATCTCGTGCCGTTTCCCGCGGGCGGCACCACCGACGTGCTGGCTCGCCTGATCGGGCAGAAGCTGGGCACGGTGCTGGGCACGAGCGTGATCATCGACAACAAGGGCGGCGCCGGCGGCAGCGTGGGCTCCGAAATCGGCGCGCGCGCGGCACCCGACGGCTTCACGATGGTGGGCGGCACGATCAGCTCGCATGCCATCAACATCAGCCTGTATCCGAAGCTCGGCTACGACCCGCAGAAGTCGTTTGCGCCCGTCACGCTCATCGGCACCAACCCGCTGGTGCTGGTGGTGAACCAGGCGAGCCCCTACAAGACGTTGAAGGACGTGCTGGAAGCCAGCAAGACCAAGTCGGGCGGGCTTTCGTCGGCATCGGCCGGCACGGGCACGTCGCAGCACCTGTCGCTCGAGCTGCTGGCGTTCAAGTCCGGCGTCAAGTTCACGCACATTCCGTACAAGGGCAGCGGTCCGGCCATCCAGGACGTGATCGGCGGCCAGGTCGACATGATGTTCGACACCAGCGTGGTGGCGGGCCCGCATGTGCAGAGCGGCAAGCTGCGTGCCATTGCCGTGACCTCGGCCAAGCGCCTGGCTTCGATGCCCGACGTGCCGACGGTTGCGGAATCCGGCATTGCGGGCCTGCAGGATTTCGAGGTGCTGTCGTGGCAGGCGATCTTCGTGCCCGCGGGCACGCCGGCGCCCATCGTCGACCGACTGCACACCGAGATCCGCAAGATTCTTGCAACGCCCGAAATGCAGGAGAAGCTCAAGGGCTTCGGCATGGAGCCCGCGGACCTGAGCACGGCAAAGATCGCGGCCTTCCAGAAATCCGAAGTCGAGAAGTGGGCCCAAGTGATCAAGGCGGCGGGCATCAAGGCGGATTGATTTCGCCCGGGGGGCCGGCGAGCCCCCTGCCCGCTTGCGCGCCCGGTTGCCCGGGTGCGCGATACAAGGGAAGCTTCCTACGTCCGGACGCCGGGGGCCTTTATAGAATGCCCCTCCGATTTGCATTCCAGGCCTGCCCGGCCATTCACACGTGTCCGACCGCTCAGCCGTACTGCACCAATACCTGTTTCCCAAGCAGGCACTGACAAATTTTGCCGGCTGGGTCGCAGGCAAGGAACGCGGCGCCGTCACCACGTGGATCATCCGGCGCTTCGTTGCCAAGTACGGTGTCGACATGGGCGAAGCGCTCGAGTCGGACATCAACCACTACAAGAGCTTCAACCAGTTTTTCACGCGCGCGCTCAAGCCGGGCGTGCGGCCGCTGGCCGATGCCGATCTGGTGTGCCCGGTGGACGGCGCAATCAGCCAGTTCGGCGCCATCGAGGGCGACCAGATCTTCCAGGCCAAGGGCCACAACTACACAACCACCGCGCTGGTCGGCGGCGACTCGACGCTGGCCGCCCGCTTCGCGCACGGCAGCTTTGCCACGCTTTACCTGAGCCCCAGGGACTACCACCGCATTCACATGCCATGCGACGGCCGGCTGCTGCGCATGATCTACGTGCCCGGCGACCTGTTCTCGGTCAACCCCGCCACGGCGCGCGGCGTGCCCGGCCTGTTTGCGCGTAATGAGCGCGTGGTGTGCGTTTTCGAAACCGGGCGCGGCCCCTTCGTGCTGGTGCTGGTGGGTGCCACCATCGTCGGCAGCATGGCCACCGTGTGGCACGGCGTGGTCAATCCGCCGCGCGGCGGCGAGCTGCGCGAATGGAACTACGCCGACCAGGAGATCGTGCTCAAGAAAGGTGACGAGATGGGCCGCTTCTTGCTCGGCTCCACCGTGGTCATGCTGTTCCCGGCGCCTGCGCTGGTGTTCAACCCCGATTGGTCGCCGACCCGTGCCGTTCGCCTGGGTGAAGCCATGGCCGATTTTGTCAATTTGTGAGGCTTTGTCTCAGGGCCCGCATGCAGCATGCACCCGTAGCTATAAAACTAGTAGCATCGTGATCCTTGCGCTATAGTCGCCGACCAACGAGCGGCCATAGCAAGCCAACAAGAACGCGAGGCACCGGCCCTGCCGCCAGGACCGATGGCCCGCCCAGCCCCGAGGAGATGATGTCGATGAGTACCAAGGAAAACGCAGCCATCAGCCAGCTGCTCGCACTGCTCGAAGCACGCTATGCACTGCGCGTGCTCTGGGCGTTGCGCGACGGGCATGCGCAAACCTTCAGGCTGCTGCAGGACAGCGTCGGCGGCATCACTCCCAACACGCTCAATACGCGCATCAAGGAATTGCGCGAGGCCGGTCTCGTCAGCCATGGCGGCGACGGCTACAGCCTCACGGTGAGCGGACAAGACCTGCTCAAGCGGCTGTCCGACCTGCAGGCCTTTGCGGGCAAGTGGCAGCTGGGGCAGGTCAAGAAGGCCGCGGCACCGGCGCCTGCCGCGCCTGCTTCATCGCCGGCTCCTGCCGTGCCTGCGGCACCCGCTGCTTCCGGCTCCGCGGAGTCTTCGGCGCCGGCACCGTCCGCCCCGCCCTCCTCATCATCTACCCCGCCCGCCGACCCTGCCAATTGAGCAGCTCGGCAGGGCCGCCGCGGGGCATCGGTAAACTTCTGGCCTTCGCTGGTCTATCCATTCATCATCCAAATTGACGCAAGGAGCGTTCACATGCCTACCACTCCCTCCGGCCTGCAATACGAAGACACCACCGTGGGCGACGGCGCCGAAGCCAAGGCCGGCCAACACGTGCACGTGCACTACACCGGCTGGCTCTACAACGACGGCGTGCAAGGCGCCAAGTTCGATTCGAGCCGCGACCGAAACGACCCCTTCGCGTTTTCGCTGGGTGCCGGCCAGGTCATCAAGGGCTGGGACGAAGGCGTTGCCGGCATGAAGATCGGCGGCAAGCGCACGCTGATCATTCCCGCATCGCTGGGCTATGGCGCACGCGGCGCCGGCGGCGTGATTCCCCCGAACGCCACGCTGAAGTTCGACGTCGAGCTGCTCGACGCCCATTGATCGCAGCCTGCCCTTGGCACGAAGGCCCGGTTCCGGGCCTTTTTCATGCCTCCGCGGCCACTTAGGCCGCATTTTTTCGCTTGAAATGCCCCTGACCAGCCCCAAGTGGCTGGCTATCGTTTGTTTCCCGGCACACGCCGGTTCTTTGAAAAATGTCTGACCCGCAACAATCCGCACAGAATTCTCAAATGCTGCAAGGCGAGCCAAGCCCCGAAGAACTGGAGGCCGCACAGGCTGCCAACGAAGCCGAGGCGCAAGACGCCCTCGTCGCGGCCCAGGGCGAGCTCGCCGCACTGCAGGCCAAGAATGCCGAACTGGCCGATCAGTACCTGCGCGCGCAGGCCGACGTGCAGAACGCCCGCCGCCGTGCCGACGACGAGATCACCAAGGCGCGCAAGTTTGCGGTCGAAGCCTTTGCGGAGAGCCTGCTCCCCGTGACGGACAGCCTCGAAGCTGGCCTGGCCATCAAGGACGCCACGCCCGAACAGATCCGCGAAGGTGCCGAAGCCACGCTGCGCCAACTGAAGAGCGCGCTCGAGCGCAACAAGGTGATCGAGGTGGCTCCGGCCCCCGGCACCAAGTTCGACCCGCACCAGCACCAGGCCATCTCGGTGGTGCCCGCGCCCGAGCAGGAGCCCAACACCGTGGTGAGCGTGCTGCAGAAGGGCTACACCATCAACGAGCGCGTGCTGCGCCCGGCGCTGGTCACGGTCAGCGCGCCCAAGTAATCCGCTCTACCGATACACACGATTCCCACAGGAAATCCCCGCTTCATACCTTGAATCGCGCCGGGTTATCCACAAGTTCATAACAACATATTTTTCAGGCTTTCAGGAGTAAAGAACATGGCAAAGATCATCGGCATCGACCTCGGCACCACCAACTCGTGCGTGTCGATCATGGAAGGCAACACCACGCGTGTGATCGAGAACTCGGAAGGTGCGCGCACCACACCGTCGATCGTGGCTTACCAGGAAGACGGCGAAGTGCTGGTCGGTGCCTCGGCCAAGCGCCAGGCGGTGACGAACCCCAAGAACACGCTCTACGCAATCAAGCGCCTGATCGGCCGCAAGTTCGAAGAAAAAGAAGTCCAGAAGGACATCGACCTGATGCCCTACACCATTGCCAAGGCCGACAACGGCGACGCATGGGTGGAAGTGCGCGGCAAGAAGATGGCGCCCCAGCAAGTCAGCGCCGACATCCTTCGCAAGATGAAGAAGACCGCCGAAGACTACCTCGGCGAGGCGGTGACGGAAGCCGTGATCACGGTGCCGGCCTACTTCAACGACGCACAGCGCCAGGCCACCAAGGACGCCGGCCGCATCGCGGGCCTGGACGTCAAGCGCATCATCAACGAGCCCACCGCCGCGGCCCTGGCCTTCGGCCTGGACAAGCAGGACAAGGGCGACCGCAAGATTGCCGTGTATGACCTCGGCGGCGGTACCTTCGACGTGTCGATCATCGAAATTGCCGACGTGGACGGCGAAAAGCAGTTCGAAGTGCTGTCGACCAACGGCGACACCTTCCTGGGCGGCGAAGACTTCGACCAGCGCATCATCGACTACATCATTGCCGAGTTCAAGAAAGAGCAAGGCGTCGACCTGAGCAAGGACGTGCTGGCCCTGCAGCGCCTGAAGGAAGCGGCCGAAAAGGCCAAGATCGAGCTGTCGAACAGCGCGCAGACCGACATCAACCTGCCCTACATCACGGCCGACGCCTCGGGCCCGAAACACCTGAACATCAAGCTCACGCGCGCCAAGCTCGAGAGCCTGGTCGACGAGCTGGTCGAGCGCACCATCGCGCCCTGCCGCCTGGCCATCAAGGACGCCGGCATCAGCGTGTCGGACATCAACGACGTGATCCTGGTCGGAGGCATGACCCGCATGCCCAAGGTGCAAGAAAAGGTGAAGGCCTTCTTCGGCAAGGAGCCGCGCAAGGACGTGAACCCCGATGAAGCCGTGGCCGTCGGCGCCGCCATCCAGGGCCAGGTGCTCTCGGGTGACCGCAAGGACGTGCTGCTGCTCGACGTGACCCCGCTGTCGCTGGGCATCGAGACCATGGGCGGCGTGATGACCAAGATGATCACGAAGAACACCACGATCCCGACGAAGTTCGCGCAGACCTTCTCCACGGCCGAAGACAACCAGCCGGCCGTGACCATCAAGGTGTTCCAGGGCGAGCGCGACATTGCCGCGGGCAACAAGCTGCTCGGCGAGTTCAACCTCGAGGGCATTCCGCCGGCAGCGCGCGGCACGCCGCAGATCGAAGTGAGCTTCGACATCGACGCCAACGGCATCCTGCACGTGGGCGCCAAGGACAAGGGCACCGGCAAGGAAAACAAGATCACCATCAAGGCGAACTCGGGCCTCTCTGAAGACGAGATCCAGAAGATGGTGAAGGACGCCGAGCTGAACGCGGCCGACGACAAGAAGAAGCTCGAGATCGTGCAGGCGCGCAACCAGGGCGAGGCCATGGTGCACAGTGTGAAGAAGTCGCTCGGCGAACACGGCGCGAGCCTGGACGCCGGCGAGAAGGAAAAGATCGAAGCCGCGATCAAGGACCTCGAAGAAGCCCTGAAGGGCGAGGACAAGGCCTCGATCGAGGAAAAGACCAACACGCTGATGACCGCAAGCCAGAAGCTCGGCGAAAAGATGTATGCCGAGGCGCAGGCCGCGGCAGGCGCCGCCGGCGGCCCGGGTGCTGCCGCTGGCCCGGAAGCTGCGAGCGCACCGGCCGATGACAACGTGGTCGACGCCGAAGTCAAGGAAGTCAAGAAGGACTGATCCTCAGTCTTTCGAACAAGGCTGGAATACCTGAGCGGGTGTTCCAGCCTTTCTCGCTTCAAGTTACGGCTTCACGCCCGCCCCGACCGAACCAGCCATGGCCACAAAACGCGACTATTACGAAACCCTCGGCGTTCCCAAGAATGCGAGCGAGGAAGAAATCAAGAAGGCTTATCGCAAGCTCGCGATGAAGCACCACCCTGACCGCAACCACGGCGACACCAGCAAGGACGCCGAGGCGAAGTTCAAGGAGGTGAAGGAAGCCTACGAAATGCTGTCGGACAGCCAGAAGCGCGCGGCCTACGACCAGTACGGCCACGCCGGCGTCGACCCCAACATGCGCGGCGGCCCCGGTGCAGAGGGCTTCGGCGGGTTCGCGGAAGCGTTCGGCGACATCTTCGGCGACGTGTTCGGCGGCGGCCGCGGCCGCACCAGCGGCGGGCGCCAGGTGTTCCGCGGCAGCGACCTCAGCTACGCCATGGAGGTCACGCTCGAAGAAGCCGCCGAGGGCAAGGAAGCCCAGATCCGCATTCCGAGCTGGGATGACTGCGGCACCTGCCACGGCTCGGGCGCCAAGCCCGGCACCAAGCCCATCACCTGCACCACCTGCCACGGCGCCGGCGCCGTGCAAATGCGCCAGGGCTTCTTCAGCGTGCAGCAGACCTGCCCCACCTGCCATGGCAGCGGCAAGATCATTCCCGAGCCCTGCACGGTGTGCCACGGCCAGGGCAAGATCAAGAACAACAAGACGCTCGAGGTCAAGATCCCCGCGGGCATCGACGACGGCATGCGCATCCGCAGCACCGGCAACGGCGAGCCGGGCACCAATGGCGGGCCGCCAGGCGACCTGTACATCGAGATCCGCCTCAAGAAGCACGAGCTCTTCGAACGCGACGGCGACGACCTGCACTGCGTGGTGCCCGTCAGCATGACGACGGCCGCGCTGGGCGGTGAGATCAGCGTGCCCACGCTCAAGGGCCCGGCCGCCATCGACATTCCCGACGGCACGCAAAGCGGCAAGCAGTTCCGCCTGCGTGGCAAGGGCATCAAGGGCGTGCGGTCGAGCTACCCGGGCGACCTGTATTGCCACGTGCGCGTCGAAACGCCGGTCAAGCTCACCGAGCACCAGCGCAAGCTGTTGAAGGAGCTTGATGAGTCGCTCAAGAAGGGCGGCGACAAGCACAGCCCCACCGACAAGGGCTGGCTCGACAAGGCCAAGGAATTCTTCAGCTGAAGAAGCTGAAGTAGCAAACACAGGGGGCCATGCGGCCCCTGTCTTCGTTCATGCACGCGAACGGTGCCTGCCGACCTTGTTCGGTGCCGCGCACCATGAAGGCTCCCGCCAGAACCACGCCGACCGGCGATTGGCGCGCGTTCCCACGCGGACATGCGCGACTTGCCCATCAAAAGATGGCGCGCAGATTGCTTTTATATATTTTTGGTTTGAGCAATAAACCCAAACAGCACATGGCGCGTTATTGTGGTGTAACCGTTTTTGGGCCGTGGGGGGCTCAATAGGAGGTGCTTTCCCCGGAAAAGAAGCAATGAGTGCATAGACCGATTGCCATAGGTATTTTCACTGGGCATCGGGATAGCACCGAGTCCGTTTGCCGAACCTTGGAATTTAGCTGGAATTGAGAAATGGTGCGGGTTTTTCTTGGGAACTTTACTCGGCACTGTGGTTCTGATTTAACAAACAATATTCCGGGTGCACTCTTTGCTTTATGCTGTTTGTGCAGATGTGATTAAGGGAGTTTTCCACGGCTTGCAGCCATGGGGCGGGCACACCTTTAAAAAGTTGCGACGCATTGCGGCTGCAGGCTTCGGGTTAATAAAACCCGCAGACTTGATGGAGGCGTGACCATGGATGTGATCAGCAACTTTGCCGCCCGCTACGAGCGCACCCGCGAGGAAGTCCTCTCGCTGCAGGACTACCTGGATATTTGCAAACGCGATCCCACAGCGTATGCCACTGCGTCCGAGCGGATGCTCAAGGCAATCGGCGAACCCGAGCTGGTCGACACGCGCAACGATCCCAGGCTTTCGCGGATCTTCGCGAACAAGGTCATCAAGATCTACCCCGCGTTCAAGGAGTTCTACGGCATGGAGGACGCCATCGAGCAGGTGGTGTCGTACTTCAGGCATGCCGCCCAGGGCCTCGAGGAAAAGAAGCAGATCCTCTACCTGCTGGGCCCCGTCGGCGGCGGCAAGAGCTCGATCGCCGAGCGCCTGAAGCAGCTCATGGAACACGTGCCCTTCTATGCCATCCAGGGTTCGCCGGTCAACGAAACGCCGCTCGGCCTTTTCGACGCGGTGGAAGACGGCGAGATCCTTGAAAAGGAATACGGCATCCCGCGCCGCTACCTGAACCGCATCCTCTCGCCGTGGGCCGTCAAGCGCCTTGAAGAGTACGGCGGCGACATCCGCCAGTTCAAGGTGGTCAAGCGCTACCCTTCCGTGCTGCGCCAGATTGCCGTTGCCAAGACCGAGCCGGGCGACGAGAACAACCAGGACATCTCCTCGCTGGTCGGCAAGATCGACATCCGCAAGCTCGAAACCTACGCCCAGGACGACCCCGACGCCTACGCCTATTCCGGCGGCCTGTGCCTGGCCAACCAGGGCCTGCTCGAATTCGTGGAAATGTTCAAGGCGCCCATCAAGGTGCTGCACCCGCTGCTCACCGCCACGCAGGAAGGCAACTTCAAGGGCACCGAAGGCTTCGGCGCCATTCCGTTCGACGGCATCGTGCTGGCGCACAGCAACGAGAGCGAATGGAAGGCCTTTCGCAACAACAAGAACAACGAGGCTTTTCTCGACCGGATCTACATCGTCAAGATTCCCTACTGCCTGCGCGCGTCGGAAGAAATCAAGATCTACGAGAAGCTGGTGCGCAACTCATCCTTGGCAAAGGCGCCCTGCGCTCCCGGCACGCTGCGCATGATGGCCCAGCTCTCGGTGCTCACGCGGCTGAAGGAGCCCGAGAACTCCAGCATCTTCAGCAAGATGCAGGTGTACGACGGCGAGAACCTGAAGGACACCGATCCCAAGGCCAAGTCGATCCAGGAATACCGCGACTACGCCGGGGTTGATGAAGGCATGAGCGGCGTATCGACCCGCTTTGCGTTCAAGATCATCTCCAAGGTGTTCAACTTCGACAGTTCAGAGGTGGCGGCCAACCCGGTGCACCTGATGTATGTGCTCGAGCAGCAGATCGAACGTGAGCAGTTTCCGCCGGAAACAGAACAGAAGTACATCAGCTACATCAAGGAGCTGCTGGCGCCGCGCTATGCCGAGTTCATCGGCAAGGAAATCCAGACGGCCTACCTGGAGAGCTACAGCGAATACGGCCAGAACATCTTCGACCGCTACGTCACCTATGCCGACTACTGGATCCAGGACCAGGAGTTCCGCGACGTGGACACCGGCGAGGTGTTCGACCGGGCCGCGCTCAACGCCGAACTCGAGAAGATCGAGCGGCCCGCGGGCATCGGCAATCCGAAGGACTTCCGCAACGAGATCGTCAACTTCGTGCTGCGTGCGCGGGCCGGCAACGCCGGGCGCAACCCCGCATGGACGAGTTACGAAAAGCTGCGCGCCGTCATCGAGAAGAAGATGTTCTCCAACACCGAGGAACTCCTGCCGGTGATCAGCTTCAACACGAAGAGCAGTGCCGACGAACAGAAGAAGCACGAAGACTTCGTGACCCGCATGGTCGAAAAGGGCTATACGGCCAAGCAGGTTCGCCTGCTCTGCGAGTGGTACCTGCGGGTACGCAAGAGTTCATAGCGGTAGTCCATAGCGGCGAGGCCGGGGCCTCGCCCCCTTTTTGCAAGGAGCTTTGACATCATCGTGGCCATCCTGCAGCAGATCATCGACCGCCGGCTCTCGGGCAAGAACAAATCCATCGGCAACCGGGAGCGCTTCCTCCGGCGCTATAAAGGCCAGATCCAGGAAGCCGTGCGGCGCGCGGTCAGCGGGCGCAACATCCGCGAACTGGAGCAAGGCGAAGATGTCACCCTGCCGCGCCACGATGTGTCCGAACCGGTGTTCGGCCATGCGCGCGGCGGCGACCGCGAGTACGTGCACCCGGGCAACCAGGAATACCTGAAGGGCGACCGCATTGCGCGGCCCGAAGGGCAAGCCGGCGGCGGTTCGGGAAGCGGCGAGGCCGGGGACGGCGGCGAAGGCGAGGACGACTTCGTGTTCCGCCTCACGCGCGAAGAGTTCATGCGCGTGTTCTTCGACGACCTGGCGTTGCCGCACCTCATTCGCACGCAGATTGCCGAAGTACCCGAATGGAAGAGCCACCGCGCCGGCTTCACGAACGATGGCACACCCAACAACCTGCACGTGGTGCGCTCGATGCGCGGCGCCCTCGCGCGGCGCATTGCGCTCGGCGGCGAGCCGCGCAAGGAACTGCGGCGCCTGGAGGCGCACCTGCTGCACCTGAAGCAGCATCCGCAGGCGGAGCAGCCTTTCATCCAGAAAGAAATCCGCGAGACTGAAGAGCACATTGAAGAGCTGCGCAGAACCGCGCGGCATGTGCCCTACATCGACCCGATCGACCTGCGCTACCGCAACCGCGTGAAGACTCCTGTGCCCAGCGCCAAGGCGGTGATGTTCTGCCTGATGGACGTTTCGGGCTCCATGGACGAAGCGCGCAAGGACATGGCCAAGCGCTTCTTCATGCTGCTCTATCTGTTTCTCACGCGGCACTATGAACGCATCGACCTCGTGTTCCTGCGCCACCACACGCAGGCGCAGGAGGTGAACGAAGAAGAATTCTTCCATGCCACCGAAACCGGCGGCACCGTGGTGTCGAGCGCGCTGGTATTGATGGACGAGATCATCAAGGCCCGCTACCCGAGCGGCGAATGGAACGTGTACGGCGCGCAGGCAAGCGACGGCGACAACTGGCACCAGGACAGCGGGCGCTGCCGCGAGCTGCTGGTCGAAAACATCCTTCCGGTGGTGCGCTACTACGCCTACGTGCAGGTGGCCGAAACCGAGCAGAACCTGTGGCAGGAATACGCGCAGCTGGAGGGGCTGCAGCCCAACTTTGCGATGCGCAAGGTATCGGATGCAAGCGACATCTACCCCGTGTTCCGTGACCTCTTCAAGAAGGAAGGGGTGCCCGCATGACTTCCGACCACCCTTCCCTCGAGCGCACGAACTCCACCGGCCGCCTGGAGCGCCTGCCCAGTCCGTCGGACTGGACCTTCGACCTCATCGAGACCTATCACACGGAGATAGCGAAGACGGCCAAGGGCTTCGGGCTGGACGTGTACCCCAACCAGCTCGAAGTGATCACCGCCGAGCAGATGATGGATGCCTACGCCAGCGTCGGCATGCCCATGATTTACCGCCACTGGTCTTACGGCAAACAGTTCATCGCCACCGAGAAGAACTACCGCCGCGGCCACATGGGGCTGGCCTACGAGATCGTCATCAACTCCGACCCCTGCATTGCCTACCTGATGGAAGAAAACACCATGGCCATGCAGGCCCTGGTGATTGCGCATGCGGCCTACGGCCACAACAGCTTCTTCAAGGGCAACTACCTGTTCCGGATGTGGACCGACGCGTCGTCGATCATCGACTACCTCGTGTACGCACGGCACTACATCGCCGAATGCGAAGAGCGCCATGGCCTCGATGCGGTGGAGCAGCTGCTCGACTCCTGCCACGCGCTGATGAACTACGGCGTCGATCGCTATCGCCGACCGCAGAAGCGGTCGCTGGCGCAAGAGGGCACGCAGCGCGCAGAACGCGAGCGCTACATGCAGCAGCAGGTGAACGACCTGTGGCGCACCCTGCCGCGCAAGAGCGAACACGCCACCGAATCCGACTCGTCCCGCCGCTTTCCTTCGGAGCCGCAGGAGAACCTGCTCTACTTCATAGAGAAGAACGCCGCGCTGCTAGAGCCTTGGCAGCGCGAGGTGGTGCGCATCGTGCGCAAGATCGCGCAGTATTTCTATCCGCAGCGCCAGACGCAGGTCATGAACGAAGGCTGGGCGACCTTCTGGCACTACACCCTGCTCAACACCATGTACGACCGCGGCCAGCTCGCCGACGGCTTCATGATGGAGTGGCTCAGTTCGCACACGGGCGTGATCTTTCAGCCGCCGGTGGGGCACCGCGCCTACAGCGGCATCAACCCCTACGCGTTGGGTTTTGCCATGTTCACCGAACTGCGGCGCATCTGCGAAAAGCCCAACGAGGAAGACAAGCGCTGGTTCCCCGACTTTGCGGGTACCGACTGGGTCAAGACGCTCGACTATGCAATGCGCAACTTCAAGGACGAGAGCTTCATCGGCCAGTTCCTTAGCCCGAAGACGATGCGTGATTTCAGGCTGTTCGCGATCCGCGATCACCAGAGCGAGCCCGAGCTCGAGGTGTCCGCCATTCACGACGACAGCGGCTATCACGCGTTGCGCGAATCGCTGTCACGCCAGTACGACATCAGCAGCAGGGAGCCTGACATCCAAGTATGGAACGTCAACATGCGCGGCGACCGCGCCCTGACGCTGCGCCACACGCAGCGCAACAACCTGCCGCTGCACGACGATGCCGAAGAAGTGCTGAAGCACGTCGCCCGGCTGTGGGGCTTCGACGTTCACCTGGAAAGCGTGGACTCCCAGGGCCACATCAGCCGCAGCTGGAAGGCCGCGGCTCCAAGGCAGACCGACTGATCGGAACTGCCCGAGCGGCTCAGGGCACCAGGGCCGCGATGGCCAGTGCGTAGCCCTTTACGCCCAGGCCGACGATGATGCCGCGCGCCGCCGGCGAAATGTACGAGCGGTGGCGAAACTCCTCGCGCGCATGCACATTCGAGATGTGCAGTTCGATCAGCGGCACGCTCGCACCCTTGATGGCGTCGTGCAGCGCAATCGATGTGTGCGTGTAGGCACCCGGGTTCATTACCACGCCCAGCATGTTGCCCGCGGCCACTTCGCGGCCGGCCTCATGGATCCAGTCGATCAGCACGCCCTCGTGGTTGGACTGGCGGCACTCGATTTCCACGCCGTGCGCGGCGCCCGTGTCCTTGCACAGGCATTCGACGTCGGCCAGCGTGTCGCGTCCGTATTGCTCGGGCTCGCGCGTGCCAAGCAGGTTGAGGTTGGGGCCGTTGAGGACGAGTATTTTCTTCATGATGAGTGGCGTCTGGCGATGCCTCCATTATGAGTGTGCGCCCCGCCTGGGACTTGCGCTAAGGTAGCGCGCATCATGATGAGCGCAGACAGCATTTCAGCCTGGCATCCGATGGCCCGTTCGGCCGATGTGCGCCCCGGCGCCAACATCGTCGCGGGCTTTGCGCTCGGGCAGGAGCTGGCGCTCTGGCGTTCGGCCGACGGTGCACCGCAGGCGTGGGAGAACCGCTGCCCCCACCGCAGCGTGCGCTTCACGCTTGGCCAGGTGGTGGAAAACCGCCTCTCCTGCGCGTACCACGGCTGGCAATACGCCGCCGGAAGCGGCCAGTGCACGCGCATCCCCGCGCATCCCGATATGCCGCCGCCAAGCAACCTGTGCGCGAAGGTGTTCAGAGCCGTGGATGCAGCGGGCATGCTATGGGTGAACCTCGCTGGCGAGGCGGCGCAAGCCCCGCCGCAAGACGACGTCGTGCCCGTCGGCTGGTCGTTCTGCCGCACGCTCGCTGTGCACGCCGATGCGCCGAGCGTGCGCGACGCACTCGCCCGGCGCGGCTTTGCGAGCGACACCGCAACGGCGGCGTGGCACGGGCCGCTCGGCCAGTACGGCACAGTGGCCCTGGTGCTCGATGCGCAGCCGCGGCTGGCCTTCATTCACCTCTGGACAGATGCCGCGCCCGGCACCGCCGCAATGAAGACACTGCACATCGCCGCACGCAGCCTGCGCAGCGAGATCGAAGAAGAAGAAAGTCGACGACCGCAATCGGCAGCCTGAAGAGAACCATGCCCTTCATCACAGACGATCCCAACATGCTCGACGACTGGCTGGTCGTCGGCCCTTCGACGACGCTCGCCGGCAGCTCCGATGCGCAGCCCCGCACGACTCGCCTGCTCGGCGAAACGCTGCACGTGTGGAGCGACGCAGCTGGTGCACCGCAGTGCCGGCTCGGCACGCAAACGCTGGCCATCCAGTCGCGCTACGGCTACCTCTGGGTCTGCCCAAGCGGCAAGCCGACGCGGCCCCTGTTCGACGTTCCCGAATATGGCGGACCCGGGCGCCGCATGGTCGACTGCGGCAGCATCGGCGTGGCCGTATCGGGGCTGCGCGTGATCGAGAACTTTCTGGACATGGCGCACTTTCCCTTCGTGCACGCCGGCTTCCTGGGCAAGGTGCCGCACACCGAGGTGGCAAAGTACCAGGTGCAAGTCGACCCGGCCACCCAGGAAATCTGGGCCACCGATTGCCGCTTCTGGCAACCCCGCGCCTCGGCCGCCCACGACAGCGGCGCCGAGGTGACCTACAAATACCGCGTCATGCAACCGCTCACGGCCATGCTCTACAAGTCGAGCCACCGCGCCGGTGAGCTCGATGCCATCGCGCTGTTCTTGCAGCCGCTCGATGACGAGCACGTGATCGCCCACACGCTGCTCGCCTGCTACGATGACACCTCGACAGACGCCGAACTCATCGCTTTCCAGCAGACGATCTTCGGGCAGGACAAGCCGATTCTCGAGAACCACGCCTTCAAGCGCATGCCGCTCGAAGGCCGCGCCGAAACGCCGACGCGCGGCGACACGACCTCCGTCACCTACCGGCGCTGGCTGCGCGAGCGCGGCATGCGCTTTGGCGTAAGGGAAGCCGCATGATCCGGCTCTACGACTACGCCCTTTCGGGCAACTGCTTCAAGGTGCGGCAGATGCTCGCCTGGCTCGGCGTGGACTACCAGAGCGTGCCGGTCGACTTTCATCCAGGCCGCGAGCACAAGTCGGCTGCGTTTCTGGCGCAGGTCAATCCGCTGGGGCAGATTCCGGTGATCGACGACAACGGTTTTGTGCTGCGCGACGCGCAAGCCATCCTCGTCTATCTCGCCAGCAAGTACGACGCACGGCGCCGCTGGTACCCGGACGACCCGCAGTTGCGCGGCCAGATCGCGATGTGGTTCGCCACCGCCGATGAAATCACCCGCACCGCATCGGCGGCCCGGCTGCACGACGCGTTCGGCTACGAAAATCTCGACATCGAAGCCTGCCGGCGCGGCGCGCATGCGGCCTTTCGTTTACTGGACGACCACCTGGCCGAGCGTGCCTGCGACGGCCTGCAATGGCTGGTCGGGCAACAGGCCACCGTGGCCGACCTGGCCTGCTTTCCTTATGTGGCGCTGGCCGGCGAAGGCGGCATTCCCCTGGACGAATACCCCGCGCTGCGAAGCTGGGTGTGGGACTTTCGCCATCTGCCCGGCTTCATCGGAATGTCGGGTATCTTTGCTGCCGGCCCGGCCTGAGCGCCGGTCTGGGTATCCTTGTCCCTCTTCTCCTTTTTGCCCTCAAGCCATGAAAACAAAAGCTGCCGTCGCCTGGAAATCCGGAGACCCCCTCACCATCGAAACCGTCGACCTTGAGGGTCCGAAATTCGGCGAGGTGCTGGTCGAGATCAAGGCCACCGGCATCTGCCACACCGACTACTACACGCTCTCCGGCGCCGACCCCGAAGGCATCTTCCCGGCCATTCTCGGCCATGAAGGCGCGGGCATCGTGGTCGACGTGGGCCCCGGCGTCACCACGCTGAAAAAGGGCGACCACGTCATTCCGCTCTACACGCCCGAATGCCGCCAGTGCAAGTTCTGCCTGTCGCGCAAGACCAACCTCTGCCAGCTGATCCGCGGCACGCAAGGCAAGGGCCTGATGCCCGATGCCACTTCGCGCTTCAGCCTGGACGGCAAGCCGATCTTCCACTACATGGGCACGTCGACCTTCAGCAACTACACGGTGGCGCCCGAAATCTCGCTGGCCAAGATCCGCGAAGACGCGCCGTTCGACAAGGTCTGCTACATCGGTTGCGGCGTGACGACCGGCATCGGCGCGGTGATCTTCACGGCCAAGGTGGAAGCCGGCGCCAATGTGGTGGTGTTCGGGCTCGGCGGCATCGGCCTCAACGTGATCCAGGGCGCCAAGATGGTGGGCGCCGACAAGATCATCGGCGTCGACCTGAACCCCGAGCGCGAAGCCATGGCGCGCAAGTTCGGCATGACGCATTTCATCAACCCGAAGGACACCGAGAACGTGGTCGATGCCATCGTGCAGCTGACCGACGGCGGCGCGGACTACAGCTTCGAGTGCATCGGCAACACCAAGGTGATGCGCCAGGCGCTCGAATGCACGCACAAGGGCTGGGGCCGCAGCATCATCATCGGCGTGGCCGAAGCGGGTGCCGAAATCAGCACGCGCCCGTTCCAGCTGGTCACCGGCCGCAAGTGGGAAGGCTCGGCCTTCGGCGGCGCGCGCGGCCGCACCGATGTGCCGAAGATCGTCGACTGGTACATGGAAGGCAAGATCAACATCGACGACCTGATCACCCACACCATGCCGCTCGAGGACATCAACAAGGGCTTCGACCTGATGAAGCGCGGCGAATCGATCCGCGGCGTGGTGCTTTACTAGCCTCTGGAGGAGAACGCCCGCCATGAACCGCATGGAGCCCTTGCGCAAGATCGAAGCGGGCGTTCTCGAAATCGCCTATTACGAAGCCGGGCCCGCCGACGGCCCGCCCGTGCTGCTGATGCACGGCTTTCCGTACGACATTCACACCTACGCCGAAGTGGCGCCGATGCTCGCCGACAAGGGCTGCCGCGTCATCGTGCCTTACCTGCGCGGCTACGGCGCCACGCGCTTCCTGAGCGATGCCACGCCGCGCTCCGGCGAGCAGGCCGCGCTCGGCGCCGACCTGCTCGCGCTGCTCGACGCACTCCGCATCCAGCGCGCGGTGCTTGCCGGCTACGACTGGGGCGGCCGCGCAGCGTGCGTGGTGGCGGCACTCTGGCCCGAGCGCTGCGCGGGGTTGGTCTCATTCAACAGCTACAACATCCAGGACATCGCCAAGGCGATGGAGCCCGACACGCCCGCGAACGAACACAGCCTCTGGTACCAGTACTACTTTCACAGCGAGCGCGGCCGGGCGGGGCTGGCGAAGGACCGCAAGGCGCTCACCCGCCTGCTGTGGCAACTCTGGTCGCCGACGTGGGAGTTCGACGACGCCACCTTCGAGCGCAGCGCGGCGGCCTTTGACCATCCGGATTTCGTCGACGTGGTGATTCATTCATACCGCCACCGCTTCGGGCTGGTGGCGGGCGACCCGGCCTACGCCGACATCGAGCGCCGCCTGGCCGCGCAGCCTGCGATATCGGTGCCCACCATCACCTTCGACGGCCTGGACGATGGTGTGCGTCCGCCCGCCGAAGCCTCTGCCCACGCGCACCGCTTCAGCGGACCACGCTCGCACAGGCTGGTGCCCGGCGTGGGCCACAACATGCCGCAAGAGGCGCCTCGCATCTTTGCAGACGCCGTGCTCGAACTGGTGCCCGCACTGCAGCCCAACAACAACTTCCGATGACCGACATCTTCAAGACCCTTTCCGAGCACCACGTCTTCGGCGGCGTGCAAAGTTTTCACGAGCATGCCTCGCACGAAATCGGCTTGCCGATGCGCTTCTCGGTCTACCTGCCGCCGCAAGCCGCCCACGAACGCGTGCCCGCCCTGCTCTACCTTGCAGGGCTCACTTGCAATGAAGAAACCTTTGCAGTGAAGGCTGGCGCGCAGCGCATGGCGGCCAGCCTGGGCCTGGCGCTGATCGCTCCCGACACCAGCCCGCGCGGAAGCACCGTGGAAGGCCTGCCGGGCGCCACCGCCAACTGGGACTTCGGCATTGGCGCGGGCTTCTACCTCGACGCGACCGAGGCCCCGTGGTCGGCCCACTGGCGCATGGAAAGCTGGATCGTGCATGAGCTGCTGCCCTTCGTGGCAAAGCACTTCGCGGTCGACGACCAGCGCCTTGGCATCTTCGGCCATTCGATGGGCGGCCACGGCGCGCTCACGCTGGCAATGCGTCACCCGGGGCGGTTCAAGTCGCTCTCGGCATTTGCGCCCATTTGTGCGCCCACGCAATGCCCGTGGGGCGAAAAGGCGTTCAGCGGCTACCTGGGAGAGCCCGGCGGCGACCGCGCGCAATGGCTTGCGCATGACGCCAGCGCGCTCATGAAATCGCAGACCGCCGCGCCGTATCCGCAAGGCATATTGATCGACCAGGGCCTGGCCGACAAATTCCTTGCCGAGCAGTTGTACCCGGAAACCTTCGAGGCCGCCTGCTTTGCCGCGGGACAGCCGCTCACGCTGCGCCGCCACGAGGGCTACGACCACGGCTACTACTTCATCCAGACCTTCATGGCGGATCACCTCGCCCACCACGCCCAAACCTTGCGTGGCTGATCGGCCACTCGTATCGACCGCGGCACACGGGCGCCGTATCATGAGTCGCATGTCTGCAGCACAGATTCCCGCGTTCCAATTGCGCTCTCGCGACGGCGCCCCTGAGGAGAGCCTGGTGCTGGCCGGCATCTGGCGCCGGGCCTGGATAGCGGCCAACCGCAGGGCGACCGTGATCGAGCCGATCACGCACTGGCTGCGGCGCGTGCAAACAGAATTCGTACCCCCGGCCGACGTGGTGCTGGCCGAGCGCGAAGGCCAGGTGCTCGCCTTCATGGTGCTGCTTGCCCGGCGCGAATACGTGGCGCAGCTGTTCGTCGAACCGCATCTGCGCAACCAGGGCCTCGGGCAGGCGCTGCTCGATGAAGCCAGCGTGCGCATGCCGCACGGCTGGAAGCTTCATGTCGCCATCAACAACACCGCGGCGCAGCGCTTCTATGAGCGCTACGGCCTCGTGCGCGGCGCGGTCGACCGGCACCCCACCAGCGGACGCGAACGGGTCGCCTACCATTGGTTTCCGCAGGGCACGACACGGCAGCCGCGACGTACCGGCTGAGTGCCCTCTTCCTCCGTCTTGTCTTTCCATGCGCATCGATCACATCGCTCTCTGGACCACCGATCTCGAACGCTGCAAGCGCTTCTACGTCGACTACTTCGGCGCCACGGCCGGCGCAGGCTATGTCAACCCGGCCAAGGGTTTTGCATCGTGCTTCCTGAGCCTGGGCGACGGCGCCCGCATCGAGGCCATGTCCACAAGTACCCTCTCGCCCCTACCCGCCGAACCCGGCGCGCAGCGCATGGGCTGGACGCACCTGGCCATCAGCGTGGGGTCCGACGCGGCGGTCGACGAGCTCACGCAGCGCCTGAAGGCTGACGGCTACCCGCTGCTCGATGGCCCGCGCCGCACCGGCGACGGCTACTACGAAAGCGTGGTGCTCGACCCGGACGGCAACCGCATCGAGATCACCGCATGAGCTGCGGAGCCGCCCCAAGCGCGAGTGCCACGGCGCCAGCGCCATGAGTGAGTTTGTAGAAAGCCTGCACGAGATCTTCGAGCGCCTCGGCCGCATCCAGACGCGCCGCATGTTCGGCGGGCACGGCGTGTGGCACGAAGGGCGGATGATCGCGCTAATTGCCAAGGACACGCTCTACCTGAAGTCCGATGCCGACAGCGCCGAGCATTTCGACAAACTGAATCTGCCGCCGTTCACCTACGAGCGCAACGGCAAGACCATGCCGATGTCGTACCGGCAAGCCCCTGCCGATCTCTTCGAGGACCGGCTCGAAGCCGCGCTCTGGGCCGCCGGGCCTACGAAGCGGCCTTGCGGTCGGGCCAGCCGCCAAAGCAGAAAAAAATCACCGCCGGCAAGTCGGCCGCCAAGAAAACACCAGCAAAGAAAGCCCCAGTGAAGAAAAAGAAAGCAGCCTCCTCGTGAGCGGCGACACCATCGCGTTGCCGCCCCTTCCCGAACGCGAGCAGATCGCTCTGCTGGAAGCCTTCGAAGGCCTCGGCCTCCAGGACATCGTCGTCGTCACAACGCTGGAAGACGCCGAGCACGCCGCCGCCGAGCTGCTGGCCGCCGGCGTTGCAGGCTTCGACACCGAATCGAAACCCACCTTCGCCAAGAACGAAGTGTCGGGCGGCCCGCACGTGGTGCAGTTTTCCACGCGCGAGAAGGCTTGGCTGTTCCAGCTGCACCGCACCGAATGCAACCCGGTCGTCGCGGCGCTGCTCGCCTCGACGGAGCTCAAGAAGGTCGGCTTTGGCCTTTCGAGCGACCTCACGCTCATACGCAACCGCCTCAATATCGAACCGAAGGCGGTGTTCGACATCGACACCGAGTTTCGCCGCCGCGGCTATCGCAAGTCGGTGGGCGTGAAGACGGCCGTTGCACTCGTGTTCAACCGGCGCTTCGTCAAGTCGCGCAAGGCGACCACGTCGAACTGGGCCAACAAGCAGCTGACCGAAGCGCAGATCCGCTATGCGGCCAACGATGCGTATGCCTCGATCCGCGTGTTCGATGCGCTCTTCGGCGGCTGAGCTGCCGCCCCTGCGGCCCGCTCGGCCATAGGCGCGCTCCAGCAGCAGCCCCGCGGCACCCCCGGCACAATGCCGATCACATCTATCGCACAGGAAAGAAGGGCCATGAGCAACAAAAGCGATTTCGGTTTGATCGGCCTGGCCGTGATGGGCCAGAACCTGGTGCTGAACGTGGAAAGCCGCGGCTTCCAGGTCAGCGTGTACAACCGCACCGAAGCCACCACCGAGGCCTTCGTGGCCGCAAATCCGGGCAAGAAGCTGGTCGGCGCGAAGACGCTGGAGGAGTTCGTTCAGAGCCTTGCCAAGCCGCGCAAGATCCAGATCATGGTGAAGGCGGGCGCGCCGGTCGACCAGGTCATCGAGCAGCTGATTCCGCTGCTCGACAAGGACGACATCGTCATCGACGGCGGCAACAGCCTCTACACCGATACCGAACGCCGCGATGCGTACCTCTCGGCCAAGGGCCTGCGCTTCATCGGTGCGGGCGTGTCGGGCGGCGAGGAAGGCGCGCGCAAGGGCCCCTCGATCATGCCGGGCGGGCCGCTTTCCACGTGGGAGGTGATGAAGCCGATCTTCGAGAGCATTGCAGCCAAGGTCGACGGCGAGCCTTGCGTGATTCACATCGGCCCGGGCGGCGCGGGCCACTACGTGAAGATGGTGCACAACGGCATCGAGTACGGCGACATGCAGCTGATCTGCGAGGCCTACAGCCTGTTCAAGGCCGCCGGCTTCACCACCGACGAGATGGCCGCGGTGTTCAACGAATGGAACGACGGCGAGCTGCAGAGCTACCTGATCCAGATCACCGCCAAGGCGCTCGAGCAGAAAGATCCGGAAACGGGCAAGCCGATCGTCGACGTGATTCTCGACAAGGCGGGCCAGAAGGGCACGGGCCAATGGACGCTCATCAACGCGGCCGAGAACGCGGTGGTCATCAGCACCATCAACGCGGCCGTTGAAGCGCGCGTGCTGTCTTCGCAAAAGAAGCAGCGCGTGGCCGCAAGCAAGCTGCTGCAGGGGCCGAAGGCCGCGCTCTCGCTCGAGAAGAAGGCGCTCGTTGCCAAGGTGCACGACGCGCTCTATGCCTCGAAGGTCATCAGCTACACCCAAGGCTTCGACCTCATCAAGACGATGGGCGAGAAGAAGGAGTGGAAGCTCGACCTCGGCCGCATCGCGGCAATCTGGCGCGGCGGCTGCATCATTCGCGCGCGCTTCCTGAATCGCATCACCGACGCCTACCGCACTGATCCTGGTTTGGGCAACCTGATGCTCGACCCTTTCTTCAAGGACCTGCTCAACCGCACGCAGCAGAACTGGCGCGACGTGGTGGCGCTGGCGGTGAGCAACGGCATTCCGGTGCCGGCGTTCAGCGCGTCGCTGGCCTATTACGACAGCTATCGCACCGAGCGCCTATCGGCAAACCTGCTGCAGGCACAGCGCGACTTCTTCGGCGCGCACACGTATGAGCGGGTCGACAAGCCCGCGGGCGAGTTCTTCCATACCAACTGGCCTGAAGTGATCTGACGGCCGGCGCAGACCACCGGGTGCTCGCGCTCTAGCGGCGCGCAGCTTCCGGGATTTCGCGTTTGACCTGCGCAACCAGCTCCGGCAGCGGCGCGGTGGCATCGACTGCCACCACGCCCGCCTCGCCCACCGGCGATTCGAGCGTCGCGAACTGGTTGGCCACCAGGCTGGCCGGGAACATGTGCTCGCCCGCGCCCGCACGCGCGGCCACGCGCCGCTCGGCCTCGTCGCGTTCGATGGCCATGAACACGAATCGCAGGTCCGGCACGGCCGCACGCAACTGCTCGCGGTAGGCGCGTTTGAGCGCAGAGCAAGTCAGCACCGCGCCCTGCGGCTTGTCGGCAAGCGCACGGCCCAGCGTGGCAAGCCAGCCGGCGCGGTCGGCATCGGTCAAGGGGATGCCATGGCGCATTTTTTCGACGTTCGACGCAGGGTGGTGGTCGTCCCCTTCGATCAGCGGCAGCGCAAAGGCGGTCGCAAGCGCCGCCCCCAGGCTCGATTTGCCGCAGCCTGAAACTCCCATCACCACTATCCATGTCCCGTTCATGCGTACCTTTGCAGCCAAGGCCGGACGGCCGATGCCGCCGGTGGGTTGAATCTACCGCTTATTTTGAAGCGGATTTGATGCGATGCCCGGCTGCAGGCCGCACGGGACCAGCCCTCAGAAAAGACGGCCCTGCCCCGCCGCACCCGGCGGCCGAAAGGCGCCCAGGTCGAGCGGAATGCGTTCGCGGTTGAAGCCGATGCGGTTTGCCGCCTTCTCGAAGCGCTGGCGGATCAGGTCGGCCCAGAGGCCGGTGCCCTTCATGCGCGTGGCAAAGTCGGCGTCGTAGTCCTTGCCGCCGCGCATTTCGTGGATGCGCGCCATGATGCGGTCCGCCCGCTGCGGGTAGTGCAGCGCCAGCCATTCCTTGAAGAGCGGCGCCACCTCCCACGGCAGCCGTATCACCGTGTAGAAGGCGCTGCGCGCACCGGCCTCCCAGGCTGCCTCGAGCACCTGCTCCATGTCTTCGTTGACGAACGGAATCTGCGGCGCCACGCTCACCCCCACCGGCACGCCCGCCTCGGCCAGGGTGCGAATGGTGCGCAGCCGCCGATGCGGCGCGGCGGCACGCGGCTCGAGCTTGCGGGCCAGCTCGCCGTCGAGCGTGGTGACGGTCACGTATACCGCGGCCAGGTGCTGGGCGGCCATGGGCGCGATCAGATCGAGGTCGCGCTCCACCGCGCTCGACTTGGTGACCAGCGCAAAGGGGTGCCGTGTTTCTTGCAGCAGTTCGATGATCGAACGGGTGAGCCGCAGTTCGCGCTCGATGGGCTGATAGCAATCGGTGGCGGTGCCGATGGCGACATGGCTCGGCTTGTAGCTTTTTCGGCCGAGTTCAGCACGCAGCACCTCGACGATGTTTCGCTTGGCAATGAGCTTGGTTTCGAAGTCGAGCCCCGGCGAGAGGTTGAGGTAACTGTGGGTGGGCCGTGCAAAGCAATAGATGCAGCCGTGCTCGCAGCCGCGATACGGGTTGAGCGAACGATCGAACGACACGTCGGGCGATTCGTTTTCGTTGAGCACCGACTTCACGTCTTCGAAGCGCACCTCGGTCGCCAGCGGAGGCAGGTCTTCCGCTTCGGCTGCGCCTTCTTCGAGCGTGCCCCAGCCGTCGTCGAACGCGTTGCGCTCATCGCGCGAAAAGCGGTGCGCCAGGTGCGTGGCCGCGCCGCGGCCCTTGATGGCGTGAATGGGGATGCGGGCAGCGGGCATGGCGGTTCCTTCCTTCAACTGAAGATACTGTTTATTAATACAGTATTCCAAACCAGCAGCACGCGCAAATTAATTTTCATTTCTCTATTGACAGAAATTTCTAAAATCATAGACTTCTAGGCATGGAACTCACCGACATCCAACGCAAGTTCGTCCTCCACTGGGGCGAAATGGGCTCCATGTGGGGTGTCAACCGCACGGTTTCGCAAATTCATGCGCTGCTGTTTGCGCACGGCAAGCCGATGCATGCCGAAGAGCTCTCCGACACCTTGGGCGTGGCCCGCTCCAACGTGAGCAACAGCCTGAAGGAACTCCAGGCCTGGAACCTGGTGCGGGTAACGCACATCCTCGGCGACCGCCGCGACTACTTCGAAACCAGCGTCGACGTGTGGGAGCTGTTTCGCACCGTGGTGCGCGAGCGCAAGGAACGCGAGTTCGATCCCACCATCCGCGTGCTGCGCGAGATCGTCTCGAGCCCCGACTTCCAGAAGGAGCCTGCCGATGCGCAAGACCGCATCCGCTCCACCATGGACCTGATGAGCAAGCTCGCCACGTGGGCCGACGAAATGCTGCGGCTCTCGCCCGGCACGCTCGACAAGGTGCTGACGCTGGGCGCCAGCGTGCAGAAGTTCGTTCGCGGCGATGCAGCTCCGGCGGCGCCCACGGCACCGAAGAAAAACGACGATGACCCGGATGCCCATCACGCCAGCCTGCCGATGATCTGAGCTTCTCTTTTTTTGCCCAATCATTTCTGTTTTGACAGAAATAACGAAACAAAACCATGCACCGTGCTGTCACCTACCCCCTCACCGTCTACTGCGACGCCACCTGCGCCCTCTGCACGGCCGAGATGGACGGCATGAAGGCGCGCGATGCCGCGGAGCGCCTGCAGCTGGTCGATTGCTCGCCGCCGGGCTTCAGCGAAGGTCCCGCGCCGCGCAAGGCGCTGATGACGGCGATTCACGCGGTAGACGCCGCCGGACAGGTGTTCGCGGGCGTCCCCGCCATTCGGGCCTGCCGCGATGCCGTCGGGCTGCCGAGCGGCAGCTTCCTGCTCGACCTGCCGCTCGTCGCGCCGCTGGCCGACCGCGCCTATGCGGTGCTTGCGCGCAACCGCTACCGGTTGCCGCGCTGGCTGGTCACCCTGCTGGCCGGGAAGGCCGCCCGCTCGTCGGCCACATGTGCCGGCGGCAACTGCCGAATCTGAAAAGAAAAAAGGAGCTTTTTGTGCCCAATGTTTTCCAGCCCGATTTCCGCGCGGCGCAGACGCCTGAAGCTCCGCTGTCCAACCCGGCCATCACACGCGCGGACACGCAGGACTACTTCACCGAGGTGGCCGACGACTACCGCGCATGGAGCCCCAGCTACAACATGCACTTCGGCTTCTGGCGGCTCGGGCTCAATCCGCTGCGGCGCGAAGGCATGCTCGTGGAGATGAACCGGGCTGTCGGCCGTGCACTGAAGCTCGACGAGCCCGATGCTCCCGATTCGAAGCAGGAAGCCGCACAACCCCGCCGCTGCGTGATCGACCTGGGCTGCGGCGCCGGTGCCACCGCGCGCACGCTGGTGAGCGAAGACCCGTCGCTGTATGCCGTCACCGTCACGAACGTGGCGGTGCAGAACAGCATCGCCGCCCGGCTCGACGCCCGGGCCGGCGTGGCCGATCGCATGGCGCACATCGAGGCCGACTACACGCGCACCGGCCTGCCGGCGGCGCAAGCCGACGGCGCATGGGCGGTGGAGAGCGCCTGTTACGCCAGCGGCACGGCCAAGGCCGATTTCGTGCGCGAGGCGGCCCGCCTGCTGAAGCCCGGCGCTCGGCTGACGGTGGTCGATGGCTTTCTGCTGCGGCGCCAGCCCGGCCGAATAGCCGGCTGGCTGCACCGCCTGTGGGCTGACAGCTGGGCCGTGCCCACGCTGGCCGTGCAGGAAGACTTTGTGGCCGCACTGCGCGACAACGGGTTCGAAGACATCGAGG
This sequence comes from Variovorax sp. CCNWLW186, assembly GCF_037203865.1. Lineage (NCBI taxonomy): Bacteria > Pseudomonadati > Pseudomonadota > Betaproteobacteria > Burkholderiales > Comamonadaceae > Variovorax > Variovorax sp. CCNWLW186. The sequence goes on along the minus strand of NZ_JBBCBO010000013.1, from coordinate 99,610 downwards.
TGCAGTCGCTGCGCTGGCGCGTCGCGCCCAGCGCGCTGCACATTCCGGCGCTGGCCACGCGCTTTGCGCTGGCCGAGCTCTGGAAGGCGCGCGGCAAGCTCAGCCCCTGGCGCCGCAAGCACATCGTCGCGAGCTACTGCGCCCTGGTGCTGGGCGTTTTCTGGCGCGACTTCGACTACTGCATGGTGACCGCCAGGCGCAGCGGCTGACAACAAGCGCCACCGAAACAACAAGCCAGCAAACACAACGAGGAGAAGAAACCTTCATGAGCACCGAACCCGAAGAAGCCACACCGCGCGAGTTGCCGCCCACCACGACCAGCGCCGCAGAAATGCAGGAGCCGCCAATACGCCGCATGCCCTTCGCATGGTTCTGGCCACTGCTGGTGGGCGCCGCGGCCGCCTTCGTGCTGCGCATCGCCTTCAGCGGATTGCCGGGCCAGCGCTTCTCGGCCATGCTGGGCTCCTTCATTTACCTTGCGCCCGCGGTGTGCGGTGCCGTCACGGTCTACATGGCCGAGCGAATCGAGCGGCGCGGCTGGGGCTACTACATCTGGGCGCCCTGGGTTGCCACCGCGCTGTTCGTGGTCGGCACGCTGCTGGTCTACATCGAGGGAATGATCTGCGCCATCGTGATCGTGCCGATGTTCGCCTTCATGGGCAGCCTTGGCGGGCTGGCCATGGGGCTGGTGTGCCGCGTTACCAACTGGCCCAAGCCCGCGCTCTATAGCTTTGCGGTGCTGCCGCTGCTGCTCGGCGCCATCGAGCCGCAGTTGCCCAACCCGGAGCTGATCTCGAAAACGTCGCGCACGGTCTTCATCGCCGCGCCCGCCGAACGCGTGTGGCATGAGCTCAACGATGTGCGCGACATTCGCCCCACCGAAGTGGGCGATGCGTGGGCGTACCGCATCGGCGTGCCCATGCCCGTGGCGGCTGTCACCGAGCAAACGCCCGAAGGCCGCGTGCGCAAAGTGCAATGGCAGAAGAACGTGCACTTCGACGAGGTCGTTACCGACTGGCAGCCGCTGAAGCGCGTGGAATGGCGCTATCGCTTCTCGCCCGACTCTTTTCCGGCTGGTGCGCTGGACGACCACGTACTCATCGGCGGCCACTATTTCGACCTGCGCGACTCGGCCTACACGCTCACGCCGCGCGACGGCGGTACGGAGCTTCGCATCGACGTTTCATGGCGCGTGAGCACGCGCTTCAACTGGTATGCCGACCGCGTGGCACACTTTCTCCTCGGCGATTTTTCCGAGCACATCCTGCGCTTCTACAAGGTGCGCAGCGAAGCAGTCGCGGCGGCCGCATGAACGACAGCCGGCCCGTCTTCCAGCAAGTGCTCGGCCCCGCCTGGGAGCGGCTGGGCGACGTGATCCGCCGCCACTACACCATGGCGCCGTTTTCGAATGCCCACGTGTGCGTGCGCGGCACCATGGACGAAGTGCACCACGCACCCTGGGCACGGTTGCTCATGCCCTTCGGCCGCCTGTTCGGGGCACTCGTTCCCTACACCGGCACCGGCGTGCCGATCGAAGTGCACTACCGCTGCCGGCCGGACGACGCCCTCTTGTATTGGGACCGTGTCTTCCGCTTCGAAGGCCGCGCGCCGTTCCACTTTCGTTCGCACATGGCCCATGTGGCAGAGCGCAGCAGCGAGGTCATCGAATACGTGCGCTTCGGCATCGGCATGCGCCTGGCCGTGAGCGCGGAAGAAGGCGCGCTGGTGTTTCGCGACAAAGGCTACATCTGGCGCCTTGGCAAGTTGCGCTTGCCGCTGCCGCTGGGCCTGCTGCTGGGCACGGCCTACGTCGAGGAGCGGCCCGATCCGGCCGATGCCGACGGCTTCACCATGAAGATGGTGCTGCGCCACCGCTGGTTCGGCGACGTATTCCGCTACAGCGGGCGCTTCAGGTTAGGGCCACAATGAGCCGCTATGCCGCGCCGCCCTGAAAACCTCTATCCGCAATACCACGCCCACGTCTACTTCGGCCCCGACACGGTCGCACAGGCAAGGCAGCTGTGCGAGCGCGCGGGCCGCGAGCTGATGGTGGTGGTCGGCCGGGTGCATGAGCGCCTGGTCGGGCCGCATCCGCACTGGAGCTGCCAACTCGCATTCGACGCGGCCGAGTTCGACCAGGTGATCGAATGGTTGGAAGCCAACCGCAACGGCCTCGACATTTTTGTGCACGGCGTCACGGGCGACGACCTGGCCGACCACACGGCGCATGCCATGTGGCTCGGCGAAGAAAGCGCGCTCGACTTGCGGATGTTCCGGCACTAGTGGCCGGCCGCTCTCAGAACTCCGCGTCCAGTTCGTCGATCTCTTCGGGTTCCTGCTTCGCGGCCGTCACCCACTCCTGCATGGCGGGCAAGTCCATCACGCGTTTGCAATAAGAAGCGCAGACGGTGTCGAGCGGCACGTCGTAGCTCAGAAAGCGCGTGACCACCGGGGCGTACATGGCGTCGGCCATGCCGGGCTGCTTGCCGAAGAGGAAGGGGCCGCCGTAGGTCTTCAGGCATTCGCGCCAAATGGCGACGATGCGGTCGATGTCGGCCTGCGCGCGCGACCAGATCTTGAAACCCGGAAACCGGGCCTTGATGTTCATCGGCAAGGCGCCGCGCATCGAGGCAAAGCCCGAATGCATTTCGCCGCAGATCGCGCGGCAATGCGCGCGGGCCTGGATGTCGGCGGGCAGCAGCCCGGCCTTGGGTTTGATCTCGCTCAGGTACTCGCCAATGGCCAGCGTGTCCCACACCTTCACGCTGCCGTGCTGCAGCGAGGGCACCAGCATCGACGACGAGAGCAGCAGCATCTCGGCCTTCATGGCCGGATCGTCAGGCGGGATGATCTTTTCGCTGAAGTCCAGCCCGGCCAGCCTGCACATCAGCCAGCCCCGCAGCGCCCAGGCGCCGTAGTTCTTGCTGCTGATGGTGAGAACGGGTTTGGCCATCGTGGGTCTCCTTGGCGGGTCTGCCTAGCTGCCGGGTTGGCTCCCATGGCCGTGCAAGGCCTGTGCCACCGCTTGGCCCGCAACTTGCCTGTATTACTTATATGTTGTACCGGGCCTACCAGAACCAAGCCGACCTGCTCTCGCCCTCCCGGCTCGCAGCCCAGTACCTCGGCCAGGCACTCTGGAAGGACGGCACCGAGCGCACCATGGTGCGGCGCATGGCCGCCCAGTTCGAGGTGTTTTCGCGCATGCGGCTCACCCATTCGCGGCCCGACTACGCCATTCACAGCGTTGTGGTGGACGGCGTGGAAACCGCCGTGCACGAAGAGAAAACACTGGTTTCGCCCTTCGGCACGCTGCTGCACTTCCGCAAGGACACAAAGGCCGTGCACCCGCCCGTGCTGCTGGTTGCACCACTGTCGGGCCACTTTGCCACGCTGCTGCGCGAAACCGTGCGCACCCTGCTGCGCGACCACGACGTGTACCTGACCGACTGGCACAACGCGCGCGACGTGCCGCTATGGCACGGCGGCTTCAGCCTGGACGACTACACGCTGCAGCTCATCCAGTTTCTGGAAGCGGTCGGCCCGGGCGTGCACATGGTGGCCGTGTGCCAGCCCTGCGTGGCCGCACTGGCCGCCACAGCGCTCATGGCCGAAGACGACAACCCCGCCACGCCGCGCAGCCTCACGCTCATGGCGGGGCCGGTCGATTGCCGCATCAACCCGACTGGGGTGAACAAGCTCGCCACCAGCAAGCCCATCGAGTGGTTCCGCCGCAACCTCATCAGCCACGTGCCGTGGCCGCATGCCGGCGTGATGCGGCGCGTGTACCCTGGCTTTCTGCAGCTTTCGGCCTTCATGAGCATGAACCCGGAGCGGCACAAGAAGCAGTTCGAAGACATGGCCAAGCACCTGGTCGAGGGCGAGATCGAGAAGGCGCACACCATTGCCGCCTTCTACGAGGAATACCTGGCGGTAAACGACCTGCCGGCCGAGTTCTACCTGGAGACGGTGGAACGCGTGTTCCAGACCTACGACCTGCCGCGCGGCGTGCTCACCGTGGGCGACCGCACGGTGAACCCGGCCGCCATCCGCCGCACCGCGCTGCTCACGGTCGAAGGCGAGCGCGACGACATCTGCGCGGTCGGTCAGACGGTGGCGGCGCAAGACCTGTGCACCGGCATCCGGCCCTACCTGAAGGTGCACCACCTACAGGCCGGCGTGGGCCACTACGGCGTTTTCAGCGGCAGCAAGTGGAATGCGCAGATTTATCCGCGCGTGCGCGAAACCATTCACGCCGCGGCTGAGCTGCACTAGATCAATCAGCGTTCAGCGCCGACTCCGCGCGCCCTTCGCCGCCACGCGCCGCACCGCGGCTTCGCCGGCCTGCGGAAGCCGATCGCGCAAAAACGCAATCAGCTCTTGCGCCGCCACGTTGCGCATCGGCCCCGGCAGGTAGGCCAGCACCACGCGCCGCTCGATGCGCGGCTTCGACAGCGGAATCACCACCAGCTCCGGGTCGCGCAGCGACGAGGTATAGAGCCGCGGCATCAGCCCCAGCGCCTGGCCGCTTCGCACCAGCGCATACAGCGTTTCGGAATAGCTGACGCGGTAGGGCTCGGGCCCCTGCTCGAATTGCGCGCGGGCAGGGTTGCCGAGCGCCGGCATGCTGCCGCTCTCGAACAGCACCACCCGTTCCTTGCCGATGGCCTCCCAGCTCGCGTCATCGGCCGCGGCCAATGCGTGGTCGCGCCGCACCACCAGCACCAGCGGGTCGCGGAACAGGTCGACGCAGGTCAGGCCGCCTGGTGGCTCCGTGATGGCGGCAACCGCCATGTCGAGCTGGCCGCTGCGGAGTTCGGCCAGCAAGACCGTCGACGGTGCGTCTCGCCAGGCAATTTCGACCTCGCGCCGTCCGGTTTCGAGAAATTCACTCGCCGCGGCCGTGACGCGCCCGCTCGCCGAAGGAATTACCCCCACGCGCACGAAAGCCCGCCCGCGCTGCACCGTGCTCTCGATATCGCGCAGCGCCACGTCGAACGCATTGACCAAAAAGTCGGTGCGCGCCAGCACCTCGGCGCCCACCGACGTGAGCTCCAGCCGGTGGGTGGAACGGGTCAGCAACTCCGCGCCCAGCAGCTTTTCCATCTGCTTGATGGCATTGCTCAGCGCCGGCTGGGTAATAGCCAACCGGCGCGCGGCGCGGCCGAAGTGCCCTTCTTCCACCAGCACCGAGAAGAACTGAAGCTGGCGCAGCGTGAGCGCCCGAAGCGGCGAAGAGGCCATGGAGTTGGGTCGGCGATTGATTCAGTGAATCAAATTATAGAAATTCAAAATTTTGCTTATGGGGCGCCGCTCCCTAGACTGCCCGGCATGAACCGCCCCGATCTGCCGCCCCCCACGCTGGAATCCATGCTGCATGCGATGCCCAAGGTGGAGCTGCATTGCCACCTGTTCGGCACGGTGCGCCACGAAACCTTCAAGCAACTCAACCATCGCGCCGGTTCGCCCCTGGCGGCCGACGAAATCGAAGGCTTCTACACGCGCGGCGAAAAGCCCGTCGGCGTGCTGCGCGTGCTGCGCGCACTCGACGCGCAGCTGGTACGCAGCCCCGGCGACTTGTACCAGCTGACACTCGAATACCTGGAGGACGCCGCGGCCCACAACGTGCGCTACGCCGAGTTCTTCTGGAACCCGACAGGCACCGTGCACGGCTCCGGCATTCCGTATCCGATGGCGCAGTGCGCGATCGTGCGCGCCATCCAGGACGCGCAGCAGGAGTTCGGTATTACCGGCCGCCTCATCGCAGCGATCGACCGGGAGGCCAGCCCGGAGGCTGCCGTCGAAATGGTCGGGTGGGTCAAGGCGCACCGCTGCGATGAGGTGATCGGCATCGGCATCGACTACAGAGAGGTCGACAGGCCGCCAGAGCTTTTTGCCCAGGCGTACGCCGAAGCCCGGCGCGCTGGGCTCAAGGCCACCGCGCACGCGGGCGAGTTCGGCATGCCCTGGACGAATGTGCGCACCGCGCTCGACATGCTGCAGGTCGACCGCATCGACCACGGCTACACGGTGGTCGATCAGCCCGACTTCGCGCGCCAGTGCGCCGAGCGCGGCGTGATCTTTACCGTGGTGCCCACCAACTCCTATTACTTGCGCACCCTGCCGCCGGAGCGCTGGGCACTTGACCACCCCATTCGGCGCATGCCCGGCCTGGGCTTGCGCATCCATCCCAACACCGACGACCCGACGCTGCATAAGGTCACGCCCACGCAGGCCTGGCTGATGATGGTGCGCGACTTCGGCTTTGGCCTGGACGACCTGCGCGGCTTCATGCACAACGGGCTCGACGGCGCATGGATCGACGACACCCAGCGCCGCGCATGGCGCACGCAATGGAGCCAGGAGTTCGACGCGCTGCGCGCCCGCCTTGCACAAGAACCGCAATCCGCCCACCCGCAATGAGCCAAGCCATGACCAACCCTCCCAGCCTGCCCCGCCGCACTCTTCTTGCCGCCACTCTCTGCGCGATGCTGCCCGCCGCCGCACTCGCACAGGCCGCCTGGCCCGCCGCCAAGCCGATCACGCTGATCGTTCCCTACACGGCCGGCGGCAGCGTGGACGTCAACGCCCGCCTCGTTGCCACGCGGCTGGCCGAGCGGCTGAAGCAGTCGGTCGTCATCGAAAACGTGAGCGGCGCAGGCGGCGCCATCGGCGTGGCCAAGGCTGTGAATGCGGCGCCCGACGGCTATACGCTGGTGGTCGGGCCCGATAGCGCCATTGCCATTGGGCGGCTGGTCAACCCTTCGGCGTTCAAGTTCGATCCGCTCAAGGATCTGGCCCCGGTCGGCATGCTCAACACCGCGCCGATGGTGCTGGTGGCTCGCCCCGGCCTCGAGGCCCAGACCTATGCCGACTTCGTGAAGCTCGCCAAAGCCAAGCCCGGTGCCTACAACTACGCCACTTCGGGCGTCGGCACGGTGCTGCAGCTGGCCATGGAGCTTTTGAAGCAGCGCAGCGGCATCTTCGTGACCCACGTGCCCTACCGCGGCGGCGCGCAGATTGCCACCGACGTGATCGGCAACCAGGTCGACCTGGCGATGCTGGTCAGCACCAGCGCCATCCCGCATGTGAACGGCAACCGCCTGAAGGCGCTGGGCATTACCGGCAGCCAGCGCCTGGCGGCACTGCCCAACGTGCCCACCTTCAACGAGATGCCCGGTCTCAAGGGCTACGACATGGTGAGCTGGACCGGCATCTTCGCGCCCGCCAAGACCCCGCCCGCCGTGGTGGTGCGCCTCAACCAGGAGTTGAACGCGGTGCTGGCCGAGGAGCAGGTGCGTGCCAAGTTCAACGAGCAAGGCGCCCTGCCCGGCAGCGGCACGCCGGAGCAGTTCGGGCAGTTTGTGCAGGCCGAGTACGCCCGCAATCAGAAGATCGTGCAGACGGCCAATATCAAGGAATAAGCTCGCCGGCCAGAGCCGGAGTGCGGCTGGTTACTGCTCTTCGGGCCAGTCGCGGATGTAGGCCTTCAACATCTTGTTTTCGAAATTCTGGCTGTCCACCACGGCCTTGGCCACGTCGTAGAAGCTGATCACGCCCATCAGCATGCGCTTGTCCATCACGGGCATGTAGCGCGCGTGGCGCTCCAGCATGATGCGACGGATTTCGTCGAGTTCGGTTTCGAGCGTGCACGTGACGGGCGCGTCGTCCATGGCCTTGCGCACGAGCGTGCCGCCCACCTGGCCGCCGTTGTCGACCAGGGCCACGATCACTTCCCTGAAGGTGAGCATGCCGACCAGGTCGCCGTGTTCCATGACCACCAGGGAGCCGATGTCCTTTTCCGCCATGGTCTTGACCGCTTCGGCCAGCAGGTCGTCAGGCGTGATGGTGAAGAGCGTGTTGCCCTTGACGCGAAGGATGTCGCTGACTTTCATCGTGTGCTCCTCTCGGAAATCGTTCTCGGCGGCGGTGCCGAATTGAATATAGCCCACAATCGGCGCCGACTCCCACGCCCATGATGCGCGCGCATGATTAGCAGACGTAACGGGGCATTGCGAACGAACCCAGAAAGGTGCTCATGCCCGGCTATTCCGACCCCGGATTCGATACTTTGGCGCTGCACGCCGGCGCCGCACCCGACCCCGCCACCGGCGCGCGGGCGGTGCCGATCCATCTCACCACTTCTTTCGTCTTCGAATCGAGCGACCATGCGGCCGCGCTCTTCAACCTGGAGCGCGCGGGCCATGTCTACTCGCGCATCAGCAACCCCACCAATGCGGTGCTCGAGCAGCGCGTTTCGGCGCTCGAAGGCGGCATCGGCGCCATTGCCACCGCCAGCGGCCAAGCGGCGCTGCACCTCTCGATCGCCACGCTCATGGGCACGGGCTCCCACATCGTGGCCAGCACCGCGCTCTACGGCGGCTCGCAGAACCTGCTGCACTACACGATTCGGCGCTTCGGCATCGAAACCACCTTCGTGAAGCCCGGGGACCTGGACGGCTGGCGCGCCGCGGTGCGCCCCGAAACCAAGCTCTTCTTCGGCGAAACCGTAGGCAACCCCGGGCTCGACGTGCTCGACATTCCGGCGGTGAGCGACATTGCCCACGAAGCCGGTGTGCCGCTGCTGGTCGATTCGACGCTCACCTCGCCCTACCTGATCAAGCCCTTCGACTGGGGCGCCGACCTCGTCTACCACTCGGCGACCAAGTTTCTCTCGGGCCACGGCACCGTGATTGGCGGCGTGGTGGTCGACGGCGGCAGTTTCGACTGGGAAAAATCCGGCAAATTCGCGGAGCTGACCCAGGCCTACGACGGCTTTCACAACATGGTCTTCAGCGAGGAGAGCACGGTCGGTGCATTCCTGCTGCGCGCGCGGCGCGAAGGCCTGCGCGATTTCGGCGCCTCGATGAGCCCGCACACCGCCTGGCTGATCTTGCAGGGCATCGAAACCCTGCCGCTGCGCATGGAGCGCCACATCGACAACACGCAAAAGGTGGTCGAATTTCTCGCCAGCCACCCCTTCGTGTCGCGCGTGGGCCATCCGCTGATCGAATCGCACCCGAGCCACGCGCTGGCGCAAAAGCTGTTGCGCCACGGCGCACGCGGTGCGGGCGCGGTGTTCAGCTTCGACATAAAGGGCAGCCGCGCGCAGGGCAAGGCATTCATCGAAGCGCTCAAACTCTTCAGCCACCTTGCGAATGTGGGCGATTGCCGCAGCCTGGTGATCCACCCGGCCAGCACCACGCACTTCCGCATGACCGACGAGGCGCTGGCGGGTGCGGGCATTTCGCAAGGGACGATCCGGCTTTCGATCGGTCTTGAAGATCCGGCGGACCTGATCGACGACCTGAAGCGGGCGCTTAAGGCTGCGGAAAAGGCGGGGGGTTGAGGATGCTTTGTGTTCGTGTTCGGTGCTCTTGGGTTCATTCGGGGCGCGCACCCGCCGACGGGGTACCTTGCTCCGCGAATGTCCCCCGGCCTGCGGCCTCCTCCTTTATTTCGCTGCGCAAGGCACCCCATCGACGTGAGCGTTGCACAGAGCGGTGGTTGATCGAGCGGAACAATCGCAGCGCCCGGTGTGCACAGGGCATCGGGTGCTCCCCGCAGCGAAATAAAGGAGGAGCCGAAGGCGGGGGACATTCGCGGAGGGGAGTACCCGGTGGCCTGTGCACGCGCCCTGAACAGCGGCGCCCTGAACAACAGCGCCCAGAACAACAACCCCCAGAACAGCAGCACTCGAAAAGAAAGCACAGCCCCCTGCGACAATCAGGACATGCCTTTCGCCCCATTGCAAAACGACACTTTCCTGCGGGCCTGCTGGCGCCAGGCCACGGACCACACCCCCGTCTGGCTCATGCGCCAGGCCGGTCGCTACCTGCCCGAGTACGTGGCCACCCGTGCCAAAGCCGGCAGCTTCATGGGGCTCGCGACCAACACAGACTACGCGACCGAAGTCACCCTGCAGCCGCTCGAGCGCTATCCGCTCGATGCCGCCATTCTTTTCTCCGACATCCTCACCGTGCCCGACGCCATGGGCCTTGGCCTTTCGTTCGAGGCCGGCGAAGGCCCGCGCTTTGCACGGCCTGTGCGCGACGAGGCCGCCGTTGCCGCGCTTGAAGTGCCCGACATGGCCAAGCTGCGCTACGTGTTCGACGCCGTGGCGTCGATCCGCAAAGCGCTCGACGGCCGCGTACCCCTCATCGGCTTTTCGGGCAGCCCCTGGACGCTCGCCTGCTACATGGTGGAAGGCGCCGGCTCGAGCGACTACCGGCTCGTGAAGAGCATGCTCTACAGCCGCCCCGACCTCATGCACCGCCTGCTCGCGGTCAACGCCGACTCCGTGGCCACCTACCTCAATGCGCAGATCGACGCCGGCGCGCAGGCCGTGATGGTGTTCGACAGCTGGGGCGGCGTGCTCGCCGACGGCGCATTTCAGGAATTCAGCCTTGCCTACACCGCACGCGTGCTGGCCGGCCTGAAGCGCAACGGTGCCGACGGCCAGCCCGTGCCGCGCATCGTGTTCACCAAGGGCGGCGGCCTGTGGCTCGAAGCCATGCGCGAACTCGACTGCGAAGTGCTCGGCGTCGACTGGACCGTGAACCTCGCGTCCGCGCGCCGCCTGGTCGGCGAAGGCAATGACGACAAGGCCAAGGCCCTGCAGGGCAACATCGACCCCAACGTGCTGTTCGCGCCCCCGGCGCAGATCGAGGCCGAGGTGGCCAAGGTGCTGCAGGCTTTCGGCAAGCCGCACGCCGGCTCGGCCAAGGGGCCGACCCACATCTTCAACCTGGGCCACGGCATCAGCCAATTTACGCCGCCCGACCACGTGGCGGCGCTGGTGCAGGCGGTGCACGCACAATCCCGCGCGCTGCGCGGTTGAAACTGTTACCCGGCGGGCCTGCGCGCGTCGGCGAACTGGTTTTCCCTGAAAAGCAGTTCGCAGCCGTTTGTCAAGCGTAAAAACGGTGTAGGAGGCCCGACTTATGCACAAAACACGTGCTGCACTGCGCAAGATTATCTGAGGCGGGCCCCTCTTTGCTCCTAAACAAGTAGCGTGCGTAAGTGGTTGATTTATATAGGATTTGAACTTTGCTTTTTTTGAGGGCAATCCAGTCAGACGCTTGATTTTCAAGGCTCCGCGGCGTGTCGAGCCCTGTTGTCAACAAAGTTATCCACAGAATCTCTGGATGAGCTTCAAAGCACAGGAAAATCAACGACTTAAGTGATTTTGCTCAAAGTCGCATTAACAAACCTTGCCAACAGAGACGCCCATTTCCACCGCCAGCAGCCCTGCCCCGGAAACCCCGGCAGCGCCGGCGAACACGCCCGCCGCGATGGCTTGGCGGCTCGACATCGCCGTTCAAACGCCAGCGCATGCCGCGCTTGGCGACCTGCTGAGCTACGCCAGCGCGGCGCCGCTCGCCCCCGGCACGCTGGTACGGGTGCCGCTGGGCCGGCGCGAAGTGCTGGGCGTGGTCTGGAACGACCCCAGCTCGCTGGAGGGCGCCGAGCCCGACATGGCGCTCAAGCCCGTGGGTGCGGCGCTCGATGCGCTCGCGCCGCTCGGCGAAGCCTGGCGCGATCTCGTCGCCTTTGCCGCGCGGTACTACCAGCGCTCGATCGGCGAGATCGCGCTCGCGGCCCTGCCGCCGCAGTTGCGCGACCTGACCGGCACGCAACTGGCACGCCGCCTCAAGCGCAAGACCACCACCGGGCCGGTGGCCGAGACTGCCGAAGCCGCCAACCTGATCGCGCTCAGCCCGGAGCAAACCGCAGCCCTCGCGCGCATCGAGGCCGAGACAGGCACCTTCCTGCTGGTTGGCAGCACCGGCAGCGGCAAGACCGAGGTGTACCTGCGCTGCGTGGCCGACCTGCTCGCGCGCGACGCCGGCGCGCAGGCGCTGGTGATGGTGCCCGAGATCAACCTCACGCCGCAGCTCGAAGCGCGCTTCAAGGCACGCTTCGGGGACGACGCGGTGGTGTCGCTGCACAGCGGCATGACCAACCCGCAGCGGCTCGCAAGCTGGCTTGCGGCGCACAGCGGGGCCGCGCGCATCGTGCTGGGCACGCGCATGGCGGTGTTCGCGTCGATGCCGGGGCTCAAGCTCATCGTGGTCGATGAAGAGCACGACCCCAGCTACAAGCAGCAGGAAGGCGCACGGTATTCGGCGCGCGACCTCGCCGTGTGGCGCGGCCAGCGCGAACGTGCGAAGGTCATCCTCGGCTCGGCCACGCCGTCGCTCGAGAGCTGGCACCAGAGCCGCCCCGCCGAGGGCGAAGACCCGGGCGGGCGCTATGTGCGGCTGGCCATGCCCTCGCGCATCGGCGCCGGCGAACTGCCTGGCGTGCGGCTGGTCGACATGAACCTGCAGCCGCCCAAGACCGTGCTCTCGGCCGCGCTGCTCGACGCCATCGGCCAGCGCATTGCGCGCGGCGAACAGAGCATGGTGTTCCTGAACCGCCGCGGTTATGCGCCGGTGCTGGCCTGCGCCGATTGCGGCTGGAAGAGCGAATGCCCGCACTGCAGCGCCTACCGCGTGTTCCACAAGATCGATCGCACGCTGCGCTGCCACCACTGCGGCTTTACCGAGCGCGTGCCGCGCGCCTGCCCGGCGTGCGGCAACCCCGACATCGCGCCGGTGGGCCGCGGCACCGAGCGGCTCGAAGAGCACCTGGCCGAGCTGTTCGCCAGCGTGAAGCGGCCCGACGGCAACGCGGTGCGCATTGCGCGCATCGATGCCGACAGCACCAAGAAGCAGGGCGCACTCGAATCGCAGCTCGCGTCGGTGCACTCGGGCGAGGTCGACGTGCTGGTCGGCACGCAGATGATTGCCAAGGGGCACGACTTCCGGCGCATCACGCTGGTGGCCGCCGTGAACCCCGACGGCGCGCTGTTCTCCAGCGACTTTCGCGCGCCCGAGCGGCTGTTCAGCCTGCTGATGCAATCGGCCGGACGCGCGGGGCGCGATGCCGCGTACCTGGCAGCGCAAGGCGCCACGGCCGAGATGTGGATCCAGACGCACCATGCGCAGCATCCGCTCTTTGCCGCGCTGCGAAGGCACGACTACGCCGCTTTCGCGCGGCAGCAGCTCGAAGAGCGCGCCGCGGCCGGCATGCCGCCGTTTGCATTCCAGGCATTGCTGCGCGCCGATGCGCGCTCGCAGGAAGCCGCGCAGGCCTTCTTGAATGCGGCGAGCACCGCGGCCGATGCACTCGAAGGCGCCGACCGCGTGCTGCGCTACCCCGCAGTGCCGCTGGCCATTCAGCGCGTGGCCAATGTGGAACGGGCGCAGATGCTGATCGAAAGCCCGTCGCGCGCCGCGCTGCAGCGCCTGCTGGCAGCCTGGCAGCCGCTGCTGCACGCGTTGCGGCGCACGCCCGAGGGCAAGGGCGTGATCCGCTGGCTGGTCGACGTCGACCCGCACAGCATTTGAGGCAGCGGCCTTTTACCGAGGCCGGCCTTTGTCAGTGGTGCAGGCCCGCGGGCTCCTTGCCCATGTCGACGTAGCGCAGCTCGCTGCTGCGCCGCCGAGCGATGCTTCCGGGCCATGCGAACACCACCAGGCTCAAGGCGCCCAACGCGAGCGAGGTGGCGGTGCCGAGGGTGTCGGCATGCCACAACCAGCCCACGCTGGCGACCCAGGCCAGCCACAGCAGAATACGAACAAGTATTGCCATAGTGCCCCCATACATACTTTGATTTGCAAACACTTTAGCAGTGTTTTGAAAACACAAGCACTCATCTGTAGTGGTAACGATAGCTATGGCTTATGGCCTACACGCGAATCGGAAATAATCTGAAAAAGCGGTTGACTGCATGCCCACCCGCTATTCAAGCTGTTACAGCGCGGGCCCGTTCCGGCCTCGCGCGTCAAGCAAGAATGCTGGTCGCCAGGGGTTGCCGTGAAACTGCCTTCATCTCTCGGTTGGGCTCTTCTTTTTGCATGCTTCGCATGCTCCGCGGCCGAACTCGAACTGCAGGGCAGCCGGCTGGTGGTGTCGGGCATGCTCGACGGCACGGCTATCAAGGCCTTTACCGAGCACCTGGGCAAAGGCACGGTGCGCACCGTGGTGTTCGAGGACTCGTTCGGCGGCACCGCCGAAGCAGCCGGCGCCTATGCCGAGGCCATTCGCTCGAGCGGGGTGGAAACCGAAATCCGCGGCCAGTGCCTGGCCGCCTGCGCCTACGCCTTTCTTGCCGGCAAGACGCATCGCTTCGGTGACGGCTTCCAAGTGAACGGCGTGCTGCTGCCGGTGGCCGCCAGGCCCACTGCCTCCGAACTGGCCATGCGGTGGCGCGGCGGCGAAGTGCACAAGACACTGGCCGAGTTCTCGCCCGCCTCCGCCGTTGCCGCCGGCTCTGGCAGCGCTGCGGAACTCGGCTCCGAGCCGGTCAAGGACAACTGGCAGCCCGATCACGGCGTGCTCTTCACGGCCAGCCCCACGCTGTTCGGCTACATCTACAACGCGTTCTATTGCGACGGCACCCAGGGCCGCGACTTCACCAAGTGCGAGCGCCTTTCGGACGCCGATCCGTTCAAGCTCGGCGTGCTGACACCCTGATTCGACAGCAGCGCCTTGCAGCGCCCCGGCTCAGCGCAGCAGGCCCACGGCCAACGGAAAACTGAAGAAGGTTGCGACCGTCGTCCACAGGATGATGCGTGCGATGCGGCCGTTGTCGGCGCCGAAGCGCTCGGCCAGCATGGCCACGTTGCTGGCGCTCGGCAGCGCCGCCACCAGCACGATCACCACCAGCGCTGAAGCAGAGAGCGGCAGCCCGAGCGCAATGGCGCCCTGCCCCAGCGCCCACACCAGCAGCGGATGCACGAGCAGCTTGACGCCCACCACCGGCAGCACGTCGGCCAGCGGCGCCTTGCGTGCAAGCGCCGACTTCACCCCCATGGCCGCGGCCACTTCCGCGCTGGCCGCGTGCTCGCGGGCGAGCAGCGCCGACCGCGCCAGCACGGCGCCAATGGTGAAGAGCGCCACTGGCGATGCCGCATCGGCCAGCATGGCCACAGTGCGCTCCACGGGCCCCGGCAGGCGCCAGCGCGCGGCCGAGAGCAGCACGCCCAGCAGAATGGACCACGGCATCGGATTGACCAGCACGCCGCGCAGCGCCTGGCGCGCCGCCTGCCGGGGGCCGTGATGCCCCGCACCACCGCCCGCGCTGCCGGCGCCATCGAGCCGCGAGAGGGCAATGCACAGCGACGAGGTCACGACCAAATCGAACGCAATGGTGATGATCATCGGCCCCGCCGCCTGCGCACCCAGTAGCGCCACCAGGAGCGGCACGCCCATGAAGCCGGTGTTCGGAAACGCCGCCACCAGCGCGCCGAAGGCGCCGTCGTTCCAGCCGATGCGCGCATTGCGGGTGAAGACGACCGTGCCCGCCACCACGGCCAGCGCGCTCACGCCCCAGACTAGGGCAACGCTGCCGTCGAGCAGTTGCCCGATCGGCGTGCCGGCGCCAAAGCGCAACAGCATGCAAGGCAGCGCGAAATACAGCACGAAGGTGTTGAGGCCGGGAATCGCGTCCAACGGCAGGACGCGCGCGCGTGCCGCGCCATAGCCGGCGGCAATCAACGCGAAGAAAGGAAAGGTAACGAGAAATACAGGCAGCACCGGCTGATTGTCGTTGCATCCCGCATGGTGAACTTCGGCGGGGTTGCGCGAGAGCTGCGCCCCGTATCATTGCCCGCTTTGCGCCTGCCCGTTCCCTCGCGGCCTTCCGTTCCCACTCCTCATGTCTTCCGGTCTCAATCTCGCGCAACAAGAAGCTGTCAATTACCTGCATGGCCCCTGCCTCGTGCTCGCAGGCGCGGGCTCGGGCAAGACGCGCGTCATCACGCACAAGATCGGCCGGCTGATCCAGGCCGGCCTGGAGCCCAAGCGCATTGCGGCCATCACCTTCACCAACAAGGCCGCGAGCGAAATGCGCGAGCGCGCCAAGGGGTTGATCGGCCGTGACGCGAAGCACGTGGTGATCTGCACCTTTCACGCGCTGGGCGTGCGCATGATGCGCGAAGACGGCGCCGTGCTGGGCCTGAAGCCGGCCTTCAGCATTCTGGACAGCGACGACGTCACCAAGATATTGAAGGACGCCGGCGGCACCACCGACACCGCCACCGCGCGCATCTGGCAGTGGACCATCAGCAAGTGGAAGAACATGGGACTGAACGCCGCGCAGGCCGAGGCCGCCGCGGTGGACGACAACGAGCGCATCACCGCGCGCATCATGGCGCGCTACGAAGAGCGGCTCACGGCCTACCAGAGCGTCGATTTCGACGACCTCATCGGCATGCCGCTCAAGCTGCTGCGCGACTACGAAGAGGTGCGCACCAAGTGGCAAAACACGCTGGGCCATATCCTCGTGGACGAATACCAGGACACCAACGCGACCCAATATGAGGTGCTGAAGGCGCTGGCCGGCGCACGCGGTCGCTTCACCGCGGTGGGCGACGACGACCAGTCGATCTACGGCTGGCGCGGCGCCACGCTGGACAACCTGCGCAAGCTGCCGGTCGACTATCCGGACCTGAAGGTCATCAAGCTGGAGCAGAACTACCGCTCCACCAGCGCAATCCTGCGGGCGGCCAACAACGTGATCGGCCCCAACCCGAAGCTGTTTCCGAAGACGCTGTTCTCCGAGCTGGGCGAAGGCGAGCCGGTGCGCATTGTCGATGCCGACTCCGAGGCGCACGAGGCCGAGCGCGCGGTGGCGCGCATCATCAGCCTGCGCGCGGGCGACGCCACGGCGCAGGGCAAGCAGTACAAGGAGTTTCGCGACTTCGCCATTCTTTACCGCGCCAACCACCAGGCGCGCGTGTTCGAGCAGGCGCTGCGCAAGGCGCAGATTCCGTACAAGGTCTCGGGCGGGCAGAGCTTCTTCGACCGCGCCGAAATCAAGGACCTGTGCGGCTGGTTCCGCCTCTGGGTCAACAACGACGACGACCCCGCGTTCCTGCGCGCGATCACCACGCCCAAGCGCGGCATCGGCCACACCACGCTCGCGAGCCTCGGCACCTTTGCCAGCCAGTACAAGCTGAGCCTGTTCGAAGCGCTCTTCAGCCCGTCGCTGCCGAGCGTGATGCCCAAGCGCACGCTGGAGGGCATCCACGAGTTCGGCCGCTACATCAACGACCTGGAATACCGCGCGCGCCGCACCATGGGCGCGGAAGATTCGCGCACCTTCATGCTCGACTGGCTGAAGGAGATCGACTACGAGAAGCACCTGTACGACGGCGAGGACAGTGAACAGGCCGCGGCCGCGCGCTGGACCAATGTGCTGGAGTTCGTCGACTGGATGTCGCAGCGCGCCGGCGGCGTGATCGACGATGCCTCGGGCGCCGACAACAACGTCGAGAGCGAACGCAAGAGCCTGCTCGAAGTGGCGCAGACCATCTCGCTGCTCTCGACCATCAGCGAGCGCGAGCAGGACCAGAACGTGGTCACGCTCTCTACGCTGCATGCCTCCAAGGGCCTCGAGTGGCCGCACGTGATGCTGATCGGCGTGACCGAGGGGCTGCTGCCCTTCAAGCTCGAGGACGACAACGGCCGCCAGCTGAAGGTAAGCGACGAAACGCTGCAGCGGCTGCAGGAAGAGCGCCGCCTCATGTACGTGGGCATCACGCGCGCGCAGCGCAGCCTGGCCGTGAGCTGGACCAAGAAGCGCAAGCAGGGCCGAGAGATGGTGCCCTGCGTGCCGAGCCGCTTCATCGCCGAGATGGGCCTGGACAAGGCCACCACGCGCGAAGACCCGCGCGAGAAGCTCAAGGCCCTGCGTGCCGAGTTCGCGCGCAAGGCCCAGGACAGTGCTGCGGCTGCGGCGGCGGCCGCCTCCGCGTCATGAAGGCGCGAATCCTGCTGCTGTCGCTGGCCGCCCTGTGCACCGCATGCGCCGGCCCCGGGGCTCAGAACGCGGCACCGCCCGGATGCCCCGCCACCGCGCGCGACCTGCCGGTGGAAGCGCTGTACGGCAACTGGCAGGCGCGCTTCGACGGCCTTCCGGGCGCGGCCACGGTCGTGCTTGGCAAGCACCCCGAATACGTGGGCGTGCGCGGCACCATCACACGTGCGGCAGGTGCTCCTTCGGGCAACGCATCGGTCGCGCAGCTGGCGGGCGATGTCGACGACGAGGGGCAGCTCGCCATCGACGAATCGCTCGACGGGCGCAGCATCAGCGGCGTGTGGTCGGGCACGCTGCAGCCGGACTCCTGCGGGCGCGAGTTCAGGGGCACCTGGCGCAACGCCGCCGACGAAACCACACATCCCTTCACTCTGAAAAAGACGGAAAGGACCGCAGAGAAATGAATCCACTCCATCTACGCACCACCCTTGCCGCGAGCCTTCTGGCGCCCGGTCTCTTTGCGTCGTCTCTGGCCAGCGCACAAGCGGTGGAAAAACCTTCCAGCCCGCTGGCCGATGCCCAACTGACCTGGCAGCAGTGCGCTGCACTGGGCAACAGCAACGAAGCCCGGCTGGCCTGCTTCGACCGCTGGGCGCAGCAGCAGACGCTGCCTTCGGTGTCGGTGCCCGTGGCGCCGCCGGTGTTGGCGAGTACCCAGCCGGCGCCGCCGGTGGACGGCTCCATGCCGGCCACCCGCGTGGTGTCGGTTGCCACCAGCGAGGGCTGCCGCGACAGGCAGTATTCGGCGCTGTCGCGCTTCTGGGAGCTGGAGAACGGCAGCGACTGCGGCACCTTCGTGTTCCGCGGCTACCGGCCGCTGAACGTGTCGGCCTCGGCCGCCACCAGCAAGCCCGACACGCCCACGTCGCCCTCCGAAGGCCACACCGCCTCGCCGGTGGACTACCAGGCCAATGAAATGCGCATCGGCCTGTCGGTGCGTACCAAGATTGCGCAGGGCCTGCTCACGCAGAACGACCCGATCAAGAAAGACTCCCTCTGGTTTGCGTATTCGCAGCAGTCGACGTGGCAGCTGTTCAACGGCTCGATCTCCCGGCCTTTCCGCACCACCGACCACGAGCCCGAGATGATGTATGTCTACCCGCTCGACTTCAGGCTGCCCGGTGGCTGGCGCTGGCGCTATGCGGGCGTGGGCCTGGTGCACCAGTCGAACGGCCAGAGCCTGCCGCTGTCGCGCAGCTGGAACCGCGTCTACCTGATGGGCGGCGCCGAGCTCGACGACCGCTTCAGCATCACCGGGCGCGTCTGGCAACGGCTGTCGGAGAGCGTGGCAAGGGACGACAACCCCGACATCTCCAGCTACATCGGCCGCGCCGAGGTCACGGGCCGCTGGAACTTCAACCGCGACAACACGCTGGCCCTCACCGTGCGCAACAACCTGCGCGACAGCGGGCGCGGCTCGGTGCGACTCGAGTGGCTGAAGGCCATCGGCGACCCGACCACCAGCAACCTGCGTTTCCACACGCAGCTGTTCCATGGCTACGGCGACACGCTGGTGGACTACAACCGGAAGCGCACCGTGCTGAGCATTGGCCTCAGCCTGGTGGACTTTTAATTCGCCCCGATGAATGCACAGAAAGGTTCGTGTCATGAATGCAGATGAACTTGCCCCCGTGGACGCTTTGCAGCGCGAGATCATTGCCGCGCTGCACGTGGCGCCGGTATTCGACGCCGCACACGAAGTCGAGCGGCGCATCGGCTTCCTGGCCGGCTACCTGCGCGGCACGGGTTTGAAGGCGCTGGTGCTGGGCATCAGCGGCGGCGTCGATTCGCTGGTGGCCGGATGCCTTGCGCAACGCGCGGTGGAACGGCTGCGCGCCGAAGGCCGGGACGCCACCTTCATTGCCATGCGGCTGCCCTACGGCGTGCAGAAGGACGAGGCCGAGGCGCAGCGCTCGCTCGAGGTGATCAGGCCCGACCGCACCCTCACCGTCGACATCCGACCCGCGGCGGACGGCATGCTCGCCGCGCTGAAGGCCGGCGATCTGGCGTTCCGCGATGCGGCGCATGAAGACTTCGTGCTCGGCAACATCAAGGCACGCCAGCGCATGATTGCGCAGTTCGCGGTGGCCGGCGCGCACGACGGCATCGTCATCGGCACCGACCACGCGGCCGAGGCGTTGATGGGCTTCTTCACCAAGTTCGGCGACGGCGCAGCCGACGTGACGCCGCTCACCGGCCTAAACAAGCGGCGCGTGCGCGCGCTCGCGCAGCAGCTCGGCGCGCCCGACGCGCTGGTGTTCAAGGTGCCGACCGCCGACCTCGAATCTCTGGTGCCGCAAAAGCCCGACGAAGATGCGTTCGGCGTGAGCTACGAGCAGATCGACGATTTCCTCGAGGGCAAGCCGGTGTCCGCGGCGGCACGCGAGATCATTCTTTCAACGCACCGCAAGAGCGCCCACAAGCGGGCGCTGCCCGTGGAGCCGCCGCTCCCGGCCTAGGCGCGGGGCGACTCGAGCAGTTGCTCGAGCAGCGCGGTCAGCTTGTCGACGTCCACGGGCTTCGTCAGGTGCGCGCGAAAGCCCGCCTCGAGGCTGGTGTCCCGGTCGCTGGCCTGGCCGTAGCCGGTAATGGCAATCAGCGGCGGCGGGTTGATCATCTCGGCCCGCAGGCGCCTGGCGACTTCATGTCCGTTCAGGTCGGGCAGGCCGATGTCCAGCAGCACCACGTCGGGGTCTTGCGCCTTCACCGCCTCGATGGCTGGCAGGCCGCCATGCGCAACGCTGGACTTGTAGCCCAGCGCCTCCAGCAGCAGCGCCATGGTTTCGGCCGCGTCCACGTTGTCGTCCACCACCAGCACGCGCTGCTCGCCCACGGGCCGCGGCTCGGCTTCCAGCGTGGCAATCGGCGGCTGGGTCGTCTGGAACTGCACCACGAACTCGCTGCCTTCGCCCGGCCGGCCGGTGCTGAACGCACTCACCCGGCCGCCGTGCAGCGTCGTCAACTGCTGCACGAGGCTGAGCCCCAGGCCCAGGCCGCCCTGCGACCTTGCCATGTTCTGCTCGCCCTGAACGAACAGGTCGAAGATCCGCTGCAGGTCCTTGGGCGGTATGCCGGGGCCGTCGTCGCGCACGCTGATGTCGGCATCCTCGCCAACCTGCGAGAGAGAGACATGGACGTTGCCGCTGTTGTGGGTGAACTTCGCGGCGTTGTGAATCAGGTTGCTGACGATCTGGATGAGCCGCGCACGGTCTCCCGATATCCAGGGATCGGCCTCCTGGTATTGCAGGTGCAGCGTCTGCGACTTGCTCTCGATCAGCGGCCGCACCGCCTCGGCGGCCTCGGCGATGGCGTCGCGCAAGCGAACCGGCTTGCTCTCCAGGTGGATCTTGCCGCTCGTGATGCGGCCCACGTCGAGCAGGTCGTCCACCAGCCGCGTCATCTGCCTGAGCTGCCGGCCGATGATGTCGCGGGTGTGGGCGATGACCGCCGATTCCGTTTTCTCTCTCTTGAGCAGCTCGAGCGCATTCGAAATCGGCGCCAGCGGATTGCGCAGTTCGTGCCCGAGCATCGCCAGGAAGTTGGTAACGCGGCGCCCTTCGTCTTCGAGCGCGGTCACGCGGCGCCGCTCGGTCAGGTCGCGCGTGACCTTGGCAAAGCCCCGGTGCCGCCCGGTGGCGTCGTGCAGCGCGGTAATGACCACGCTGGCCCAGAAGCGGCTGCCGTCCTTGCGGATGCGCCAGCCTTCGTCCTCGAAGCGCCCGTCGCGCAGCGCGTTTCGCAGCTCCTGCTCGGGCCAGCCGATTGCGGCAACCTCGGGCGGATAGAACACCGAGAAGTGTTGGCCGATGATCTCCGACGCCTCGTAGCCCTTGTTCTTTTGCGCGCCCAGGTTCCAGCTCACGATGTGGCCGCCGGGGTCGAGCATGAAGATCGCATAGTCCTTCACGCCCTCGACCAGCAGCCGGAAGCGCTCCTCGCTCATGCGCAGCATCTCGTCCTGGCGGCGGCGCTCGCTGAGGTCTCTGGTGATCATCGAGAAGCCGCGGATTTCCCCATTGGCGCCGATGATTTGCGTGATGACCACACTGGCCCAGAAGCGCGTGCCGTCCTTGCGCAGGCGCCAGCCTTCTTCTTCCATGCGGCCTGCCTCGCGCACCGTTGCCAGCGCGCGGTCGGGCTGGTTCTGCTCGAGCAGTTCGCTCGGATAGAAAAGCGAGAAATGCCGCCCGATCGCTTCCGCGGCGTCATACCCCTTGAGCTTTCGCGCGCCATCGTTCCAGCTGATGACGATGCCCCCGGGGTCCAGCACGATGATGGAATAGTCCGAGACCGACTCGACCATCAGCCGGAAATCGGCGTCGGCCAGAGTGCGTTGATTCAGAGGTGCACTCCCACCGCCGTGATCTGCCATTGCTCTTCTTCCTCCAGTGGCCGTGCATCGGTGCAACGGCATGCGGGCTCCCGCTTTTCTTGCGGCTGATGCCGAACTCCCGGGTTGCAGCGCCCGAACCTCGTGGCTGCCAATGCGGCAGGTGCCGCCAATTTAGGGCAGCAACAGGTACTTTTCGCGTAGGACAAGGACCAGATTGCGCCCGGCCGGGCCAGCCGCGGCGGCGTCAGGCGCTGGAAGGTTCCTGGCGGGACCATGGCGCGCTGTCCGAAGCCCTGGTCCGCGGCTCCGCCATCATGAAACGGTTCTTTCCCTCTTTCTTGGCCGCGTAAAGGGCCGCGTCGGCGCGCATGAACAAGGACGGCAGATCCTCGTCTTCCTCCGCGATTGCGACGCCGATGCTGGCGGTCGCCTGCAGGGTGCGGCTGGAGAGGTGGAACGCCGGCCGCATTGCGGCAAGCACCTTCTCCGCGACGATCCCAGCCTCTGCAAGTCCATTGACTCCCTCGAGAAGAATCACGAACTCGTCGCCGGCGTAGCGCGCCGGCATGTCGGTTTCGCGCACGCTTTCCTTGAGCCGGCGGCCGAACTCCCTGAGCACCGCGTCGCCGGCCGCGTGGCCCAGCGAATCGTTGATCGACTTGAAGTAGTCGATGTCCAGGAACAGCAGGCACACCGGCTTTCCCGAGCGCCGCGACCTGGCCATGGCCTCGCGTGCATGTTCTTCGAACGAACGGCGGTTGGGCAAGCCCGTGAGCGCATCCTCCCGCGCAAGGACATCGAGCTGCCTCTGCTTCTGCTTCAGGTCGGTGACGTCGTGCGAAAGCACATACAACCCGACGACTGAACCCTCGGCGTCCCGGTGCGGCAAGTAGGTCGTCTGCAGGGTCCGCTCGCCGATCAGCAGTTGGGCCGTCTGTTCGAACGACACCACCTCGCCCGCGAAGGCACGCGCCAGAAGCGGCTTACGCACCTCGTAGTGGGCCTCGCCCAGGGTCTCGCGGATGTGCCGGTTCATCATCGATGCCGGCTCGATGCCGAGCCACGCCAGGTATCTGCCGTTGCAGAAGACCACGCGCTCGTCGAGATCGAGTTCGGTCAGCAGCGCCGGCACGTTGTCGGTGAGCCCGCGCAGGCGCCGTTCGCTGTCGGCGCTTCGCATCTCGGCGTGCTTGCGCTCGGTGATGTCGAAGGTCATCACGTAGTAGCCCACCACGCCGTCGTCGCGAACGTCTGGCAGCAGGTGGCATTCGAAGAAGCCTTCCTTGCCCTTGCGGTCATAGGTTCCTTCGGTGCGCGTGGGCGTTCCCTGGAGCGCCTTGGCAACCTGCGGTGCCAGTTGCCGGTAGACCGCGTCCGGCAGCGACTCCCGCATGGTCATGCGGCCGATGTCCGCCTGGGTTCTGCCTTGCATCCGCAGCCCCGCCTTGTTCGCGAAAAGGCAGCGCTGGTTGCTGTCGAAATAAGCGACCACGGCCGGCAGGTTGTCGGTCACATCGCGCAGGAATCTTTCACTCGACTTGACGCGCTCCTGGGCCGCCCGGCGTTCCCGCATGAGCGTGTCGAAGGTCTGCGAAAGATCGCCCACTTCGTCGCGGGCGGGCTCGTCCTCCAGCGGCGTGTAGGCGGAGTTCGCGCGCGAGACCTGCATGTGTTCGCGCAGGCGCGACAACGGCGCGAGCTGCGAGCGCACGTTCATGAAGGTGAGCCCCCCGGCCAGCAGCGTCAGCAGGAGTGCCCCCGCCCAGGCGAAGCGCTCGATCTGCTCCGCCTTGGCAAAGGCTTCCTGGCGCGGATACATCGCGCCCAGCACCCAGTTGGTCTGGCGGATGTGCTTGAACGCATAAAGGGCATGCACGCCCCTGCGGTTCACCCCTTCGGCTGCGCCCTCGAATCCGGCAATGGCGCGGTCGGCGGCGGCGTTGCGTATGCCGTCCGCGTCGATGTGCTGGAGCAGCCGGGACCTGTCGGGATGGTCGACGATGATGCCGCTGGTGTTGACGATGAACATGTACCCGCTCTTGCCGAATTTCACGTTGGCAAGCTCGCCCAGGAAGTTGTGCTCGCTGAGCGTGATGAAGGCGACGATGAGGTAGGCGATCTTGCCCTCGCGGTCCAGCACGGGTTCGGTCATGGCAACTTGCGCCAGCCCGCTGATGCGGTTCTTGAAGGGCTGGGAGATCATGCCCGCCTTGCCCGCGACCGTCTTCTGGAAGTAGTCGCGGTCCTTGACGTTGATCTTGCCGATCTGCTGCGCGCCGTTCATGTTGGCCACGATCTCGCCCTGCGCATCGATGAAGGCCACGTTGTCGAAGGCCTCCTTGAGCGACTTGTGCTGCATGACGAGGTCCTGCAGCCTTTCGGCACCGGTGAAGTTGTGGCTCTCGACGCTGTCGCCGAAGGTCTTGAGCAAGGTGCGGCGGCTCAGGAATTTCTGGTCCACCGCGTCGGCAATGGCCGAGATCCGCTCGAAGTGTTCCTCGGCGATGGTCGCCTGCATGTTGCGCTTCATGAAATAGAGCGCGGCGGCGGAAATGCCTATGGTGGTCAGGAACACGATGGCCACCACGCCCGCCGAGAGACGGGAACGCAAGCTGAAACGCGTCAGGTCGGGAATCGGAAGACGCATCGTATGTGGACTCCGATGGGGCGCGGTGTGCGCTCAGTCCGCCATGGCAACGTCCAGCTGCGCTTCGAACTCTTCAAGCGGCACTGGCTTGCTGAACAGGTACCCCTGGCAAAGCATCTTTCCGTGCATCTGCAGAAACTCGAACTGCTGTTGCGTTTCGACGCCCTCCGCCACGATTTCAAGCTCGAGGTTGCGCGCCATGCCGATGATGGCCTGGATGATCAGTTCGACCTTCGGATCGGTGCCGATGCTCTGCACAAAGAACTTGTCGACCTTGATCTGGTCCAGCGGCAGCTGCGTCATGTACGACAGCGACGAGTAGCCGGTGCCGAAGTCGTCCATCGAGAAACGGACGCCCATCGACGCGAGCAGCTGCATCTTGCTGACCGTTTCCGTCATCTTGTCCTGCAGCAGGCTCTCGGTGAGCTCGAGCTTCAGTCTTGTCGGGTCTGCGCCGGTCCTGCGCAGCACATCGCGAACGCGATCCGCGAAATCGGCGGTGCGGAACTGGCGCGCGCTGACGTTGACCGCCAGCTGCAGGTGCCGGCGCCTCGGGTCGTGGCTCCAGCGTTCGAGCTGCACGCAGGCCGTCTCGAGCACCCACAAGCCGATGGGCACGATCAGCCCGGTTTCCTCGGCCAACTCGATGAAGCCTCCGGGCGGCACCATTCCGCGCTCCGGATGGTGCCAGCGAATGAGCACCTCCGCGCCTGCGATATGGCCTTCGGACGTGACTTGGCTCTGGTAGTGCAGGATGAACTGATTGCCCGCCAGCGCCGCATGCAGTTCGCTCTCCAAGGTCGCGCGGGCCGTGATGGCTGTCTGCATTGCGGTCTCGAAGAAACGCAATGCATTGCCGCCCGCCGACTTGGCGTAGTACATGGCAATGCCCGCATGCTTGAGCAAGTCTTCCAGCGACTGGTTGGCGGTGCTGAAGACCACGGCGCCGATGCTGCACGTGCTGTGGTACTCGTGGTCTTCGAGCTGGAACGATTCGCCCAGCGCGCTCAGAATGGCTTCGCCGGTCGCGTTGGTCTGCATTGCGGCAACCGAAGGGTCTTCGCTGAGGTTTTCGATCAGCACCACGAATTCGTCGCCACCCAGCCGCGCGACCGTGCCGCCTTCGCTCAGGCTGGCCTGAAGCCGGAGTGCAACCTGCTTGAGCAACGCGTCGCCCGTGGCGTGGCCGAGCGCGTCGTTGAGCGTCTTGAAATCGTCCAGGTCAAGGAACAGCAGTGAACCGTGCCGCGAGCGGCGCACGTTCGAGTCGACCGCGGCCTGCAGCCGGTGCAGCAACAGCTGCCGATTGGGAAGGCCGGTCAGGTTGTCGTAGAAGGCCAAGTGCTCGATCTCGCGGGCGGCGAGTTTGCTCTCGGTGATGTCCCGCAGGATGACGATGAACCGCGCGTCCGCACCTTCGCCCACCAGCTTGCGCGAGACCGAAATCTCGAACCACACCACGCCCTTGGGAACCCGGGTCTCGAACTGCCTTCCCGAAGAAAACCCGAACTCGAAGGCATCGCGCAGCGCGACCATCACCTCGGCCGCGGCGTTCGCCGGCAACAGGTCGGACATCATCTTGCCGACCGGCTCGCGCACCTTGATCGAAGACTTGGGCCGGCGCGGTGAATGAAAACGGTAGCAACGGCCGTCGATGCCCGCCTCCAGCAGCACGTCCGGCAGTGCATCGAGCGTGGCCTGCAGCTGCGCCTTGCCTTCGAGAATGTCCGAAACGTGGCGCTTCTTTTCGGTGATGTCGCGGTAGATGCACACCAGGCCGCCGTCCGGCGTCGGGCTCTTGACGGCAACGATCACCTGCCCGCCCGGCAGGACGAGCTCCTGCTCGCTGTGCGCGTGCAGGCCGCGGGAATTCTGTTCGTCGATGGGCTGGAACGGCGCCTGCGGCGCAAGCAGCTTTTCCGCCCAGGGAAAGTAATCGACGAAGCGGCGGTTCCAGGTGATCACGCGGCCTTCGGGATCGAGCAGCACGAAGCCGTCCGCCATGGATTCGAGCGCCTGGTCCAGCGTGGCCTTGGAGCGGACCAGGTCGGCGCGGGCACGCCACTGCCGCAACAGCTGCGCGCGGGCGAAATAGGCGACCGCAAGAATCATCAGCGTGAAAGCCAGCGCGACGATCAGGATGGAATTGCGCTCCCTGCGCCAATCCTCGAGTGCGAGCTGGAGCGGAATGCCGGCGACGATCAGCAGGTTTCTGTGCAGCGTGGGCCGCGCGACGACGATGGCCGGCAGGCCGCTGAGCCGCGCGACCATCCGGTGTGGGCGGCCATCGCTGGTTTGGTCCGTCATGGCCGGCCTGATGCTGCGGCCGGCGAGGTCGTCGCGCGGCGGCATGCTGGCCAGCAAGGCCCCCGACTCGCGCTCCAGCGTGACCTCGAGCCCCCTGATGTTCGCTCCCTGCGCAAGAATGGTGGTGAGCATGGAGACCTGCACTTCGGCAACCGCCACGATCTTGCCGCCGTCCGCAAGCCGCAGCACGCGCCCGAAATACAGCACCTGCTGCGAAGTCGCCTGGCTCACGGTGGGCGCGCTGACCGAGAGCATGGACCCCGGCCGGCCCAGGATTTCCTTCAGGAAGCCCGGGGGCAGCTGCAGCGCGAGCTTCGCTCCGCGGCGGTCGGAAGATGCGACCACCGCGCCCTCGGGATTGAGAATCGCCACGTACCGGACCAAAAGGCTCTGGCGAACGATGGTCTCGATCAACTGCGCGGTTTCGGGCGCCGTGATGTCGGCCGCCACGGTGTCTTCGCTCGAGTTCCGCAGGAACTGGCCCATGCCCGCCAGCAGCATGTCGACGGCCAGCAGGCTCCGGTTCAGCGCGGCTTCCGAGGTGACGACGAAACGCGTGGCCTGGCTCTCGTTGTTGGAGATCGCCTTCTGGTAGGTCTGCCACATCGTGAACGCGGCAATGGCGAGAACGGCCGCCAGGAACAGCGCCGCTACGCCGTAGATAAAGGCGGTGATGCGGCGGGGCAGCAGCTTGTTCACTGCCCGACGGGAGCCTTGATGCCCACCACCGGGCCGACAGTCTGGTCCCAGACCTCCGCGCACACGGTTCCGCATCGCTGCACCCAGCGAGTCAGCACGCTCGATGCGAATATTTCGCGCCGGCGGCGTTCGTCAGTGGCGGAAGGACGTGCCTCGACCATGGCGCCCTTGGTACCTTTCACGCAGGTGGCGGCGCCCGTATTGCATGCAATGCCGTTGCCGGTGTCGCGCTCCGATTCTTCCCAGACTGCGGCCTCGAGCTTGGGCAGCTCGGATTTCAGCAAGGTCTTCAAATCCGCTGGAAGGGCGTTCCATGCGTCCGTGTTGGCGCCGAATACCGCGACGCCCCAGTTGATGGGCATCGTGTAGAGCGAACTGGTGACCTTGTGCAGGCCCAGCGTGTTGCCGGACATCGCGCCGGTGATGGCGCATTCGGTATTGGACGAGCTCATGTTGGCCATGAGCTCGGCGAACTCGGTGGACACCGGCACGCCGCCGAGGGCGCGCACGAAGTCGGCCTGGGTGGTGCCCGAAACACGCACGCGCCGGCCCGAAAGGTCGGACAGCTGCTTCATGGGCTGCTTGCAGAAGATCACCTGGGCCGGATACACATACACGGCCAGCAACTCGACGCCATGGCGCTCGCGCAGCGTCTTTTCGAGATAAGGCCGGAACGCGCCGATCACCCGCCGCATGGAAGGCATGTCGGGGTTCAGTCCGGCAATGTCTGGCGTGCCGATTTCCGGGTACTCGTTGCTGATCTGGCTGAGCAAGGCGGTGCCGAACGGGATGACGCCCAACCTCATGAGATTGAGCATTTCCTGCCCGGGCACGCCGGCCTGGTTGAACGGAACGATGCTCGCGGTGTACTTGCCGCCGCTCAGGCGGGCCAGGTCCTTGCCCCAGAAGCGCTCTTCGTGGAGGGCGTACTGGTTCAGGCCGGCCAATCCGCCCACCACGCGCAGCCGCGTGGGCGCGGATTGCTGCGCTGCGCTGTTCATTGCCGCGAAAGCCAAAGCAAGAGCGGCGACACGAACCCAGAGGGCAGGTCGCCAAGCGGATGCTGCTTCGCCGGTCTTCATGCCCCGGATCATGATGCCGATTGTGCTTCCTGTAAGAAGTTTTTTACAGAATCGCCGCTTTCCGGTCACCCGCGAACAGGAAAGTTGGGACGACTCGTTGCGCGCAAGGCACAGAGATACCATCCGCAGACCCCTGATTTCGGGTCGCTTATTCAAATTCCAGATCGATGACCGCGCCCGACCTTTCCAGCCGCCAGTTGCGCGCGTTCATGGCACTGGCCGAGCAGCGCAACTTTACGCGCGCCGCCCAGACCTGTCATTTGTCGCAGCCCGCGTTCAGCGCGCTGATCCGCACGCTCGAAGACACGCTGGGCGCCCGCCTTTTCGACCGGGACACGCGCAGCGTGCAACTCACGCCGGAGGGGCGGCTGTTCGAGCCGTCGGCCCGCCGCCTGCTCGACGACATGCAGGATGCGATCGGCGACCTTGCCGACCACTCCGAACGGCGCAAGGGCCGCGTGAGCGTGGCGGCGCTGCCCTCGCTCGCGGCCGGCTGGTTGCCGGCCATCCTCGCCGAGTTCATGCAGACGTGGCCCGGCATCACGGTGGAGCTGCACGATGCGCTTTCCGATGCCTGCATTGCCCAGCTGCGCGGCCATCAGGCCGACTTCGCGCTGGCGGCCACCGGCGCCGATGCGGCGGCGGCCAGCGACCTGCGCGGCCGCAAGCTCTGCGAAGACCGCTTTCACCTGGTCTGCCGCAAGGACCACCCGCTGGCCGGCGTCGCCAAGCTCACGGCCAGGCAGCTCGCGCCCTGGCCCTTCATCCAGATGGCGCGCAACAGCAGCGTGCGCCAGTCGCTCGACGCGGCGCTGCATCCGCTGCGGCTCAACGCGGTGTTCGAGGTCGAGCACCTGGCCACCGTCACGGGCCTGGTCGAGGCCGGCATCGGCATCAGCGTGGTGCCGGAGCTCACCTTGTTCCACTTCCGGCGCGACACGCTGGTGACGCGGCCCCTGCCGCTGCCCGGCCTCACGCGGACGATCTACCTGGTGCAGCGCCGCGAAGGAAGCCTCTCGGTGGCCGCCCAGACGCTGTACGACCTCATTCTTGCGAGGCTCGGCACGCTGGCCTGAGGCCCGTGTGCTCCGCGGGCAAAAAAAACGGCCCCGAAGGGCCGTCTTTTTTTATGGAAGCAGCCTTGCGGCCGCAAACCATGGCTCGCTGAAGTCTTACTTCTTTGCGGCCTTCTTGGCGGGAGCGGCGGCCTTCTTGGCCGGTGCTGCCTTCTTGGCGACGGGCTTGGCGGCTGCCTTGTCGGCCTTGCGCTTTGCAGCCTTGGGGTCGATGGCGGCCTTGAATGCTGCGCCCGGCACGAACTTCGGCACCTTCTGTGCGGCGATCTTGATCTTGGCGCCGGCTTGCGGGTTGAAGCCGGTGCGTGCGGCGCGAGCCACTTGCTTGAAGGTTCCGAAGCCGATGAGCTGGACGGGGTCGCCCTTCTTCACTGCGGCGACGATGGAACCCGTGACGGTTTCCAGGATACGGGCGGCTTCTGCCTTGCTGACGTTGTGGGCGGCGGCGATCTTTTCGACCAGTTCGATACGGTTCACTTGAAAATTTCCTTTGGATTGTTCTCGTCATGTTGCCAATGACGGCGCAGCGGCTGAGGCCACTGCAAGCGGCGCGGAGTGTAGCGCACACGGGAACCGGTTTCTTTGCGTTCAGGCGCTTGCCTTGATGGCATCGGTGAGGAATTGCACGAATGCCTTGCCCGCGTCGGGCAGCGATCGGCCCGCCAGGGTCTCTACTTCGAGGTGACGCTCGTTCATTTCGCGGTCCTTCAGCGCAATGGCAACCAGCGCCTTCGACTTCAGCTGCGTGCGGATCGACAACTCCCCATAGAACGCAATGCTGCCGCCCCCCGCGGCCGCAAAACTCACCAGCGCATTCGCATGGTTGCTCGACATGGCCTGCACGTAGTGGAGCCCCTGCCGGCTGCAGCTGGTGTCGAGCAGTTGCCTGATCGAGCTGTCCTGCGGCGGCAGCCCCAGCGGATAGGCCACCACCTGGCGCAAGGACAACTGCCGCTGCGCCGCCAGCGGATGGTCGTTGGCCATCACGGCGAGGATGGGGCTGGGATGGCGCAGCTCGATCTTGATGCCGGGCTCGGGCACCGTGCTCAAGGTGATTCCAATGTCGGCCTCGCCATCGCGGATGCGTCCGGGTATGTCGTGCGGCGGGCACACCTCCAGGTGAAAGCGGATGCCCTCGTGCTTGCTTCGAAAGCGGGCAATCAGCGTCGGAAGAAAGTCGAAGGCAAAGCCCTCCGTGCTCACCACGCGCACGCGGCCGCTGCGCAGGCCGCGCAAGCCCTGGATGTCGCTGGCAACCCGCTCGATGTCCTGCTGCATGCGCTTGGCATGCGCCGCCAGCAACTCGCCGGCGGCATTGGGCACCATGCCGCGCGCGTGGCGGTCGAACAGCAGGGTGTCGAGTTCGCGCTCCAGGCGGGCCACCTGCCGGCTCACGGCCGACGGTGCCACGTTGAGCTTGAGCGCCGCCTCCTTCACCGAGCCGGTTCGCACCACCTCGAGAAAGTACCGCACGGCGGTCTCCTGCAACGCGTTGAGAGCCATGGAATTCTCCGGTTCAGAGATGGGCAGAGAGCGGTGTCGATTGCCGAAACGGCAATCCACAATTCTAAACATTGCGCTTGTGGCAGCGGGTTCCGACTCCTAGGATGGAATTGCATCCGCCGTCCCCCCAACCTCGTCCTCAGGAGTACTTCATGAAACGCCTCCCTGCATTGGCCAGCCTGCTGCTGATGTCCTGCCTCGGCCTTGCATCGCTGGGGGCCGCTGCCGCGGAAACCGGGTTTCCGTCGCGCCCGGTCACGCTCGTGGTTCCTTTTCCCCCGGGCGGCGCCACCGACGTGAACGCACGCGTGATTGCCGCGCGCCTGGCCAAGGAGCTCGGCCAATCGGTGGTCATCGAGAACCGCGCCGGAGCCGGAACCGTGATCGGGGCAAGCTACGTTTCCAAGGCGACGCCCGACGGCTACACGCTGCTGGTCAGCTCGGGCACCACGTTCACGGTCAACCCCGCCATCCGCTCGAATCTTCCCTACGACCCGGTCAAGGGCTTCGACCAGATTGGCCTGATCGGACGCGTCGGCCTCATCCTGCTTGCGAACAGCGAGGTGCCGGTGAAGACCGTGAAGCAGTTCGTGGACTACGTGAAGGCATCGCCCGGCAAATATTCGTACGCCTCGTACGGCACCGGCACCACCTCGCAGTTCGCGGGAGAAACCATCCTCAACGCCGCCGGACTGAAGATGACGCACGTGCCTTACAAGGGCAGCGCGCCGGCCATGACCGACCTGATGGGCGGCCAGGTTCCGTTCAGCGTCGACACCGTGAGTGCCGCCATTCCCCAGCTCAAGAACGGCAAGATCAAGGCGATTGCGGTGACCACCGCCAAGCGCTCCACGCTGTTGCCCGATGTGCCCACCATGGCCGAGAGCGGCTACCCCGACATCAACATGGACTCGTGGCTGGTCGTGTCGGCCCCCAAGGGCCTGCCCGGCGATGTGAAAGCCAAACTCGAAAAGGCGCTTGCCGCCACCGTTGCCGACGCCGACACCCGCGCCAAGCTGACCGCGCAGGGCCTGGAGCCGGCCTTCAGCAACGGCGCCGCCGTGAGCGAGCTGATCAACAAGGAACTGCCGCTGATGCGCGCCGTTGCCGCCCGCGCCAACATCACCGCCGACTGATGGACACCCAATTGATCGAACAATCCGCCGTCGAACTGCGACGGCTCATCGGCAGCAAGGCAGTCTCGCCGGTCGAGCTTCTAGAGGCTTGCATTGCGCAGATCGAGCGGGTGAACCCGTTCGTCAATGCCGTGACCGCCACCAGCTTCGACCGCGCGAGGGCCGAGGCCAGGGCCGCTGAAGCCGCCGTGATGCGCGGCGATGCGCTCGGCCTGCTGCATGGCCTGCCGCTGGGCGTGAAAGACCTGGAGCCCACCGAGGGCCTGCTCACCACCTGGGGCTCCGCGATCTTCCGCGACCACGTGCCCGAGGAAGACATCGAGCTGGTGGCCCGCCTTCGAAAGGCGGGTGCCATCGTTGCGGGCAAGACAAACGTTCCCGAAATGGGCGCCGGCGCCAATTCGCGCAACGAGGTGTGGGGTGCCACCGGCAACCCATTCAACCCCAACCTGAATGCCGGAGGCTCCTCCGGCGGCTCGGCGGCGGCGCTGGCGTGCGACATGCTGCCCGTGTGCACCGGCTCCGACACCGGCGGCTCGCTGCGGATTCCGGCCGCCAAGTGCGGCGTGGTGGGCTTCAGGCCATCGCCGGGCATCGTGCCGAGCGTGCGAAAGCTGCTGGGCTGGACGCCGATTTCCGTCGTCGGGCCGATGGGCCGCACGGTGGCGGACGCCTGCCTGCAGATGGCCGCCTCCGCCGGCATGCATGCGGGCGACCCGTTGAGCTACCCGCTCGATCCGCTGTCTTTTCAGAAGCCCATGGACGTCGACCTGAGCAGGCTGCGCGTGGCATGGACCGAGGACTTCGGCGTTTGCGCGGTGGACGACAACATCCGCGCCACCATGCGGCGGAAGATCGGCGCCATGCGGCACCTGTTCAAGTCGTGCGACCAGGTAACGCTCGACTTGGGCGAGGCGCACCGCTGCTTCGACGTGCTGCGCGCCGAAGCCTTCGTGGCCGGCATGCACGCGGCCTACCAGCGCGACCCGGCCAGCCTGGGCCCCAACTCCCGCGCCAACTACGAGATGGGCGCGCAGATGAGCCTGCTCGACAGCGCCTGGGCGCAGGCCGAGCAGACGCGGCTCATCAAGCGCTTTCAGGCGACCTTTGCCGACTACGACCTGATCCTCTCGCCCACCACGCCGGTGTCGCCGTTCCCGTGGACGCAGTTGTATGCGGACACCATCAACGGCGAGAAGCAGGCCAACTACTACCGCTGGCTGGCGTTGACGTATGTCGTCACGCTGACGACGCATCCCGCACTTTCGCTGCCCTGCGGCGTCGATCACGCGGGCATGCCGTTCGGGCTGCAGATCGTGGGTGGCTTTCGCGCCGACCACCAAGTGCTGGGCGCCGCGCACGCCATGGAAATGGCATTCGCAGCCGATGCGCAACTGCGCCGCCCGCGCCCCGATCTTTCGGCTTTGCGCACGGCCGAACCTGCGCTCACATCCATCGTCACCGCACCGCCGGGACCGCATGGCGGCGCTCCTGCGGCTGCGGCGCGGCCAGCGGTTTCCGCCGTTTAAGGAGACCGCGCAAACTGAAAAGCCCCCGGCTCTGCGAAGAACCGGGGGCTTGTTTTTGGCTTGGCGTTCAGCGGCTGGCAGGGGCTGCGCGATTGGCGGTCAGCGACACCGACGGAAAGCGGATCAGCGGACGCCCGTTGAGCTCCTGCAGCTTCCGGTTGTTGTGGGCATAGCGCGCGCGGAACTGCGCAATCTGCGCCGGAGACAGCGACACCGGCGCCTGCAGCACATACCACTCGACGTTTTCGGTCAGCGGCGGCGTGGTCAGCGAACCCAGGTAGTGGTAGTAGGCCTTGTCCTTGGGCAGCAGAACGGAAATATCGGCCTTGGACAGCTCGCCATGGCCTTCCTTCTCGAGTGCCGCCAGCACCTTGGCTGCCAGCGGATTGGCCGGGCCTTCGCGGTACATGACACCCACCACAGCCAGCCGCCCGTCCGCGGCGCGGAAGACGAAATGCCCTTCGAGCGGGAAGTGCTTGCCGTCCACCGTGTGTTCGCTCTCGGCGTGGAAGTGGAACTGCAACAGTTTGAAGTGCCGGCCGCGAATCATGGCGTCGGGCCCCTTCGCCTCGACCTCCACCGCATGGCCGTTGTCGACGACGTCGAGCGCCGCGCGAGCGTTGCTCAGGCGAATGTCTTGCGGCTCGAGCGCATCGCCGGCCTTGGCTTCGCCGGTGGGAATATCGATCGGCGACTGGGCGCTGTCGTGAACCGCCTTCCAGTTTTCCTGATGGTCGTAGTCCAGCGCCTGGGCGTGGACCGTTGAAGCCGCGAGCAGCGCAAGGCTCAGGAGACAGCGAGAAACTGGGAACATGGACAAGGATTCCAGAGGAAGAAAGTTGTAAGAGGAGCCGCAGCCCCTCCAGCGAAAGGCACGCAGAACCGGCTTGACCTTGCCACCATGTCAACCCTGAAACTGAACTCCGCTTATTCAACAACCAAGGAGTTGCCATGCATGAGTTCGAGATCCAGTCGATGACCTGCGGCCACTACGCAAGCAGGCCATCCGCCGAAGCCGCCGGAGGCCGGCGCGATTGTCTGGACGCCTACCTGACCGGAGGCTGACCCTCAAACCTCGCCTGCCTGCGCCGTCCCCTCGGCGCTGCGGCCCCATGGTTCCCGCTGGAGAATTCGAATGAACGACATGCGTTCCAACCCAGGACACGACCACCATCATCAGCACCACCATCACGGCGGCCACCCTGCGCCGGTGAATGCCGTCGAGCCCGGCGCGGCGGGCGGATCGCCCACGATCTACACCTGCCCGATGCACCCGGAAATACGGCAGGACCACCCCGGCAATTGCCCCAAGTGCGGCATGACGCTGGAGCCGGAAATGCCGAGCCTCGACGCAGACGAGAAGGAAGATCCCGAACTCCGCGACTTCAAGCGGCGGTTTTTCTGGACGCTGCCGCTCACCATTGCAGTCACCGTGCTCGCCATGGCGGGCCACAGACTGCAGTGGTTTGAGATGGCCACGCAGAGCTGGATCGAGCTGGTGCTTTCCGTGCCGATCGTGCTGTGGGCGGGATGGCCCTTCTTCGAGCGCGCGGTGCAATCGGTGGTCAACCGCAGTCCGAACATGTGGACGCTCATCGGCCTGGGCACCGCTGCCGCCTTCGTCTACAGCGTGGTGGCCACCGTGGCGCCCCGCGCTTTTCCCGATTCGTTCATGTCGATGGGCCGCGTGGCGGTGTACTTCGAAGCGGCGGCGGTGATCATTTCACTCACGCTGCTGGGCCAGATTCTCGAGCTGAAGGCGCGGTCGCAAACTTCCGCGGCCATCAAGTCGCTGCTGGGCCTTGCGCCCAAGACGGCACGGCGCATCGGTGCCGACGGCACTGAAGAAGATGTTCCCATTGCGCATGTGCATGTCGGCGACAAGCTGCGCGTGCGGCCCGGCGAAAAGGTGCCGGTAGACGGCGTGGTGGTCGAGGGCGCAAGCGCGGTCGACGAGTCCATGCTCACGGGCGAGCCGCTGCCGGTGACCAAGCGCGTCGGCGACAAGCTCATCGGCGCCACGCTCAACACCAACGGCGCGCTGGTGATGCAGTCGGAAAAAGTCGGCTCGCAAACCGTGCTCGCGAGCATCGTGCAGATGGTGGCGCAGGCCCAGCGCTCCAGGGCGCCGATGCAGCGCATGGCCGACCAGGTGGCGGGCTACTTCGTCATGGTCGTCATCGGCATTGCGCTGCTGACCTTTCTTGCGTGGGGATTCTTCGGCCCAGCGCCAAGCTGGACCCACGGCCTCATCAACGCGGTGGCGGTGCTCATCATTGCCTGCCCTTGTGCGCTCGGCCTGGCCACGCCGATGTCGATCATGGTGGCCACCGGCAAGGCCGCCACCCAGGGTGTGCTGTTCCGCGACGCGGCGGCCATCGAGAACTTCCGCAAGGTCGACACGCTCATCGTCGACAAGACGGGCACGCTGACCGAAGGCAAGCCGCGCTTCGAACGCGCGGTGGCCTTGCCCGGCTTCACGGAAGACGACGTGCTGCGCCTTGCCGCCAGCCTGGACCAGGGGAGCGAGCATCCGCTGGCGCACGCCATCGTCGAGGCGGCTCGCGAACGCGGCCTGGCGTTGGCCGCCGCAGACGAGTTCGAGTCCAGCAGTGGCATCGGCGTGAGCGGCATCGTCAGCGGCCGCAAGCTGGCGCTGGGCAACACCGCGCTGATGGACCAGTTGCGCGTGCCGGTCGACGCACTCAAGCCGCAGGCCGAAGCCCTGCGCGCCGAAGGTGCGAGCGTCATGTTCCTTGCCGCCGACGGCCAGCCGATGGGCCTGCTCGCCGTGTCCGATCCCGTCAAGGCCACGACCATGGAGGCGCTGGCGGCGCTCAAGGCATCGGGCATGCGCGTGATCATGGCCACCGGAGACGGGCTGACCACCGCGCGCGCCGTTGCAGCCAGGCTGGGCATCGACGAGGTGCACGGCGAAGTCAAGCCCGCCGACAAGCTGGCGCTGGTCGAAAAGCTGCAGCGCGAAGGCCGCATCGTCGCCATGGCGGGAGACGGCATCAACGATGCGCCCGCGCTCGCCAAGGCCGACGTGGGCGTGGCGATGGGCACCGGCACCGACGTTGCAATGAACAGCGCGCAGGTCACGCTGGTGAAAGGCGACCTGCGGGGGATTGCAGAGGCGCGCATCGTCTCCGAGAAGACCATTGCCAACATGAAGCAGAACCTGGGCTTCGCGTTCATCTACAACGCGCTCGGCGTCCCTCTGGCCGCCGGCGTGCTGTTTCCGTTCACGGGCTGGCTGCTGTCGCCGATGATCGCGGCGCTGGCGATGAGCCTGAGCTCGGCGTCGGTCATTAGCAATGCGTTGAGGCTTCGGGCGGCGAGCGACGGCAGGAAGTCCGCTTGAAGAGTTCAAATCGGATGCAGGGCCCGCAGCATTCGAATTCGGCCTACAGACATTCGCCCCCGGTTTGTGCAAGTTGAAGCAATGACACAACCCATCGAACTCATCATCGAGGAGCCAGCCCTCGGCTCCTATGTCTGGCGCCTGCTTGAAACGGATACGGACGGAGCGAACCCCAAGGTGCTTCGCGACGCCTTCGATCCGGCGGACACCTACGAAGCCGCGCTGGCGGCGGGGCAGCGTGCACTGCAGAGCGAAATTCGCCGGCGAGCCGCACCTGCAGCCCACGCGCAGCACCACTAGCCTGCGGCAGGCCTCACGGCGCAGTGAGGCCCACCGCTCGCATCAGCCAGCGAAAGACCAGCGCCACCACAAAAAGGGTGCCGACGCTGGTCAGCCAGATGGCGAGCAGCCATCCGAAACGGCGCAACCATTTGCCGCGGCCGCCGGGGCCGGGGTCAGTGGTACCCATCGCCATGGCGCACCTTGCCGCGGAACACCCAGTAGCTCCATGCGGTGTACATCAGGATGACGGGGATGATCAGCAAGGCACCGACCAGCGCAAAGCCCAGGCTCTGCGGCGGACCCGCCGCCTGCCAGATGCTGATGTCCGGCGGAATGACGTTGGGCCACAGGCTGATGCCCAGCCCGGTGTAGCCCAGGAACAGCAGCACCAGCGTGAGCACGAAGGGCGACGCATGTCCGTCGCCGCCCAGGTCGCGCAGCAGGCGCCATGTGACCAGGGTCACCAGCGTGGGCACCGGTGCAAACCACAGCAGGTTGGGAAAGCTGAACCAGCGCCTGGCAATGGCCTCGTGCGCGAGCGGCGTCCAGATGCTGATGGCGATGATCACGGCCAGCATGAGCCAGGCCAGCGGCCTTGCCAGACTGCGCATGCGCATCTGCAGGCGGCCTTCGGTCTTCATCACGAGCCAGGTGGCGCCCAGCAGCGCATAGGCCGCCACCAGCGCCACGCCGGTGAAGAGCGAGAACGGCGAGATCCAGTCGAACGGCCCGCCCGCGTAGTTGCCATCGGCCACCGGCATGCCGTTGAGAAAGGCGCCGAGCGTCACACCCTGGAAGAAGGCTGCGGTGACCGAGCCGCCGATGAACGCATGGTCCCACCAGCGGCGCTTGCCCGCACGCGCCTTGAAGCGGAACTCGAAGGCCACGCCGCGGAACACCAGCCCCACGAGCATCAGGATCAAGGGCAGGTAGAACGCGCTGAGGATGACCGCATAGGCCAGCGGAAACGCCGCCAGCAGTCCGGCGCCGCCGAGTACGAGCCAGGTCTCGTTGCCATCCCACACGGGTGCCACGGTGTTCATCAGCACATCGCGGTCTTCCTTGGCCGGCACGAACGGAAACAGGATGCCGATGCCCAGGTCGAAGCCGTCCATCACCACGTACATCATGATACCGAACAGGATGATGACGGCCCAGATGAGGGGAAGATCAATGCCCATCACGGTCGCCCTCCTTGGCTCTTTCGGTGCGGCTGCCGGCGTCATCGACCTGGTCGTCTTCGGGCGCGGCGGAGAGCGGGCGCATCGGCGTTCGCGTTTCACCGGGCCCGCCCCACGCGGGACGTTCGGCCTCGTCTCCGGCCGGCCCCTTGGCGATCAGGCGCAGCCCATAGGCCGTGCCCGCGCCGAACACGACCAGGTACACGATGACGAACAGGCCCAGCGTGAACCCGACCTGCCCTGTCGAATGCTGCGGCGACGCGGCATCGGCCGTGCGCATGAGACCGTAGACGATCCACGGCTGGCGGCCGATCTCGGTGGTGTACCAGCCAGCCAGGATGGCCACCAGCCCGGCCGGAGACATCGCCACCGCAAAGCGCAGAAAGCTCTTCCTCGCGTAGAGGCGCCCTCCCCGCCGCAACCACAAGCCCCAGAAGGCCAGCGCAATCATCAGCACGCCCAGGCCCACCATGGCACGGAAGGTCCAGAACACAATGGTCGAGTTGGGCCTGTCTTCGGGCGCGAAATCCTTCAGCGCGGGAATCTGCCCGCTCCAGCTGTGGGCCAGCAGCAGGCTGCCGGCGCGCGGAATCTCCACCGCGTAGCGCGTGACCTCGGCCTTCATGTCGGGCCAGCCGAAGAGCTTCAGCGGAACGCCTTCGCCCTCGGGCGTGCGCTCCCAGTGGCCTTCGATGGCCGCTAGCTTGGCCGGCTGGTGCTCGAGCGTGTTCAGCCCGTGCTGGTCGCCGATGACCGCCTGCAGCGGCGCGGCGGCCAGCAGCATCCACAGCGCCATCGACAGCATGGTGCGCACGCGCGTGTTGTCGTGGCCGCGCAGCAGATGCCAGGCTCCCGCACCGCCGACCATCAGCGCGGTGGCCAGGTAGGCGGCGGTGACGGTGTGCGCGAGCCGGTAGGGGAACGACGGATTGAAGATCACCATGAGCCAGTCGACCGGCACCACGCGCCCGTCGATGATCTCGTGGCCTTGCGGCGTTTGCATCCAGCTGTTGGACGCAAGAATCCAGGTGGCGGAGATCAGCGTTCCGACGGCCACCGCAATCGTCGAAACGAAGTGCAGCGCGGGCCCCACGCGTTCGCGCCCGAACAGCATCACGCCGAGAAAACCTGCTTCAAGGAAGAACGCGGTCAGCACCTCGTAGGCCAGCAGCGGCCCGGTCACGCCGCCGGCGAAGCGGGAGAAGTTGCTCCAGTTGGTGCCGAACTGGTAGGCCATGACCAGGCCCGACACCACGCCCATGCCGAAGGCCACGGCGAACACCTTGATCCAGAACTGGTACAGGTCGAGGTACACCTTGCGGCCGGTGCGCAGCCACAGGCCTTCGAGCACGGC
This sequence comes from Variovorax sp. CCNWLW186, assembly GCF_037203865.1. Classification (NCBI taxonomy): domain Bacteria; kingdom Pseudomonadati; phylum Pseudomonadota; class Betaproteobacteria; order Burkholderiales; family Comamonadaceae; genus Variovorax; species Variovorax sp. CCNWLW186. The sequence continues at coordinate 59,248 of NZ_JBBCBO010000013.1, read as the reverse complement.
CAGGTAGCTCGCCAGCCCGATGGTGAGCGCCGGAAAGATGATGTGGAACGAAATCGTGAAGCCGAACTGGATTCGGGCGAGCAGGAGGGCGTCCATGCGGCCGACCTTAACGTCACAAGCAGATCGCCGCAACAGGCGCCTCCGTAAGATGAGCGCCGGCCACTGCCCATGCAGCCTGTCGCCACCGTTGGCGCACCTGCGGGCTTGCCGGATTCACAACGACAAAAGGAGATTTGCAGATGCAGAACGAACCCCTTCAGCCGCGCCGCCGCTTCATCAAGACCGCCGCGGGGTCGGGACTCGCCGCCTTGGCCGGCCTGGCCGGCGCGCAGTCTTTCGACTTCAAACCCAACCAGCGCTACCCCGATCCCTCCGTGCTGATACTGGACCCGAGCTTTGCCAGGTACCGCATCTACAGCAGCACGGTCGAGCAGCTTGGCACCGGCATGCGGTGGGCCGAAGGGCCGGTGTACTTTCCTGAAGGCGGCTACCTGCTGTGCAGCGACATTCCGAACAACCGGCTCATGAAGTACGACGAGAAGACCGGCAAGTTCACGGTGCACAAGCAGAACGCCAACTTTGCCAACGGCAACACGCGCGACCGCCAGGGCCGACTGATTACCTGCGAACACTCCGTCACCCGCCGCGTGGTGCGCACCGAGAAAGACGGCCGCATGACGGTGCTGGCCGACAGCTACGAAGGCAAGAAGCTCAACGCGCCCAACGACGTGGTCGTCAGGTCGGACGACACGGTGTGGTTCACCGATCCCCTCTTCGGCATCAACGGCGAGTGGGAAGGTTCCAGGGCAACGCCCGAACAGGCGACCACCAACGTCTACCGCATTGCCAAGGACGGCAAGCTCACCGCCGTCATTACCGACCTGGTGAACCCGAACGGACTCGCGTTCTCGCCGGACGAGAAAAAACTCTACGTGGTCGAGTGGAAGGGCACGCCCAACCGCAGCATCTGGAGCTACGACGTTTCAGCCGACGGCACCAGCGTGTCGAATAAGACGAAGCTGGTGGACGCCGACGGCCCGGGCGCGCTCGACGGCTTTCGGGTCGACCGGGACGGCAACCTCTGGTGCGGCTGGGGCTTCAGCGGCGCCTTCTCGCCGGAGCCCACCGAGGTGGGCGGCGGGATGAAGGCACACTTGCCGCTCGGCAAGTCCGAAGAGATGGACGGCGTGAAGATCTTCAACCCTGAAGGCAAGCCGATCGGCTTCATTCGCCTTCCGGAGCGGTGCGCCAATCTCGAGTTCGGCGGACCGAAGCGCAACCGCCTCTACATGACGAGCAGTCATTCGCTCTACGCGCTCTACGTGGAAGCGCACGGCGCAGTCTAGTTTCCGCGGGAAAGCGCGCGCCGCCGCATCAGGTACCAGGCCGCGGGGACGACCAGCATGCTCAGCAATGGCGCGGTGACCATGCCGCCCACCATGGGCGCTGCGATGCGGGTCATCACCTCCGAGCCGGTACCGCTGCCCCACAAAATGGGCAGCAGCCCGGCCATCACCACGGCAACCGTCATCGCCTTGGGCCGCACCCGCAGCACAGCGCCTTCGCGGATGGCGGCCAGCAGGGTCTCTTCGTTCATCGGTTCCCCGGCGTCGAGGCGCCGCGCGAGCGCGTTCTTCAGGTAGACCAGCATCACCACGCCGAACTCGGCCGCAACGCCGGCGAGCGCGATGAAGCCCACTGCCGTGGCGACGGAAATCGAATGGCCCATCGCCCAGATGAGCCAGAAGCCGCCGATGAGGGAGAACGGCACGGCCGCCATCACCAACGCCGCGTCGCCGAACGACCTGAACAGCACGTAGAGCAGCACGAAGATGACCGCCAGCGTCGCTGGAACGACCAGCTTCAGGCGCTCGGTCGCACGCTCCAGGTATTCGAACTGGCCCGACCACGACACCGCATAGCCCGCCGGCATCTGCACAGCCCGGCCGACGGCTGCCTGCATCTCGGTAACGGCTGAGCGCAAGTCCCGGCCGCGCACGTCGACATAGACCCACCCCGACAGCCGTGCGTTCTCGCTGCGCAGCATCGGCGGACCGTCCTCGATGCTGATCTTCGCGACATCGCCCAGCAGCAGCTGCGCGCCCCTGGCCGTGACGAAAGGCAGTTGCCGCAGGCGCTCCAGCGAATCGCGGATCTCGCGCGGATAACGCACGTTGATGGGATAGCGCTCGCGGCCCTGGATGACTTCGCCCACGTTGTCGCCGCCGATGGCCGTGGACACCACGGCCTGCACCTCGGCCACCGAAAGCCCGTGGCGTGCCGCCGCCAGCCGGTCGACGTCGACATCGATGTAGCGCCCGCCGGTGAGCCGCTCGGCCAGCGCCGATGAGACACCGGGCACATTCTTGACCGCGGCCTCGATCTGCGTGGCGAGCGCATCGATGGTGGCCAGGTCCGCGCCGGCCACCTTGATACCGACGGGGCTCTTGATGCCCGTGGCCAGCATGTCGATGCGGTTGCGGATGGGCGGCACCCACACGTTGGTGAGGCCCGGCACCTTGACCGCGCGGTCCAGTTCCTCGATGAGCCTGTCGGGCGTCATGTCCGCGCGCCATTGCGCCCTGGGCTTGAACTGGATGGTGGTCTCGAACATCTCGAGCGGTGCCGGATCGGTCGCGGTGTCTGCCCGGCCGGCCTTGCCGAACACGCGCTCGACTTCGGGCACGGCCTTGATCATCCGGTCGGTCTGCTGCAGCAGTTCGGAGGCCTTCGACACCGAAAGCCCGGGCAGCGCGGAAGGCATGTAGAGCAGGTCGCCCTCGTCCAGCGGCGGCATGAACTCGCCGCCGAGCCGCATCAGCGGCACCGCCGTGAGTGCCAGCAGCACCGCGGCAATGGCCAGTGTTCCCTTGGGAAAGCGCAGCACCAGCTCCAGTGCGGGCCGGTACGCCGCCATCAGCAGGCGGTTTACCGGATTGGCGCCCTCGTGCGGAATGCGCCCACGGATGAGATAGCCCATGAGCACCGGAATCAGCGTGACCGACAGGCCCGCCGCGGCCGCCATGGCGTAGGTCTTGGTAAAGGCGAGCGGAGAGAACAGCCGCCCCTCTTGCGCCTCGAGCGAGAACACGGGCACGAAGGACAGCGTGATCACCAGCAGCGAGAAGAACAGCGCGGGCCCCACCTCGACCGATGCATCCGCCACAAGTTGCCACCGCTCGGCCACATCGGGTTGCCTGCCCTCGGCGGCTTCGAAAGCCTCGATGTGCTTATGCACGTTTTCGACCATGACGATCGCGCCGTCCACCATGGCACCGATGGCAATTGCGATGCCGCCGAGCGACATGATGTTGGCGTTGACCCCCTGCCAGTGCATGACGATGAACGCAGCCAGCACGCCGACGGGCAGCGCCACCACCGCGACCAGCGCAGAGCGCAGGTGGAACAGGAACACCGCGCAGACCAGCGCCACCACGATGAACTCCTCGATGAGCTTGCCGCGCAGGTTCTCCACTGCGCGGTCGATCAGCAGCCAGCGGTCGTAGGTGGGCACGATCTCCACCCCCGGCGGCAGGCTTGGCTTGAGCGCCTCGAGCCTGGCCTTGACGGCCTCGATGGTCGAACGGGCGTTCTTGCCCGAGCGCATGACGACCACGCCGCCGGCCACTTCGCCTTCGCCGTCGAGCTCGGCGATGCCGCGGCGCATCTCGGGACCGATCTGCACGGTGGCCACGTCGCGCAGCAGCACCGGCGTTGCGCCCGCCACCGCGAGCGGGATGCTCCGGAAATCGTCCAGCGAACGCAGGTAGCCGCGCGATCGCACCATGTACTCCGCCTCGGCAAACTCCACCACCGAGCCGCCCGAAGCCTGGTTGGCCTTCTGCAAGGCCTCCACGACCATCGACTGCGCGATGCCCAGCGCGCGCATTCGGTCGGGATCGAGCACCACCTGGTACTGGCGCACCATGCCGCCGATGCTCGCCACCTCGGCCACGTCGGGCACCGTCTTGAGTTCGAACTTGAGGAACCAGTCGTTGAGCGCGCGCAGCTGCCCGATGTCGCGCGTGCCCGTGCGGTCGACCAGCGCGTATTCATAGATCCATCCCACGCCGGTGGCGTCCGGGCCCAGCGAGGCGTTGGCGCCCGCGGGCAACCGGCTTTGCACCTGGTTGAGATATTCCACGACGCGGGAGCGCGCCCAATACGGATCGGTCTTGTCGTCGAACAGCACATAGACGAACGAGTCGCCGAAGAACGAATAGCCCCGCACGGTCTTGGCGCCGGGCACGCTGAGCATGGTGGTGGTCAGCGGGTAGGTCACAAGGTCCTCGACCACCTGGGGCGCCTTGCCCGGAAAGGGCGTGCGGATGATGACCTGCGTGTCCGACAGATCGGGCAATGCGTCGAGCGGCGTGCGCGCGACCGACCACACGCCCGCAGCCACCAGGAACAGCGTCGCGATCAGCACCAGGAAACGGTTGCCGATGGACCAGCGGATGAGCGCGGCGATCATGGCTTGCGGGCCGGTTGCACGCGCTGCACGGAGACCAGCTCATAGCCCATGGGCCCGCCCTCCTTGAACTCGAAGCGCACGCTGTCGCCCGGCTTGATGTCGGCGAAGGCGCTCCGCGACGCCTTGGAAAAGCCCATCGTCATGGAAGGCCACAGGAGCGTGGCGACCGGACCGTGCGAGATGGTGATGCCGTCGGCCGCCACGCTCTCCACCCTGCCCTCTGCCTTGTGCAGCACGACGGCCGGCGATGCAGCCTGCGATGCGGATGCAGGTGCCGCCATGCTGCCGAGCACCGAGCGCAGCCGCGCCTCCGAATCGATCAGGAACTGGCCGCTCGCCACCACCTGCTCGCCCTCGGCGAGCCCCGAGACCACTTCGGTGTCGTCCCCCGCGTCGGCGCCCAGCGACACGTCGCGCGGCTCGAAAGCGCCGTCGGCCCTGCGCACGATCACCACCGCGCGCTTGCCGGTGCGAATCACGGCCTCCGACGGCACGACCAGCCGGCTGGCCGCAGGCCCGGCCACCTGCAGGCGCAGCAACATGCCGGGCGTGAGTTTTCCGGCCCTGTTGTCGACCTCGAAGCGAGCCTTCAAGGTGCGCGTGGCGGTGTTGATCTCGGGCAGGATTTCGTCGAGCGCGCCGTCGAACGACTCGGACGCGTCGGCCTGGAGCACGGCCCGAGCCTTCTGGCCGCGCCCCAGGCGCACCGCCTGTGCTTCCGGAATCTCGGCCACCGCCCACACTTTCTGCAGGCCGGCAATGCGAAAGAGCGTCATACCGGGCGTGACCGCAACGCCTTCGCGCACGCCCAGCTCGGCGACCACGCCGTCGACCGGCGCGGTGAGCACGTAGCGCGCTTGCGCGGTGCCGGCTTCCTCGCTGCGCCGGATGAGTTCGGCGGGAATGGACATGGCCCGCATGCGCTCGCGGGCTGCCGCGACGAGATCGGGCGAAGCGCCCGAGCGCCTGAGCGCGAGCCACTCGTTCTGCGGACCGAGCCAATCGGGCGCGAAGACAGTCGCCAGGGCTTGGCCTTTGCGCACGCGCTCCATCGGCGCGCGGACCGAGAGGCCCTCGACATATCCCGCAACGCGGGTCTGCACCGCGGCGTTGAGCCGCTCGTCGAACTGCACGGCTCCAATGGCATCGAACGACGAAGATGTTTCCACCCGCCGCACGCCGGCATACCGGATGCCGAGGTTCTGCTGCACGGCGGGGCTGATCTTCACGCCCCCTTCGCTTCCTGTGCCGGTAGCGCTGTCGGCATACATCGGCACCAGTTGCATGTCCATGAACGGCGACTTGCCGGGTTGGTCGAAACGCGGGCCCGGCACCATCGGATCGTGCCAGTAGAGCACCTTGCGGCCCTCGGCCCCGGGGGCCGAGCTCATGGCAGCGTCCGCATGTTGGCCCGTCTTGCGGCCCAGGTAGAAGGCACCGCCAGCGAGCAGCAAGGCGGCCAGCAGCAACATGCCGGCAGTGAGTTTTCGGTTCATTGCGCCACCTCGGCGTTGATCGGCCGGAAGGCCAGTTGAACTTGGGTCTTGGCGAGATCGCGCTGCAGCGCCAGCAGCTTGCGCTGCGCCTCGACTTCGGCATGCCGCGCCTGGAACAAGGCAGCCAGATCGCCCTGGTTGGACCGGTAGGCCGCCGTTGCGGCCGCGGCCCTTTGGCCGGCGGTAACGACCACGCCGGCGCGATAGCGGTCGATGCGTTGCTGCAGGCGCTGCGCATCGCCGATCAGCGATTTGTATTCGGCGGTGGCGGCGCGCATCGCTTCGGCCAGTTCGGCCTCGGCCTTGCCGGCCAGCGCGAGCTTGGCGGCGGTGTCGCGGTCCTGGCGGTCGCCAGGCGCCACCGGCAGCGGAATGCTCACACCCACCGACACCATGTCAGCGTAGCCGGTGCGCTGGCCGTAGGCGAGCTCCCAGGTCCAGTTGGGCTTGCGATTGGATGCGGTCACCGCCGCGGCTTGCGCGGCCACTTCCACATCGCGCTGCATGGCGGCGACGGCCGGATGCGCGGCAACGTAGGCCTCTTCCGAAGGGAGCGCAACGGTGCCCGCCGGCGGCACCAGTTCATCGGGCTGCACGCCGGTCCAGCGCTGCAGCGCAACGCGCGCAGCGTTCTGCTGCTGCCGGATTTCCGCCGCGTCGTCTTCCGAGACGCCTCTTGCCCCGGTCAGCGCGAGCACGTCTTGGCTGCTCCCGGCAGCCGACGACAGGCGCGCGCGCGAGGCCTCCAGTTCTTCGTGGGCGTGGCGCTCCATGAGCGTGGCCAGCTTCAGCGCCTCGCCGGCATAGAAGGCTTCGACGTAGGCGAGCGCGGTCTGCAGACGGGTCTCGGCCAAGGCCGCCTGCGCCTGCACCGTTTCGCGGCCGACCGACGCATCCGCGGCCGCCTGGCGCGCCGCGCGCTTGTCGGCGGACAGCCACTCCTGGCTGATGCCGATGCGCTTCATCGTCATCGGTTCGCGCGCGGTGTGAAAGCGGTCCGGCCCGGTCGCAGGCAGGTTGTCGATGCCGACGCGCAGCGTGGGATCGGGAAGCTGCGCCGCCGCATGCGCCGCTTCCTTGGCGCTCGACAAACCGGCGCGTGCGGCGCGCGTGGTCTCGGAGCGCTGGGCCGCAAGCTGAAGCGCGTTCTGAAGGGACAAGGGGGCGGCCGCAGCAAGGTACGGCAGCAGCGCTACGACCAATAAGGCTGCGCGCAAGGAAAGAGGGGCCATGGCAACTCCGCGGACGAACGAGGCAATGGCCGGCAAGCGGACGAGCCGCGCCGGCACCGGTCAGTCGACGGAGAATTTCAGACGCGGAGTCTGCGGGTCGCTAGAAAAACGGGATCGGGCGGCGGATGCTGCCGCTCGGGCCGGGCCTGCGGCGGAAGCGCATGTCCCTGCGAAGCCAGCACCACGGGCAGGGCCAGTACCTGCACGATGGCAGGCAGCGAAGGCGTCGCGGCCTTCACGGGCTCGAACGACAGCGACATGTCCGCGGCATGCTGGTGGCACAGCACGGGCTGAGCGGTGTCCATGCCTTCGCAGGGTTCGCCCGTTGCGGCCATCATTTCGGCCATTGCCGCGGCATCTGCCGCGCCGGGGCAGACATAGCTTGCCAGCGCCAGCTGCGAGAACAGCAGCGAAAGGACCACGAAGAACGCGGCCAACTGGCGGTGGATAAAGCGGCTGGGGACCATGTGTGAGCGGAGTGTAGCCCCGCGCGGCTCGCAAGGGAGCCCGCGCGGGCACCGCGTTGCTCAGGCCGCCGGCTCGTCGAGGTTCACCAGGTTCAGGATCGCCATCGGGCCGCCCGGAAACTGCACGAGGCGGCCTTCGTTCACGCCGCCCAGGTCGATGGGGGTGAAGCCCAGGCGGGCGATCAGTTCGCTCACGGTCTTCTTGGCATCGGCGTCCTTGCCCGAAAGGAACAGCACGCGGCGGCCGCCTGCGACCTTCGGGTCGGCTTCCAGCGCGGCAGCCGCCAGGTGGTTGAAGGCCTTGACCACGCGAGCGCCCGGCGCCAGTTCGGCCACCACTTCGTTGGAAGCGCGGCCGCCCACGTCGATCGGCTTCAGCGACGGCGCTTCGACGGCATTGTTGGCATCGACGAGGATGCGGCCATTCCACGGCCCCAGGTCTTTCAGCGCGGAGTGCAGGCGGTTCCAGTTGACCGCGACAAACACCAGGTCGGCCTGGGCCGCTTCCTTGAGCTCGACGGCCTTGATGCGGGGACCCAGTTCGTCGACCAATGGCTGCAGCGTTTGCGGGCCGCGGCTGTTGGCAATGGCGGCTTCGATGCCGTTGCGTGCGAGTTGGCGAGCGATGGCGGAGCCGATTTCGCCGGCGCCGATGATGGCGATTTTCATTTGGTTTTCCTTGAAGTGAAGTGCGCAAGATCGTCTTGCCGGGTTCAACTCTAGGTATTCGCCCCCCATAGCAATAGTCGTGACTGGCTTGAATTACTTTCAAGCATTTGTTGAAATCCGCTGCAATGGAAACCCTCGCCAACCTTGAATCCTTCGTGCGCAGCGCGGAGACGGGCAGCTTTTCGTCGGCGGCACGCCGGCTCGCGCTCACACCCGCAGCAGTCAGCCGCAACGTCGCCCAGCTGGAGCGCAACCTGGGCGTGCGCCTGTTCCAGCGCAGCACGCGCGGCCTTACGCTCAGCGAGGCGGGCGAACGGTTCTTGCAATCGGTGCAGGGCGGGCTCGACAGCATCCAGGGCGCCATTGCGGACATCACCGTGAATGCCGGGCAGCCGGCTGGGGTGCTCAGGCTGAGCGCGGCGCCGGGCTTCGGCATGGACTACCTGTTGCCGCTGATGCCCGGCTTTCTCGAAAAGTATCCGGCGGTCGTTCCGGACTGGTTCTTCGACAACCGTCCGCTGGACCTGATTGCCGGCGGCTTCGACGCAGCCGTGGGCGGCGGGTTCGATCTGCCGCCCGGCATGGTGGCGCGCGAGCTGGGGCGCATCCACCTGATTGCGGTGGCATCGCCCGGCTTCCTGCGCGGCAAGCGCCGGCCGAAGGACCCGGGCGGCCTTGCCGACCTTGCAGGCGTGGCCCTGCGCTCGCCGCTGCACAGCCGCGTTCGCACGCCGGTCATGCGCAACGGCGCCGGACGCGAAATGGCCGCCACGCAGAAGCCGGTGATGGTGGTCAACGACCCCGATGCGCTCTGCCGTGCAACGCTGCTGGGCCTGGGAATCGGCCTCGTCGCCGTGCCGCACGCCGCGCCACACCTGCAGAGCGGCGCGTTGGAGCGGCTGCTGCCCGACTGGCACTGCGACCTCGGCCCGCTCTCGCTGTACTTCGCGAGCCAGAAGCTGCTGCCGGGCAAGACGCGCGCCTTTGTCGATTTCGTCACCGCGGCGTTCCGCGAGCAGAAGCTGGCCCAGCGCCTGTCCGCCGGCAGCCGCACGCGGTAACACCGGCTGACTTGTTCGGCGGTGATGATGCGGCATACTCCCACCCCCCAAACTCGCCAGAAGCCCGCTGAATGGACAAGGAAGTCGACCCCCGCGTACTCGCCGTCATCGATGAGATGCGCCTGTCAGGACCGCGGCTCAGTCCGGTTGAAATCGTCGCCAAGATGGGCGTGTTCGACGCGCGCGACAAGCCCTTCGAGTACGCCTGGATGGCCACGGGCGACAACGTCATTGCCACCATCTGGGCGGAGTATGTGCACGTGGGTGCGAACGGGCGCTGGTTCTATCTCGAATCGCTCGACACGCAGCACCGCCCGGGCGGCGGCACGCGAACGCCCAACCAGGTCCAGCGCGCCAAGGACCGCCTTGCATTGCTCAAGCGCACCTTCGACGCAGGCCAGGCCTTCCGCGCGGTCGTGCAGACCAACCGGGTTGCGATTGCAGAACTCGAAAGCAACAAGAGCGCGAAGGTGTCCACCCGCGTGCGCGACGACTCCGAATGGCACGTCGCAAGCTGGGAGCCCGAGCAGCTGCTGGCGGTGCTGGTGCGCGGCCCGCGCGGCTGGGTTCCCGATGACGCCGACATGCAGGCCGCCAAGGCGCGAGGCGGCGTTCCGGCGGCTGTAGAAGCGGAGCCCGAGGCGGCCAAGCCGGCTTCGGCGGAAGAGGTCCAGGCTGCCGCCATGGCGTATGTCATGGGCCACTTCAAGGGCTACGGCTACAACGCCGAGGACGTGACCAGCCAGAAGCTGGGCTACGACATCGAGGTGTCGAACGCGAAAGGCGCAACGCTTCTCAGGGTCACCGTGAAGGGCACCTCCACGGCAACGCCGAACTTCCGCCTCACCCCCGAAGAAAACGCGTGCTCCACGCGCGAGCCGCTCTGGCGCCTGCTGGTGGTGGCCGATGCCGGCGGGCCCACCGCGCAGCACAAGATCTACAAGCCTTCGGAGATGAGCCAGGCGCCCGGCTTCGAAGCCGAGAGCTAGAGCAGCGCCGCGATTTCCGCAGCCCCCAGCGCGCCCTGGTAGACCCGGAAGTCGTCCAGTTGCGCGCGCAGCGCCGGATCGTTCGGATACTGCGAGCGTCCGAGAAAGTTCTGCGTGGTCTCTCCCAGCTCGAAGGGCGCCAGCGTCATCTGCGCGTTGCTGCCGACCGCCACGCCATCGACATACAGCGTGCCGAGCGTGCCGGCCAGGGTCACGGCCACGTGCACCCAGCGCCCGGTCGGCAGCGGCGACGCGCCTTCGATCACCTGCTCGTTGTAGCCGTGAACCCTGGAGATCGCGTAGCGCACGGTGCCGGCATTGCTGCGCGGCGTGAGCATCATGTAGCGGCGCGTGCCGGAGCCGAAGTCGAAGACGCGCGACCACGTCGAGAGGCTGTCCACGTACACCCAGCATGCGATCGTGAAGTCGGCCGCGTCCTTCACCAAGCCCGTGGGCAGGTTGATGTAGGCGCCCGTGCCGCCCAGGGCGACAGCCCCTGCTGAGTTGCGGCCCGCAGTCCAAGCCGCGCCACCGGCAAGTTCGCTGGCGGCTAACCGGCCTGTCGCATCGGCGGCGGAGTTCCCTTGCGCTTCGTCGAACCTGAGGTGCATCAGCAGCTCGGGTTTGAGGGCGGCCCGCGCTTCGGCGGATGGCTCGCTCTCTCCCCCTGCGTTCACGGCAACCACGACGTAGTAATACACCTCTCCCGCGACGCCGGTGGTGTCGGTGAAAGCCAGCGTGTCGGTGATGCCTGAAGCCACGGTGGTGCTGTAGGGCCCGCCCGCGGTGGAGGCGCGCCTGACCGAGTAGCTCAGCGCGCCGGTGCTGCCCCACCACGACAACTCCACTTGCGAGGCGCGCACCCGCGCGGTGAGCCCGCTCGGCCGCACGAGCGCCGTGAGCGGATCGCGCGTGAAGGTCAGGGTTCCGAAGCCGAGCTGGTCGCCGTTGTTGCCGTCCGTTTCCGGGCGCATCTGCTCGGCCTGCAGCGCGGTGTAGGGCGTGGCAATGCCGAGGCGGTTTGCATAGTGGTTGTGCACGCTCTCCCAGATTCCGCGCCGATGGCCCTGCCCACCCGCCGCCAGCACGGACTGCGTTCCCTGCCGGTTCACGTTGGTGACGAAAGGCACAGTGTAGAAGTCGCCCGCGCCGTCGCGAAGATTGGACTTGGCGACGTACTCGGCACCGGCCAGAAAGCGGTTGTTCTCATAGCCGTAGATGTCGTCGCCCTGGTTCCACGCCATTTCGCAGAACGCGCCTGCGAGGCCGATGCCCAGGGTGCAGTGGCCCTGGTCGCGGCCGCTCTCCTGCCACTGGCCCAGATAGCCGGGATGCATGTGATAGACCGCCTGCAAGCCGGCGCCGTTGCCCGCGCCGCTCCTGTAGTAGTTCAGGGCCTCGTCGTAGATGTCGCGCCGGTCGCACAGCACGCCGATGGCCAGGATGGCACCAATCGTGCACTGGTCCCAGTTGGCCCAGTAGTTGGTGATCTCGGAGCCGTTGTGGTTGACGAGAAAGCTGTGGTTGAGCGGATAGAACACCGTCAGCATCATGTTCTGGAAGCGCGCGAAGTCGCTGGCCGCCCAGCCCGGATAGGTGCGCATGATCTCGGCCGCGTTCGCGAACTGCTGGCCGTAGATGCCAGCCGCAAGAAAGCGGTCGGCGTTGCCCTCGATCGCCGTCAACGCGGACGACCACTCGTTGAGGAACCTGATCGCCAGGTCGGCATAGCGCGTGTCCTGCGAAACCTTCCAGCGCAGCGCCAACTGGTAGGCACGCGCAACGTCGATGTAGAACTGCGCGAAGTTCTGGCCCGGGACGTCCCCCCGAATCACCGTGGCCAGCGGCCTCGGCGTGGCGCCGAGCTGCGAGCGGCCATTGGATGTGAGCGCATTCCATCCGGCGAGCCAGGGCTGTGCGTTGGCCGCGACCTTGAGGCGCATGCGCTCGAAGTCGGCCTCGGTGTGCAGCAGGCCGGGGTGAACGAACGGCTTCGTTCGCGCGGGCGAGGGCGCTGGCGCCGGCACGTCTTCGGAGCCGGAACCCGTTGCGGGACCGGGTGCCGCACCAGCGGTGCCCTGCGTCGCACCGCCAAGCAGGCCGATGCTGCCCGCTCCGCTGCCGCCTCCTCCTCCGCCACAAGCGGCGGTTCCAAGGGCGGCGAGACTCATCGCGCCCATGCAGAACATGCGGCGGTCCAGGGAGTTGTCGAGGGTGTTGTCGGGGAGGTTGTTGTCTTCGCTGGCCGGTTGATGCATGTTGTATTGAGGTTTTGTTAAACCTTGCTACCGCAACATGCATGCCCAATTCGCAGATGAGCCCTTTTCTATTCGCCTCGCTTGCGGATCGCTGCGCAAAAAAGCCTCAGGGCCCGCAAAACCCTCTGCACATGACAATCAGTGTCACGCGCGCCGCGCGGTGCGCTCATAAATGTCACGCTTTGCGCCGCACCGCTAAAGCTGCAGGTTGACGTCGACCTTGGGCGTGCCGGGCGCCGATTGCGCGACCACGACGATGCGTTCTTCGAGCCGCTGAAAGTGCAGGTCGACCCGCGCACTCCCCACCTGCAGCCCTTGCACGTGCAGCTGGTCGATGTCCGCGGGCAACTGCGGCTGCACGATCTTCACCTCGCGCCGGACGCCGTCCACCTGCAGGCCCAGGCAGGCTTGCAGCAGCATGAACACCGAGCCCGCCGCCCATGCCTGCGGCAGGCAGGCCACAGGGTAGGCAACGGGGGACTGGCCGGGCTGGCGGTCGAAGCCGCAGAACAGTTCGGGCAAGCGCATGCCGAAGTGCGAGGCCGTCTCGAACAGGTTGTCCAGGATGCGCACCACGCCGTCTCGCTCGCCGTAGTGGGCAAGCCCGGCCGCACACAGCGCAACATCGTGCGGCCACACCGATCCGTTGTGATACGACATCGGGTTGAAGCGCACCGCCTCCGTCGGCAAGGTGCGAATGCCCCAGCCCGATGCGAAGGCCGACGACAGCAGTTGGTGGCCGACGGACAGGGCCCTCTCTTCGCCCGGCAGACCCGTGAAGAGCAGATGCCCCGCATTCGAGGCACGCACGCGGCAGGGCTGGTTGGCACCGTCGATGGCGAGCGCGTAGAACTTCAGGTCGTCGAGCCAGAAGCGGCTTTCGACCGCTTCGCGCATGGCCTCCGCACGCTGGCGCCAACGGGCCGCGCCGGAGTCGCCCTGCCACTCGGCCATGGACGACATCGCAAGAAAGGCCGCATAGACATAGCCTTGCACCTCGACGAGAGCAATCGGCCCTTCGGGCGTGCGGCCGTCGGCGTGGAAGATCGAGTCGTGGCTGTCCTTCCACCCCTGGTTGGCAAGGCCGCTCGCTTCACCGCGCTGGTAGGCGAGCAGGCCATCGGGGTGGCGCGCCATGTTGCGCTCCATCCATTCACAAGCGGCGCACAGCGCGGGCCAGATGTGCGCGATGGTGGCGCGGTCGGCCGTGCGCCGCGCATAGGCACCTGCCAAGGCCACGAAAAGCGGCGTGGTGTCGACCCCACCGTAGTACTGGCCGAAGGGCAGTTCGTCGACCGCGGCCATCTCGCCCTTGCGGGTCTCGTGCATGATTTTTCCGGGCTCGGCATCGCGAAAGCTCGAGGTCTGGTGCGCCTGCCGCGCCGCAAGAAATTCGAGCACGCCCTGCGCCAGCCTCGGGTCGATCCACAGCGTCTGGAAAGCGGTGACGATGGCGTCGCGCCCGAACGGTGTCGAGAACCATGGAATGCCCGCGTAGGGATACGGCCCCGTGGGCAGGTCGGTCGTGAGCAGCGCAAGGTCGGCGCGCGAGCGATCGAGCCAGGCCTGGAACAAGCGACCCGAAGCCTGCAGGCGCGAGCCGCGGCGCTGGCGTGCGCGCATGCGCCACCGCGCGAGCACGCCGGCCTCGCGGAACCGTGCCGCGCTGGGCTGGCCGGGCTCCGTGCCCACCTCGATGTGGAGCGTCCACTCGCCGTGCGCCGCGAGCGGCACGGTGAATGCGGCGGTGCCTGCATCGAGACGCTGCGGAACTTGTGAAAAGTCGATGCAAGCCAGGCGCGTGACCGTGTCCAGCCCCTGGTAGCGCAGCACCACGCCGTGCGTTCCCACCTCTGGCGCGCCGATCTCGCCGCGCCGTGCGCGCTGCTGGCCGCGCACTTCGAACATGTCGCGAAAGTCGGCGCCGAATTGCAGCGTGAGCGGCGCCTGCGCGGGCTGGTCGCTGTAGTTGACGAGCCGGATGCGCTCGAACAGCCGCGCGCCCCACAGAAAGCGCTTGCGCTCCAGATGGATCACGCCCTGCGGCATCGATGTCGATCCGAGCACCGGCAGCGGGCGGTTGGTGAGATTGGCGGTGAAGAAGACGTTGTCCTGGCTCACCCCGCTGGACAACAGCGACGGACGCGCGCCGTCGAGCCGCAGCACGAATGTCGACAGCATGCGCGTGTCGTCGTGAAAGAGCCCGTCCACACCGCCGCCCACGTCGCCGTGGCCGTCCATCACAAAATAGGTGTCGCCCTCCTTGAGCACGAACGCGTGCTGCACCGCGCGTTCGGTGGCCGGCTCGGCCTGATCGACAGCAGGCACTTCAACGCTCATCGCTCAGGCCGCCTCGTGGTAGACGTGGTCTTGCGGCGGCAGCACCCCGCCACCGATCAGCCGCTGGTATTGCTCGACGTAGGCACTTGCCATCGCATGCGCGGAGAACCTGCTTTCGAACGCCTCGCGCACGCGGCGGCGGTCGAGCTTGCCGATGGCGCGCACCGCCTCCACCGCCTGCACTTCGTCTTCGACGATGAGCCCGCTCACGCCGTGCTCGATCACTTCGGGCACCGAGCCGCAGCGCCACCCGATCACCGGCGTGCCGCAAGCCATGGCCTCGATCATCACCAGGCCAAAGGGCTCCGGCCAGTCGATGGGAAAGAGCAGCGCGCGAGCGCCGCCAAGAAATTTCGCCTTGTCGGCATCGCCGATCTCGCCGATGAATTCGACCAGTGGGTGGTCGAGCATCGGCTTGATCTTTTGCGCAAAGTAGCTTGCATCGGCTGCATCGACCTTGGCCGCGATCTTGAGCGGGAGCCCCGCTTTCTTCGCGATCTCGATGGCGCGGTCGGGCCGCTTCTCGGGCGAGATGCGCCCCAGGAAAGCCAGGTATCCATCAGGCTTGGGCTGGAAGGCATAGGGCGTTTCGTCCAGCCCGTGGGGAATGGTCGCGAACCAGTTGGCAAAAGGCAGCGGCTTTCGCTGGTGGCGCGAGATGGAGACCAGCGGATAGCGGCTCCAGCGCATGTAGGCGCCGGGCAGATCGGCAATGTCGAGCCGGCCATGAAGCGTGGTGAGCGTTCGGCCCGCCATGTCCTCGAAGAACGGAAAGTGCATCAGGTCGACGTGGAAGTGCAGCACGTCGAACTGGTGCGCTCGTCGCCGCACTTCGTGAAGCATGCTCAGGTGGCTGGCCAGGTCGGACTTCAGCGGCGCCGGGTCCAGGCGCAGGGCCTGCGCGCGCATGGGGGCCAGCTGGGCCCGGGTCTGGGTGTCCGCCGAAGCGAACAGCGTGACTTCGTGTCCCTGGTCGACCAGCGCGTTGGCCAGGTGGGCGACGACCCGTTCGGTGCCGCCGTAGAGCCGCGGCGGAACGGCTTCGTAGAGGGGTGCGATCTGCGCGATCTTCATCGTCAAGACAGTCTCCTCGGGAGGAAATGAATGAACAAGGAATGAGGGCGAAGAAACGGAGGCGCGAGGCTTCCAAGCTGTAATTTTGATGCGGCTGTTTTTAATTTCAAGAGCATTCAAAAAGCGCCCCTGCGGCATTCGCCGCTTGCAGCCGGCGCCGGCTTGTTCTAGATTTTTTCGCGTTGCATTGGAGGTCTCTTGATGAACATTCTCGAAACCGTTGCCGACCAGTCCGACGCGATGCGGCTGCCGCTGTATGCGGTGACCGTGACCGCCGTGGCCCGCGAAGAAGCGCCTGCGTTGCTGTCCCTGCACTGGCACGGCTTCTTCCGGCAGACGCCCCTGCATTTGCCGGGCCTCGAACTGCCCGCACGGCCGGTGCCGCAGTCGATGGCGCAGTTCGACATGCCCCAGGGCGTGCTCGATGCGTTCGACGCACTCGAGCAATCGCTGCTCGAGGCGGCGTGGCAGCTCGGCGCCTGGGACGTCGAGCGGCTCGAGCGGCCGGCATGGTGGCGGCTTGGCGCGCCTGCAACCGAAGTGAGCGACGGCCGACGCGCCTTTGGCTACTACGAAGACGACGACAGCGACAACGGCCACGTCATGGCCGATGCGCCCGACCGCGAAGAGCTGATGCGGCTTGCCGCGCACCGCGGCTACCTGCGCTGGCTGTTCCGCCCGCGCAAGCGCGGCATCTGGGCCGAAGTGCAAGACGATGGCGACGACACGCTCGACGAGAGCGGCGGGCGCCCGCTGCCCTGCCCCGTGATGCCCCAGCCGCTGCATGGCGACGATGCGGCGCGCCGCACCGTCTACCGGCTGGGCCGTGCGGACCGCATCCTGCTTGGTGGCGGCTGAAAAAAATCGTCACAAAAAAATCTGCGGCGCACCCTCTTGAAGCGGCGGCGGCCAGCCCATAGCTCTCGCGCGCCGGCATTTCTCGGTGCCGGTTCAACTTTTTTGATGACCTGTATCGCTTAGGAGATTGAACATGAAACTTCATCCTCTGTACGACCGGGTGATCGTCAAGCGAATCGAACAGCAGCGCAAGACGGCTTCCGGCATCGTGATTCCCGACTCGGCCGCGGAGAAGCCCGAACAGGGCGAGGTGCTCTCGGTGGGCCAAGGGAAGCTGCTTGCGGACGGCACCCTGCGCCCCTTGCACCTGAAGGCGGGCGACCAGGTGCTCTTTGCCAAGTACGCGGGGCAGACGGTCAAGGTCGAAGACGAGGAACTGCTGGTGATGCGCGAGGACGACGTGCTCGCGGTTGTCGACACCAGCGAACGCGGCGGCCTGAAGCGCGTCGCCTGATGATGTCCAGAAACCCGTTGTGAAAGGAGTGATGAAAAAATGACTGCCAAGGACGTCAGGTTCCATGACAACGCCCGCCAGCGCATCGTCGCGGGCGTCAACATCCTTGCCGATGCGGTGAAGGTCACGCTCGGTCCCAAGGGCCGCAACGTGCTGCTCGAACGCAGCTTCGGCGCACCCACCATCACCAAGGACGGCGTGTCGGTGGCCAAGGAGATCGAGCTTGCCGACAAGTTCGAGAACATGGGCGCGCAGATCGTGAAGCAGGTCGCCTCCAAGACGGCCGACGTGGCGGGCGACGGCACCACCACCGCCACCGTGCTCGCGCAGGCCATCGTGCAAGAGGGCATGAAGCACGTGGCCTCGGGCATGAACCCGATGGACCTGAAGCGCGGCATCGACAAGGCCACCGCCGCGGTGCTCGAAGAGCTGCGCAAGCTCTCCAAGCCCATCTCTACCGGAAAGGAGATCGCGCAGGTGGCCGCGCTTTCGGCCAACTCCGACGAAGCCATCGGCAAGATCATTGCCGACGCAATGGAGAAGGTCGGCAAGGAAGGCGTGATCACGGTGGAAGACGGCAAGTCGCTCGATAACGAGCTCGACGTGGTCGAGGGCATGCAGTTCGACCGCGGCTACCTGAGCCCCTACTTCATCAACGACCCCGAGAAGCAGGTGGCGCACCTCGACGATCCGCTGGTGCTGCTGCACGACAAGAAGATCTCGAACATCCGCGAACTGCTGCCGGTGCTCGAAGCCGCCGCAAAGGCCGGCAAGCCGCTCCTGATCGTGGCCGAAGAGGTCGAGGGCGAAGCGCTTGCCACGCTGGTGGTCAACTCCATGCGCGGCGTGCTGAAGGTGGCGGCTGTCAAGGCGCCGGGCTTCGGCGACCGCCGCAAGGCAATGCTCGAGGACATTGCGGTACTCACGGGCGCGACGGTGATCTCCGAAGAAACCGGCAAGCAGCTCGACAAGGCGACGCTCGAAGACCTGGGCCGCGCCAAGCGCGTCGAGGTGCAAAAGGAGAACACCATCATCATCGACGGCGCGGGCGACCAGGCGCTCATCGATGCGCGCGTGAAGTCGATCCAGGCGCAGATCGAGCAGGCCACCAGCGACTACGACCGCGAGAAGCTGCAGGAGCGCGTGGCCAAGCTCGCGGGCGGCGTGGCGGTGATCCGCGTCGGTGCCGCCACCGAAGTGGAAATGAAGGAAAAGAAGGACCGCGTCGACGATGCGCTGCACGCCACGCGCGCGGCTGTCGAGGAAGGCATCGTGCCCGGCGGCGGCGTGGCGCTGCTGCGCGCGCGTGCGGCCACCACCGAGCTGAAAGGTGCCAATGCCGACCAGGACGCGGGCATTCGCATTGCGCTGCGCGCGCTCGAGGCACCGCTGCGGGCCATAGTCGCCAATGCGGGCGTGGAGCCTTCGGTGGTCGTTTCCAAGGTGCTCGAGGGCAAGGGCAACTATGGCTACGACGCAGCGACCGGCGAGTACGGCGACCTGGTGCAGATCGGCGTGGTCGACCCGACCAAGGTCACCCGCACCGCGCTGCAGAACGCGGCGTCGATCGCGGGCTTGATCCTCACAACGGACGCGACCGTGGCGGAACTGCCCAAGCCCGCCGAGAAGGCTCCGGCCATGCCGGCGGGCGGCATGGACTATTGAGCCGGTTGCACGCCTTTAGCTGAAGCGCGAAGCGGCGTCCCTTGCGGGGCGCCGCTTCTTTTGCTTTGTCTTGCCCTGCCCCCGCGCTCGCCTTGATTCAAAGCGCCGGCGGCAGGCGGATTTCGATCGGGTGCGTGCGCTCGTAGCGCTCCTGGCATTCGACGCAGCGGGCGGAGGCCGGCATGGCGTTGAGTCTTTCGGCCGGAATCTGCACGCCGCAATCCACGCAGGTACCGAACTCACCATTGCGCAGCCGCTCCCTGGCGGCCTCGATGTCGCGGAGCTCGGCAACGTCGCGGTCCATTTCAGCGCTTCGCAGCGCGCCGCGGAGGCGCTCCTCTGCTGCATCGACCGTGTCCGGCACTTGCACATGCGGGGTTCGGGTGGGCGCCTCGGCTTCATCGGCCTTGGCGGTCCTCAATTCGGACTCGAGCTCTGCCGCTCGCTCGTCGAGCTTGCGGTGCCACTGTTCGGTGTTCTTCGTCATGCCGGATTCACCGGCAAACCGCATGCCCGCGGCGTGGCTTCTGCAGGCATGCGATGCTCCACCCGAACTTGCGGCAAAAAGCCTGAATCGAATTGCAGCACTCCGACACCCTTCTTCTGGCCGCCCTGCGCGCCGCGCCGCGCAGGTACCGCATGCCGCCCTTGCCGGCGGATGCAGTCTCAGCCGCGGCAACCGGCACGGATGCGGCCTTGGCCTTTGCGATCGAGGCCGTTCGCATCGGGCAGGAGGAGCTTGAGGTGCCGCCGCCGGCTTCCGTCCGGCCGCTTTTTACCAAGGCGCTGGCACAGCTGATCCGCAAAGCGCTGGCGCCTGAAGGCGGGGACCCGGCTTTCCAGGCACTGGTGATGCAGGCGCAGGATGCAGAGGTTCGTGAACATGCGCAGCTGTCCAGGCAGCGCGAGGCCGACCAGCGCGCCATCAGGGCCGCCACGAATGCCATCGCGCATCCGGGCAAGTTGCGGCAGATGCCGGCCGATGAAGTGCGCGACGCACTGGCGCGGTTGCACGGTTTGGCGGCGGCAGACTCGTGGGAAGAGCTTGCGCGCGCCATCGAGCATTTGCTCGGCCGGAATCTCTCCGCACAGCAAAACTTGCAACCCGCGTTGGAGGCCATTCGTTCCAACCCTGCGCTAGAACGGCTGGTGCGCGGCAGCCGCTTGCTGCACCTGGAGGCCGTGCAGCGCTACCAGGCGCTTTGCGAACGCCAGGGGCCGATGGCCGGCAGCCACGCCGCCCTCGCCAAGGGGCGCGCGTCGGCCCGTCGCGGTGAGGCTGCCGAGGAAACCGGCGTGCAGGCGTTCCGCCAGATCGCAGATGCGCTGAATCAGCGTGAAAAAGGTGTTGCGAGCTATCGCGTCGTGCAAAGCCTTCGGAACCCTGCTGCTTTTCCGGGCGAGGCGAACAAGGCCAAGGAAGAATGGGACGCCGCGATTGTGCGCAGCAGCGCGGGTGACGGCGACGAACTCGTTCTTCTTGCAGAGATCAAGGCCTCTCCTGTTTCTGCCACAGCCGATTTCTCGCGCCTGCTGCGCGGCTTGCGGCGCCTGGCGGAGGCACGCCCCGAAACGACCTACGCCTTTGCATCTGCCGATGGCATTGCGCGCATCCATGGCGCGTCGCTGCGAAGGCTGCAGCCCGACGGCGACTCGTTGCCGCCGCACGTGATCTATTGCTGCTCGGCACCGACCGAAGCGCATCCGCCGGTGCTGAGCGCGGCAAGCAAGGCCGTTCTGCTTGGAGAGCCCGCGAGCCTCGCGTTCGCACACCAGCTCCTTGCAGGCGAACTGCCGTCGCCCGCTTTTCTCGAACCGGTATGGAATGCGCTCACGACAGAGCCGCGGCTGCGTTCCGCGCTGCATCAATACGACACCGCGCGAAAGGCGCGCGCGGCCATGCTGCATCCGGCCGATCTGCTGGCATCCGTCGCCCCAAGCCTGGAGGCCCCGGGCGGCTAGTGCTGCTTTGCGGAGCGCTGCGCCCGGGGAGCTTCGTCGATGCGGGCAGACCGCTCTGCGGCTTCGGCAGGATTACCGCCGTCCGACATCACATACACGCCGCGCGTCGGAATGGCGAACTCGACGCCCAGCGCGTCGAACTCACGCATCATCTGCAGATTGAGGCGCTGCTGTTCGTCCATGTAGAGCCCGTAGTCCGGCGTGGTCACGAAATAGACCACTTCGAAGTCGAGCGAGCTTTCACCGAAGGCCTGGAAGTGCACGCGGTCCAACCGCAGCTTGGGCCGCGATTCGATCAGCCGCTTCACGATGCCGGGAATGGCCTCCAGCTTTTCCGGGTCGCTGCGGTAGCTCATGCCGAACTTGAACGCAATGCGGCGCTCTTCCATGCGGCGATAGTTCTTCACGATCTGCTTCAGCAGGTCGGTGTTGCTGATGACGATCTGCTCGCCCGTCAGGCTGCGCAGGCGCGTAGTCTTGAGGCCGATGTGCTGCACCGTGCCCGAGAGGTCGCCAATGCCGATGGCGTCGCCCACCTCGAACGGCTTGTCGACCGCAATCGAAAGCGATGCGAACAGGTCGCCAAGAATGTTCTGCACCGCCAGCGCGATCGCAATGCCGCCGACGCCGAGGCTGGCCACGAACGCGGTGATGTTGACGCCCAGGTTCGAGAGCATCGCCAACAGCACCACGGCCCACAGCAGCGTGCGCAGCGACCATGAAAGGAGCACCGCGGACGCGCTGACCTGCGTCATGCCCGACGAACTATGGCGCGCCTCGTAGCGGCGCAGCCCCAGGCTGATGGCCTTGGTGAACCACAGCCCGGTTTGCAGCGCCAGTGCAATGAACCACAGCTGACCGACGCGCTGGTTCCAGCGCTCGGTCAGGTCGAGCATGCCCACGCCGACGAGCACCGCCGCAAGCAGCAGGAACACGCGGTTGGTACTGCCGAGCACCTCGACCACCATGTCGTCGACATGATTGCTCGTGCGCTGCGCGAGTTGCCGCGTACGGCCGATCACATAGCGCAGCACCAGCCGCATTGCAAGATAAGCCGCCAGGGCGGCTGCAACGGCCAGCGCCAGGTCGGGCACGGGCAACCCCAGCAGGGTCGCGTCGGTAAGAGCGTCGAGCTTCTCGTTCATCCGCGGAAGGCCTTCGCCATGTCGGTTGCAAGAGGGGAAGAAGTCATGTCGTTCCTTGAAAGCTCATGTTCGAGCGTGCTCGCGAATATCGGTCGCGTGCGTTTGCATCCACTGCCCATGCGTCCCTTGCGGGATTGGGGAGATGAGGAAGGCGGCGGGGGTTTGTTGATATTCTGGGTCGTCGAGAAAACCTCGTCGTGCAATCGGACTCTCCTGGTCCTTCTTGCGACGCCTTCTCTTTCGGCCAGGCACCCGGCTTGCCCCGTGCCTCGGATGCCCAACCCGGCGGTCCCTCCGCCCGACCCAGGAACTGAAAAAAGATGACGGAAAGCAGAGCACGACCCGGTGACCATGGCGCGACGCGTGACGACGATCGCTCGCAACCGCAAGCACCGGTGTCGGAGGCCGGCGTTGCCCGCACCTACGACCGGCTTGCGCCGCTGTACGACACCTTGTTCGGCCAGGTACTGGAGCCCGGGCGCAAGCGCATGGCCGAGGTCGTTCGCATGCTGCAGCCGGGGTCGCTGCTCGAAGTGGGTGTGGGCACGGGACTGGCGCTGGCAGGGTATCCCGCCGAATGCAACATCGTGGGCATCGACCTTTCGCACGACATGCTCGAGCGTGCGCGCGAGCGCGCGGCCCGGCTGCCGCAGCACCACATCGGCATCGAACACATGAATGCCGAGCGCATGCGTTTTGCCGATGGCACTTTCGACTGCGTGACCGTGCCTTACGTGCTCTCCGTGACCCCGCGCCCGGCCGAACTGGTGCGCGAGATTCGCCGCGTGTGCAAGCCTGGCGGAACCATCGTGGTGCTCAATCACTTCAGCGGCAGCAAGCTGTGGTGGCTTCTGGAGCGCGCGGTTCGCTCCGCGGCCGAGCACGTGGGGTTTCGCTCCGACTTCAAATACGACGAGCAGATACTTTCTCATGACTGGCAGGTGCTGAGCGTGGAGCCGGTCAACCTGTTCGGCCTTTCGAAGCTGGTGGTGCTGGACAACCACCGCTAGTACAAAGCCGCGCGCATTGCCGCGTCTGGCCCGACGCGGCTGCGGGTCGTGCAGCAAATCTTGCCGCACGCGCGTGGCCCCGCCGCCAGGAATCGAACCTGGATCTCGGCCTTCGGAGGGCCGCATTCTGTCCGTTGAACTACAGCGGGAGCGTTGTCCCATCGGCTCAGCTCTTCGGGCGGACATGAATCTCCGGATACTTGTCGTCGTAGAACGCCACGCGCTCTTTCAGCGCCTGGTGTTCGTCGTACGGATCCTCGTACGCCCACACGGCATCGTCGAGTTGCCGCTCGCCTAGGTTCAAGCTGTAGTAGCTCGCATGGCCCTTGAAGGGGCATTCGGTGGTGGTCTGCGAGCGCGTCAGCTTCTCCATGCGGACGTCGGCGCGCGGAAAGTAGTAGCGCACCGGCGACTTGTCTTCGACAACCTTGATGACGTTTTTCGAGCTGGCGACGATGGCTCCTTCGACTTCGACCTCCATCGATTGTTCAACCGGCTCTTCGCGTACCTTGTGATCGGGCCACTTCTGATGCCCTGGTGACTTGCCGCTCATTTCGCGTTACTCCTTCGCGTTATTCCTGGGTTGGTTGAGATGGCTCTTGAACCAGTCGCGAGCCAATGTGGAAACGGCGCCGAGCGCGTCGGGCTCCTCGAACAGATGCGTCGCGCCCGGGACGATGGACAGCCGCTTCTCGCAGCGCAGCGCCGCAGCGGCCTGCCAGTTCATATCGATCACCGGCCCGTCGTTGCCGCCGACGATCAGCAGCGTGGGTGCGCGCACGCGCTCCAATGACGCGCCGGCCAGGTCCGGCCGGCCGCCGCGGGACACCACTGCATCGACCGAATCGGGCCGCTGCGCTGCTGCCACCAGCGCGGCACCGGCCCCGGTGCTCGCACCGAAGTAGCCAATTCGCAAGCGGGCGGTCTGCTCATGGCTGCGCAGCCAATCGGTCAGGCCGACCAGCCGATCCGCCAGCATGGCGATGTCGAAACGCAGCTCGCGCGTGCGTTCGTCCTCGGCTTCTTCGTCGGGCGTGAGCAGATCGACGAGCAGCGTGGCCAACTTTGCCGCATTGAGGCTTTCAGCCACCTGGCGATTGCGCGGGCTGAAGCGGCTGCTGCCGCTGCCGTGCGCAAACAGCACGATGCCGCTGCATGCGGCGGGCAGGCTCAGGTCCGCCTCCAACGTGATGGAGGCGGAAGAAGAAAAACGCAGCGGAACACGGAGCGCGCGCCGCTCCACGAGGCTGGATGCGGAGTCCAAGGCTACGCCCCTGCGAAAGCGATTTTTGAAGGGCGTGTTCCAGGCGCGCCGGCAGCCGCAGGCATTCGGAACATCTCGACAGTCATTCGGTTTCCTTTGTGCGAGGGCTCGACGTCGTCAGCCCTGCAACCGGTCACCTTATTTTTTTGCCTGAATTCTTCTGTAGGGTGATGCCCACATTCGCGTAGGCGCACTGCAGCGTTGCATCTTGAAAGAAAACAGTGGCGCGCGGCGCGTCAAACGGCTGTGCGCCGGGCCAGCTGGACCAGCCGCACCGGCTGGGCAAGAGGCCGCACCAGCACAGGTGGCGCCACGGCGGGTTTGTCGTCCTCGTCGTCGAGCTTGAAGGTGGCCACCACCTGCGACAGGTTGCCCGCCTGCTCCTGCAGCGATTGCGCGGCAGCCGCGGCCTCTTGGATCAATGCGGCGTTCTGCTGAGTCACCTGGTCCATCTGCGCAACGGCCTGATTGACCTGCTCGATGCCCTGAGCCTGCTCGTGGCTCGCCGCCGTGATCTCGCCGACGATGTCCGTCACGCGCTTCACGCTGCCCACGATCTCTTCCATCGTCTTGCCGGCTTCGCCCACCAGCGCGCTGCCCACGTCGACCTTGCTCACCGAGTCTTCGATGAGGCCCTTGATCTCCCTGGCCGCCGCTGACGAACGCTGCGCAAGGTTGCGCACCTCGGAAGCGACCACCGCAAAGCCCCTGCCCTGCTCGCCGGCACGCGCGGCTTCCACGGCCGCATTGAGCGCGAGGATGTTGGTCTGGAACGCGATGCCGTCGATCACGCCGATGATGTCGACGATCTTCTTCGACGAGGCATTGATCGACGCCATGGTGTCGACCACCTGGTTGACCACGCCACCGCCCTTGACCGCAACCTCCGACGCCGAGAGCGCGAGTTGGTTGGCCTGCTTTGCGTTGTCGGCGTTCTGCTTGACGGTAGAGGTGAGCTCCTCCATCGATGCGGCCGTCTCTTCGAGTGAGCTCGCCTGCTGCTCGGTGCGCGATGACAGGTCATGGTTGCCCGCGGTGATTTGCCCCGATGCCACCACAATCGAGTCGGTCGATGCCTTGATGCGCGTCACCACGTCGGTCAGCGTGTCTTCCATTTCGCCCATGCCGCGCAGCAACCGACCGAAATCGCCGCCGCGCTCGGTTTCGAACTCTTTGCTGAGGTCACCCGAGGCCACCGTCTCGGCGATGAAGATCGCTTCACCCAACGGTTGCATGATGCTGCGCGAAAGCCAGATGCTGCCGCAGACGCCGACCACCACCGCGGCGAACCCGAAGCCCAGCATGAAGCTCCGAGTCGACTCGATACGGCGTGCGAGCTCCGGGGCGATGCCGCCGCCGGCCGCAATGTCGTGCAGACATGCAATGCCAACGGCAAGCCCCGTCGCCATCAACAGCAACACGATCCCGAATGCCATGCCCAGCTGGGCACCGATCTTCCAATTGCGCATGTGCTTTTCCGTGACGGCCGCCGGTGCGGAGGCCAGGTTGCCCGGTATATCGGCAGTGCTGCGGCGGAACTTGAGGGTGCGGGGTCTAGGCGTAAACCCGGGGGCTCATTTCGATCATGCCGGCATGAGTGCTGTATTGCGGGTGGCGATGAAGGAAGGATTGAGCACTTCGGCTTTGCCGTACCGCAAGGGCAGCCCGTGAAGATTCACTACTGCGCCACCTGCCCCCTCCAGTACCGCCTGTGCTGCCGCCGTGTCCCATTCGCAAGTGGGTGCCAGCCGTGGGTATATGTCGGCCTCGCCCTCTGCGACCCGACAGAACTTGAGCGAGCTGCCGGCCTGGACCAGGCTCACTTCACCCAGGCAATCGATCAACGAACGCGTTGCGTCGTTCAGATGACTTTTGCTCGCTACAACCCGGCATGCGCGACCTGTCTGGGCAGCGGCCACCTTGATGGCGGTCGTTTGACCGCCGATACACCGAAATGCACCCAACCCAGCGCCACCGTAGTACAGCGCATCGATGGCGGGTGCGTACACCACGCCGAGCACGCTGTGTCCGTCCTCAATCAGCGCGATGTTGACGGTGAACTCGCCGTTACCGGCAATGAACTCCTTGGTGCCATCGAGAGGGTCGACCAACCAGAATCGCCCTGTGTTTCGGCGGTAGACCTGCGATGCCGAGTCCTCTTCCGAAACCACTGGGCAATCAGGCAACAGGGGGGTCAACTGCGTTCCCAGTACCCGATGCGCCGCCAGATCCGCCTCTGTGACTGGGCTCGCATCATCCTTGTGCTGGACGTTTGCCCCACTTCCATCGTAGACCGACATGATGGCGCTTCCAGCGGCTCGGGCCATTGGAAGAAGCTGCTCGACCAGAGCCTGACGATTGATTTGTCGCATTACGTATTATTTTCTCTTTTATACCGCGAAGGATCGTATCATTCCAGTAAAACGCGGAAATTGAATGAACAAACCACAATCTGCGACAGACCCCTCAGAAGATCTCATGGGCCTGGATCGCTCCCAAGTCTGGAACACCGAACTCGCCTTCGCCCACCTGCAAGCACTGGGTGAAGCGGACACGAAACGCACGGCCGAGCGGCGCCTGAACGCACTCGGCATGCTGCCGCAGGAATTGACACCCGAGTTGCTGCTCGACGAGCGCGAGCGCTCGCCCAATCGGCTGGTGCTTGACAGGGCCATCGAGCACGCGCGCAAAGGGCGCGAGCGGGTACTGTTTGCACAGTTGCACCCCCTGCCTGGTGGCCAGCCCTGCCTGCACGCCAACGACGCTCGCGGAGCCCGTTTCTGGGTGCCCATGGCCAACCTGAACGATGCAGCCATTCAGCAAGCCCTGGCCGAGCTGCAACACCACGTCGGCAAGCCTATCGCCGTGTTTCCGCACGGCCCGCTGGTGGGGTACTTACGCCACACCCCAAGCACCGCAGACATCCAATTTTGTTCTCATGCCTACCGCCCCGTCTTGCCCACGGGGTTGAGTTTGAGCGGCAACATCAAACCCGATCTGGCACCCTCCCCGCACCTCAAGCGCCTGGAAGCCGAGAGCCTCCACATCCTGCGCGAAGCCGTGGCCGAAGCGCAGAACCCGGTGATGATGTACTCCATCGGCAAGGACAGCGGAGTCATGCTGCACCTGGCGCGCAAGGCCTTCTACCCCTCACCGCCGCCGTTTCCGCTGCTGCACATCGACACGCGCTGGAAGTTTCAGGAGATGTACCTGTTTCGGGACTTCATGGCACGCGAAAGTGGCATGGAACTGCTGGTGCATACCAACCCCGAGGCAATCGAAAAAAATATCAACCCCTTCGACCACGGATCGGCGCTGCACACCGATATCACCAAGACCGAGGGCCTGAAACAGGCGCTGGATCACTATAAGTTCGACTTCGTCTTTGGCGGTGCACGACGCGACGAAGAGAAGTCCCGCGCCAAGGAGAGGGTGTTCTCGTTCCGTACCGCCACCCACCGCTGGGACCCGAAGAATCAGCGCCCGGAGCTCTGGAACCTCTACAACACGCGAAAAGGCCCCGGCGAGAGCATTCGCGTGTTTCCGCTGTCGAACTGGACCGAACTCGACATCTGGCATTACATCTACCAGGAGAACATCCCCATGGTGCCGCTGTACTTCTCCAAGCCACGGCCGGTGGTGGTTCGTCCCGAGATGATCATGATGGTGGACGACGAGCGCTGCCGCCTGCTGCCGGGCGAGGAAGTTCAAATCAAAAAGGTGCGCTTCCGCACCCTCGGCTGCTATCCGCTCACGGGCGCAATGGAGTCCGAGGCAGAAACGCTGGAAGACATCCTGCTGGAGATCATTCACGCCCGCAAGTCAGAACGCCAGGGCCGCAGGATCGACAGCGACAGCGCCGGCTCCATGGAAAAGAAAAAGCAGGAGGGCTACTTCTGATGGGCCAACCTGTGCAAGTTGTCATCCTCGGTGGTGGCTTCAGTGGCGCGGTGACCGCCATTCATCTGGCGCGGGGCAGCAGACCCCACGCGCTTCGGATTACTCTGGTCAACCCCACCCCGGACGTGGGTCGGGGCTTGGCTTATCGGTTCGACGACGACAACCTGCTGCTCAACGTTCCCGCCGGGAACATGAGCGCGTTGGCCGACGAGCCCGGCCACTTCGTGGCCTACTGCCAGCGCATCGACCCATCCCTCTCCTCGGGCTCCTTCGTTTCACGCCGTCTGTACGGACAGTACCTGGAAGACCTCTGGACCGAGACGGAAGCAGCACACCCTGGAATGCTTCGAAAGCAGGTCGACAAAGCGGTGAACTTGAAGAGGGCGGCAAACGGGTCAGGATGGGACATCACGCTGGCCAGCGGTCAACAGCTGAGCGCTGACCAGGTAGTGCTCGCCGTCGGCCACCAGGCGCCCAGGCTCCCGATCCCGCTGGAGCCAGAAGCACGGGCGTGCGTGATCGAGCCCTGGGATTTTGCAGCCATGCACCGTTTGCCCAGTGACCAGGCGGTGGTGATCGTGGGCACAGGGCACACGGCAGTGGATGCCTTGTTCTGCCTGGCCCAGTCACGGCCCGGGCGGCCTATCTACCTGCTGTCTCGCCACGGCCTGCTGCCGCACCGACACCGGCTATCGACCATGCCCCCCAAGCCACCACAGGCGTTCCCGGAGTACCTGCGCAACGTGCCACCCACGGTTCGTGCCTGCACCCGGGCCTTGCGCCAGAACCTGAAGGCGTTGGCCGAACAGGGGGGCGACTGGCGCGATGCCCTGAACGAATTGCGCCCGCACACGCCTCAACTCTGGCAATCGTGGCCGGTGGCCGAGCAGCGGCGGTTTCTGCGTCATCTGCAAGCCCAATGGGATGTCCACCGGCATCGGTTGGCCCACATGGCCGCCCAGCGGCTGGATCGTCTGTTGGCCGAGGGTCGGGCCCAAGTCATCGCAGGACGGATCACCACGATACGCAAACAATCCGATGGCATCGAAGTGGCCTATCGGACCCGGGGCGATCGTCATATCGCGCACCTGAGTGCCAGTGCGGTCATCAACTGCGTTGGGCCCAACGCCGACATCCAGCGCCACGCCAACCCGCTTCTGACCCAGTTGCTGGCGGACGGGCTGATCCGGCCTGATGCCCATGGCCTGGGTCTGATGGTGATGCCAGACCTTCAGCTACAGAATGCCCACCAACAACGCGTCGAGGGTCTGTGGTACGTCGGCCCTCTGCTCAAAGGGCTGATGTGGGAAGCCACTGCCGTACCTGAACTGCGCTTGCACGCCCAGCGGCTCACACGCCATCTCCTCAGCCATCAGGGCCATACCGTCGCCGAAACCTCGGCATGAACACCCCGGCCACACAACCATGCGCCAACCTAAAAAAGCCACCAGCCGCCCGCAAAAGCCCGATGACACCGTTGGCAAAGCCGCAACCGTTCAGGAGTGGATGGCCCGGCAAGCCCAGAAGGATTTACTGCGCTTCATCACCTGTGGCAGCGTGGACGACGGCAAGAGCACGCTCATTGGCCGCCTGCTGTGGGAATCACAGCAGGTGTTTGACGACCAACTCACTGCATTGCGGGCCGACTCCAAGCGGCACGGCACTCAGGGGCAGGACATCGACTTCGCTCTGCTGGTCGACGGCCTCGCTGCCGAGCGGGAGCAAGGCATCACCATCGACGTGGCGTACCGTTTCTTTGCCACGCCTCGACGCAAGTTCATCGTGGCCGACACACCGGGGCACGAGCAGCACACCCGCAACATGGTCACCGGTGCTTCCACGGCCGATGTGGCGGTGCTATTGATCGATGCCCGCCAGGGTGTGCTGACGCAAACCCGGCGGCACGCCTATCTGGTGTCGCTATTGGGAATCAAGCAGGTGGTGCTGGCCGTCAACAAGATGGACTTGGTGGGCTATGACCAAGCGGTGTTCGAGGCCGTCGTGGCCGCTTTCGACACTCTGGCCAAACCGCTCGGGTTCGAGAGCGTCACGCCCATTCCACTGTCGGCGCTGAAGGGCGACAACATCACCGGCCGCACCGAGCACACGCCGTGGTACCAGGGCCCGACCCTGATCGGGTGCCTGGAGACCCTCAGCGTCGACAGTCCAAGCAACAGCAAAGCGGTGTTCCCCGTGCAGTGGGTCAACCGCCCGAACGCGAGCTTTCGCGGGTTCAGCGGCACTCTCGCCTCGGGTCGACTGGTCGTCGGCGATACGCTGCGGATCACCTCATCCGGCCAGACCGCCACCCTGGCGCGAATCGTCACCGCCGATGGGGACCTGAATATGGCCCAGGCCGGGGACGCCGTGACGCTGGTGCCGGACCGGGAGGTGGATGCCTCGCGCGGCGATGTCATTGCACTCGCCGCTCAACCCCTGGGGACGACCGACCAGTTTGAAGCCACGTTGGTGTGGATACACGAGGAACCCGGACACATGGGCCGGTCTTACGAGTTAAAACTGGCCAATCAGTGGGCCAGTGCCAGCATCACCAGCCTGAAATATCGAGTAAATGTGAACTCTCAGGCGCATGAGTCGTGCAAGCAATTGGCCCTGAATGACATCGCAGTGGCCAACCTGGCGCTGAGCAAGCCGCTGGTGTTCGAACCTTACGCCCAGTCCACCACGCTAGGCGGCTTCATCCTGGTAGACAAATTCACCCAGGCCACGGTGGCCGCCGGCCTGATCCGTCACAACCTGCGCCGAGCTCAGAATGTGCACAGACAGGCGCTCAGCATCACCCGCGAAGATCGAGAACGACTGAACGGCCACAAGGGCAAGGTCGTCTGGTTCACGGGGCTGTCGGGCTCCGGAAAATCAACCATCGCCAACGCACTGGAAAAAGAACTCCATGCCCAGGGCAGGCGCACCTACATCCTCGATGGCGACAACGTCCGGCAAGGCCTGAATAAAGACTTGGGGTTCACCGATGCCGACCGTGTGGAGAACATCCGCCGTGTGGCCGAAGTCGCCAAGCTGATGCTGGATGCAGGCCTTATCGTGATCACGGCGTTTATCAGCCCGTTCCGGGCTGAGCGCGAGATGGCCCGGCAACTAATCGGCACGAACAACTTCATCGAGGTGTTTGTGGATACGCCCCTCGAAGAGTGCGAGAGACGCGACCCCAAGGGCCTTTACAAGAAAGCACGCAGCGGGCAACTACCCAACATGACGGGCATCAGCAGCCCGTATGAGCGGCCAGAACATCCGGCACTCGTGATCACCCCAGAGCAATCGAATGCTGAACAATTATTGAGCATCATGTTGGATCACTGATCGGAGCGGCGAGGCGCCCGCCGAAGTGACTACGATTTAAGAAACTCATTGTTCTCCCCCAACCACCTTGCAAAGCGGTCGATGCCCGCAAAAAAGCTTACTTGGGGAGACCACCCAAGCGAATACTGAGCTTCGCTGATATTCAAGACATTTACGGGGACGTCGAATACTCTTGCTTCCGAATACTGCCTGGCAGCTCTGCATTGGGTTACTTCCTCAATGGTAGCAAGCACCTCATTCAAACTATGTCCACAACCGGATCCGATGTTGAAAACATGGCCTCCGTTCGAAGGAGCAATTGATAGCAAGAGCGCATCAACCACGTCTGATACGTGGATGTAGTCGCGAACTACAGATCCATCACCCCATATCTCGATGGGTTCGCCGCGAAGCACCTTGCCGAGGAAAACAGCAACCGCTCCTTGGCTCGCCAATGTTCGCTGCCCCTCTCCAAACGGATTGGCGAGACGCAGAACTGTATAGTCCAAATTATATAAATCGTAAAAAAGCCCTAAATACTTCTCGATCATCAACTTAGTAATTCCGTAAGAACATACAGGATTCGTGGGATGAGTTTCGGGGATAGGAACCTCAACGGGAGGACCATAAACGGTTCCACCAGAAGAGACGAAAACTATCTTTTGGAGATGGTTCTTCGCATGGTTCAGCAGACGAATCGTGCCCACCACGTTGCTCTCCACATCAAAAATTGGATCGGAATTAGATGACTTCGGTAGCGTGGTCGATACTAGGTGGTAACAAAAATCGCATTCGCTCAGCGCCTCCGCCACATCTGTTTCACTGGTGAAGTCACCTTCATATAACTCGAAATTAGGATTGTCGAGGAAGCTTTCCCCTATTGGCTTGACATGAGGTCTTTCAAAGCAACGGACGCGAAAGCCGCGACTTAGCAGGGCTGCAATCAAGTGCGACCCGATAAAACCGCGCCCGCCTAGGACCAGACAACGCCTGCCTCCCCCGACAGGGAATTGAAGTTCTAGCATGCCCTCATCCTGAAGATTAATACGAAGCGTTGCGACATGTTGACTAGGCGTAATGCTTGCCAGTGAAGTTGATTTCGCACGTCATTTCAATCGAACTACGATATTGATTAGCGTAGAGGCCAAGTCCTCCAGCGGCATCGATGACCAACGTGGAGCGAATGTCCTTCGCTCGTCCTCGGTAAGCGGCACCACATTGCCATAGGAGGCATGGAGGACTTCAAATCCGTGTTTTTCAAAAATCGCGGGAAACTCCTTCGGGCGCACTCGATTGCATCCATTAACAAGCGGTTCTGCCGGATCAACCTTCAAGAAATCGAGCGGGCCTGAATCTGGATCCCCATAAAACCAGTGGTCGATAGTATCGATGATGTGCACCCCGTATCCACCTGGCTTGGTGATTCTGGCAATAGATTCAACTGCCCTATTCACGTCGGGAACGTGCTCAAAAAAAGCGTTTGATACTACTACGTCGGCCGATTCGCGCGGCACCGTCAATGCATATACGGACTCTATACGATAGTCGAGGCGTGATTCCACTATCCCGGACATTGAACCATCGCTCAATTCTTTCAACCCAAACCCATGGAGGTTATTCAAAATATCCTGTTGCGATACTCCTGTCAAATCAGCTCCAATTATTAGAGCTGGATCCACCAAAAGAGTCTTCACCATCTCAGCCAAGGTACGGCATGCCTGCCCCGGATCGCCGACTGGGTCAAGGTCAATCGGGATTGCCCGCTTTGCCCCCAGCGCCAATAAAAGAAACGAAAACGACCAAGGGTTAACCGAACCGCATCCTAGTTCAACCCATGTTGAATCTTTTATCGGAAGTCTGTGATTGATGTTCGGGCGAAGGAATGCAGAGCAGACATTCTTGAGGTTAGTGATGGAATGCCGGTTCAGATGAACGTCTGAAAACCTGCGGAGATTGCCGCAAAGCTGATGAGCGAGATAGCCTTCCTCTTCGGTTGTGGCCTTCACATCGGAAGATGTTCTGCTTATCAGCTCCGAAAACAACTCACCAGTAGAAACCGATTTCAACGATGAATTTTGGCTTGCGCCAAAATGAGTAAGGTGTCCCGCTGGCGGAGATAATTTCGAGTCCATGGCTAAAGAGTGTCCTGTTTAGATTTCGAGCGTCCAGAGAATCACGCTCCACTGGAGCAATCAACATCGAGGCTCAAGCGTTTTGAGTCTTAAGGTTTTTTAAACGCCGGAGCGAGTGGGGGAAGCCGGTAAGATTTTTTGTCAATTGCGAACACAAGGTCGGCGCCGAACGCGGCAGTTACGTTGCATCGCCGGAGAAGCTCGGCGAGCCCTGCTAGCAAGCAACCGCCTGGGATAGCGCGGCGCGTCCGCCGAGAGTTCAAGGAGCCGTCGCTGCATCGCTACCGTGAGCCTGAATATTGCGCTCAAATATCGATGCGTATTGTTTGACGACTACATCAATCCTGTATCTGTTCGCAGCTTCAGGCACAACCTCTTTGGCCGATCTGAGGGCATCGGTGTCAGTCGCGTAAGTGGCGATGACCTGAGCCGCAAGGTCAACAGGAATCTCCCAGTTGTCCAAGTCGATCACGTCCCCGGCGAGGCCGCGGTCGGTGGTAAGCATGTTTCTGATCTCACCGACTGCCGTGGCGATGTATGGCCTGTCTGCGAACAGGCAGTCGACGATCGTCAAAGGAAAACTTTCAGATCTGAACTTCGTCAACATGATCCCCATGTCAGCCGCCGCGTAAAAGCCCACTGAGTTCTCACTGAAGCCGGCGAGGTAAACAAACGATGGAACCCCCGACTGAATGTAACCATCGTAAACCGGCCCGTTGCCGACGAGGATCAGATGAATGTCCTTTCCGGTGATTTTCCGTGCCTGCGCGACTGCTTCGATCGCCTCGGCCCATCCCTTGTCAGGGATGGCTCTGCTTACGCAGCACAATACAAAAGCATGCTCAGGGATTCCTATTTCCGCTCGACTTACCGGTTTGACCACTGGGGGCTCCATGCCATTCGGGAGCTTAGCGAACCGGGATAAATTGCTCTGATAAAGCCCATATTCGATGAATGGGCCCAAATTTTTATCGGCCGTATATATCCAAGTAGTTACGTTCTCATTTGCGATTCGGAGTTGCTCCATAGTCACGCCGAATGCGTCGCCATATTCGATCATTCCGTGCAGCGAAGCGACATGGGCCTTGAGTTCCCCGAATACATCAGGAACCTGTACTGGGTATTTCTGGACATGCCACTGATGAGAGTTGAGGACCTCGATTCCGAAATCATGGATAAGATGTCTAGTGAATTCGACATCCGCTGTTTCGATTACGGGGACATCCTTTCGCAGCAGCCTGCGTATTCCATCCTCGCGCTGACCATGGTCAGCGCTTAGCAGAACGACTGAATAGCCCTGTCGTTTAAATTCATTAGCCATCCGTATGGGAAGTATTTCAGCCCCACCTGGATAAAACCCCATCGTGGAGACCGCAATATTTGGAGTTCGAGAATGGCGCGCCTCCAAAATTTCTTTCTCGCTGCACCAGCGTCTAAACTCCTCGTCACTATTACCACCATGAAAGTCGTAATATTCTTTAACTTTGCTGCAGAACTTCTCCACTACAGAGCTGGGTGTGTCATACAAAGACTGCACGGCCTGCGCAGCAACACTTAGCTCTCGATAAAAAGTCTCTTTCTTGTATGTACTTGCCGCCGTGCTACCTTCGTATCTTCGAAAGTAGTTGGTTGTTTCGGCTGAGTAGGCGATCTTCCCGCCGCGTAGCTGGTGCAAATAGAAGACCCAGTCGCCGACGACTCGCATCGAAAGCCATTTCTCGTCTTCCAGCAGAGGCATATCTACCGGGCGTCGAAAAACGGCACCACTTGCATTCGGAATGGTATTGATGATTCCAAGCGCTTCGGAAACCTCTTGGTGCGCCGTATTCACATACGAGTGCTCCCACTTGTCTCGGCAATCCAGATCCCGGACGTGGCGCCTGAATTCATCAGGCATGACTGTCTCGTCGGCGCGGACGAATTCGTTCTTCGAGTATGCAAGCATCACAGCTTCGTCATCGAAGCAGCGGACCAGTTTTTCGAGAAAATCTTGGTCGCAATAGTCATCGCTTTCGGCAATCCAGATCAGATCCCCGGTCGCGGCTTTGATGCCTTTCGCCCATTGACGGAATACGCCTCCGGAGTTTTTTGGATTGAACAATCGTGTCGTGATGTCCGGATAGCGGTCCGCGTATTCTGAGAGCACGTCACGGCTTTGATCGGTTGAGCAGTCATCCAGCAGCAGCACCTCGATATTTGCGTAGGTCTGACGATAGATGCTCTCGAGGCGTCGCTGTAGATACGTCGCGTGGTTGTAATTCGGGACAATCACGGACACCTTGGGCATGGCCAAGCCCAAAGGCAGGCCGAGCAGCGCCCTGCTGGTCTCATTCAGTTTGCTGTAGCCGGCAAACCTATCCGGCTCGAGTACAGCGCCTCGATTCCAATCGTTCCAAGCGTTGATAAACAGCAATCGCTTATCGCTTGCATGCTTGACCCTCGCATCGACAATAGCGGCGTCAAGCCAGCGGCGGTACTCCTTCGGGTGGTATCGGGTGTACCGCAGAGACGCGTTAGGTTTAAGCGGAGAGTCGTCGCGGCCGAGTGTTACCGCCCGATAGCACGGAACTGCGTGGTCATCGTTTATCCCCATACGCGCGATGCCTTGGGATACGACGACGCTATATGGAACGAAATCGACGCCATTCTTATGCATTGGCGGGAAACCTCCGGTCTCCCCTGGGATTGGAGAAACCGGAAAATCTAGGACTGCATCAAGCTTGAACCGGATAGCAGCACCGAACGCTTGCCCCCGCAGCCCACTGAATCTGGCTATTCGGTATGCGGTGGGTACATGGTGGAGAAGGGCATCGAACGCATTCAGCACCTCATCGCAATGATGGTCGTCGTCAGGTAGAGTCATCACCAAGACTGGGCGCCCATCTATTCGCAGGTAACGCTCATCGGCTAGCGCACTCTCCAAGAGAATGTGAATCCGCTCATCAACCAGCGGTGAGCGCAGATCGATATCCAGAATGAATCCGATATCGATTTCATGATTCGACAGAAACTCGCGCAGCGGATCTCCGGGCGCTGGGCTTTGTGCCGCATCCGAGGTGAAACACCAAGCAGATACGCCATGGCGCCGAGCCATCAATGCTTGTTTGGCAAGCGTGCCGGGCTCGGACACCGCATACGAGCGCAGGTCTTCGTGGGGTAGGAGCGCTTGCCCGGATCCTTTGACAGCATTTCGGGCGTGCTGTACAGCGCTCCAGTCTGGAGTGGCGTAGTACGCGATCAGCCGGATGTCGCAGGTCAGTTTGCCGAAATAAATGTCATCTTCATAACGACTATTGGAGTCGGGGGTGGCCTGTCTTGATTCAGATCGACCATGCATCACATAGTGCCAAAATGGATTCAGGCGTGCATTCTTGATGTCGCTATAGGCGTCTAGGTAGCCACGCGTATCAAAATCGTCCGAGGGGTTGCGTCCTTCAAACCAGCCGCGCTCGCAATAATGGCGAATCGGATCCGCTGGTGGCGGCTGGATATCCGGGTACATCGCAAGGTAATAGGCAGCATCAAAGAGCCCGGAATTTCGAATCGCTTCAATCTCTGCGTTGGTGCGTTCTTGATCGGGACTTGGCTCACTGGCAGGCGGCGGCGCCACCGCTCCCTCAACGGCTTCGCGTAAGCCACTTTGAGGCAGATCATCTAGGGCACCATTCGCAGCGGGAAGAGTGTCACCCTGCTCAGGCTGCGCCCAAGAATTAATTTCCGCGCCCCGGATCTGACGTCCCTCCGCTTTTCCATGTTCGATGTAATGCAGCAATGGATTGATGCCAGCTGCGGCGACATCGGAATGGATTTCTAAATAGTGGCCAGTGCTAAATTTTGCCGAGGGGTCTCTGCGTTCTTTCCATCCTGAAAGACTGTAGTGTTTTGCGAGGTCGACCCCCGCAGCGACAACGTCGGGATTTCTCTCAGCATAGAAGTCCGGGTCGAACAGCGGGCTAAGGCGGATGCGGCGTATCTTGGTTTGTCGTATCAGCGGAGTCCGCGCAGAAATGCGGTTGAAGGCCGTGCGCAGCGGCCTGATGCCAGCACTTACCTGGCTCGAAATGAGTCTCAATGGCTTGGTAAACCTCCACGAGTGAGACTGCAATAGCCCGTGAATCCTGTCATTTTGAAAATTGATCTGTCCATCACGCTCAGCTAGCGCGTAGTTGAGCCCGGAAATCTGTGCATTACGCTCTGCAAGTGCATGGTTGAGCCCGGAAATCTGTGCGTCACGCTCTGCAAGTGCATGCTTGAGCCCGGCAATTTGTCCATCACGCTCAGCGAGCGTATTGTGGAGACGAGCAATCTGTCCGTGACGCTCTGCAAGCGCATGTTTGAACTCGGCAATTTTTCCATCGCGCTCAGCTAGTGCATGGTTGCATCCAGCAATCTGTCCGTCTCGCTCAGCCAGCCCATGGTTGAGCCCAGCGATTTTTCCATCACGCTCAGCTAGCGCTTGGTTAAGTCCAGCAATCTGTCCATCACGCTCAGCTAGCGCAAGGTTGAGTGCAGCAATCTGTCCGTCTCGCTCGTTCAGCCCGTGGTTGGGGCCCGCAATTTGTCCATTACGCTCAGCTAACGCTTGGCTAAGTTCTCCGATTTGCTCATTGCGCTCGCCGAGGCGCTGATGCCGCGCACGAATGATCTTGACTGCCTTGATAGCGACATCGAATTGCTCTGCCGAAAATTCTTCTTTGCTTGAGGGAATCTGCTTTTCATAACCAAATACATCAAAGTCGCGGTGGTACAGTGAGCAAATTAATTCGGCGCTACGCGGCGTGATCAACTCTGGCGCATAGGGAATCAAACTCTCGTTAGAGCGACGCCCCTGAAATGGACTGGGAATATAGGTACCCATCCATTCACGAAGCCTCTCAGTGAGCCCTTCACTTTCCTCAATCTTTATTAGACACGAATACTCAATCAAGTCGGGGCGCAGCAAATCAGCTTGCGGCATCCAATGATGATCCCAATAGGACGGCGCCTCGTTCTCAGCAAGGTGCTCTAAAAATCCTTCAAATGCCTTCGCAACATCTGTCGGAGTGGCAATCGGGTGATGAAAGAAATCGGTGCCGATGTACGGCCTTGCCTGCAATGGCTCACGCAGCAAGAGCTTGGACTGCCAGGCCGAGAATATTCGTTTGTAGGGGTTGCGTACTAAGGCAAACTGGAAAAACGAGTCTGACTCAAGTGCGTCACGAAGATCTTGCAGCCTTAAACCCGTTACGTGTGGTGCAACTCTGTGGGAATCATGAACGATGAGATCGCGATCGGTCTCGCTGCTATCGGTTATCTTTCGTAATTCTTCAGCATAACCCTCCAAGGCGGCAAACCACCATTTGAGCGTGGTACACGCCACCTTGGGCGTTGCAACATATAGAAGTTTATGGCGCTCGGAGCGGTAGCTGTTCCACTGCAAGTAATTGCCAACATTCCTCTTGTCTTGATCAGACCAATCATCAATATTCACCGAATTATCCTACTTACAGATTTTTGATAGCTGCCGAAGGCGGGAATTTATTCAGTGACAGGTCGCCATATAGCCCTGTTGAGTCACTAAAAGAGAAGCCGGCACCTTCATCCTTGTGGATGAGAAATTGCCCATGCTCCAACGCGGTGATCGGCATGTTCATCGCCTCGGCGAAGTAGACGCTGAACGGACAAACCATCGTCGGCTCAAAGCTCACATCATGCTGCCAGGGCGTGGTCGTAAAATCGTCGCCACCGATAAAACCTCCAGGCCTTATTTTGGGCCACATCTTGATCAGGTCGATCGTAATTCCACGAAGGGTGTGGTCCCCGTCGATATATGCAAAATCGAGAGACTCATCCGGTATCTCACCAACGACTTCCTTGGTGCGCCCTCTCAAAATTCGCCGCTTGTCAGCCGCAAAGGCCGTCTTTGCATCCATCTCTCGGTAGATTGCATCGAAAATCTCCGGCCTGACATTGAAGGGCTTATTCCAATCCGGCAGGTTTGCCCACGGGTCGATCATGTAGTAAGTCTCGACGTGCGATGCAGCACTCAATACATCTGCCGCAAAATCACCTTTCCAGACCCCAACTTCGGCCATCACTCGAGTCCGCTGGGCGCAGAGGAATCTCTTCCACAACTCGCCCCGCGAGGAAGATCCGCGCAACAATGCGGCGAGCTCGACGCCATCAATGTTCATTTGATACGCCTCCGATCTGCACGACGAGCCTTGCTTACATCAAGACCTACAAACTCAAAAGACTCGATCGATTTTATTGAACTGAAATTAAACATGTTGGCATCAATATGCAATTTGCGCCTTGCAGCAGTATTTTTTCAACTAATCCCGCTGGCAGAGGTGACTCTGTGACCATGCCCCCGAGGTCGACTTTAGATGGATAGCGAAATAAATTTCGGGGAAATCGGCCAAAAATTACCGATAGCTGCAAAATGGTAGATTCCCACCGGTTGCAGTAAGTTGGCGACCTGACCGCCGGTTTGTTTTACCTGGGCAGAGTCGATTACTGCACCCTGCGCAGGTATATGGCAGTCGCCTCGGGAGCAAGCCGGGCTATAACCATCAGTGAACTGCTCACTTGGCGCAGCAGTACGCTTCCTTCGCTCAGGTGATCAAGGTAGCGATTCAAAACGCTCGGCTGCATTCATCGATCCTCCGACACGAAATCGAGAAGATCGAATTATGTCATTTGTGACACAGCAAGATCAGGGACGACTGCCCCCAAGGGCCGATCAAATGCACGGGTGGTCAGGCAGCCTTCTTCAGCGCACTCTGGTCGTTCACGGCACTGAGACGGATGGCGATCGGATCATGAAGTGCGCAGGTCAGGAGAGCGACACAAGCCGATCAACCTGTTCAAGGTGAGGGCCGCGAACAAAGGGAAGCCGAAGTACGAGAGTCCGTTGCATGCCCGCAGCGCGCTCGTGAAGTCCCGGGGGGGGCGCCAACTTAGCCCTTGGTACAGGCAGAACGCGTGCGAACCCGCGTGTCCTGCGGGATCTGAAGCGAAAACGCCCAACTGAGAACAGTTGGGCGCTGAATATTGGTGGCCTGGGGCGGAATCGAACCACCGACACGCGGATTTTCAATCCGCTGCTCTACCAACTGAGCTACCGGGCCTTGGTGTGCAGCCTTAAATTATACAGCGCTTCTGCGGCCTCTCGAAAGATCGACGCCAAGTTGTTTGAGCTTGCGATAAAGATGGGTGCGTTCCAGGCCGGTCTTCTCGGCGACGCGGGTCATGGAGCCGTTCTCCATGGCCAGATGGAATTCGAAATAGGCCTTCTCGAAACCGTCGCGTGCATCGCGCAACGGGCGGTCCAGGTCGAAGCTCTGGGTCGACTGCGGGCCGGCGTCGGGCACGGGCACTGAAGCCAGCGAGGCGAGCAGCAGGCTGTCGCCGGTGGTGGTGATGGCCGCCGCCGGGTTGACGCCCGTGGCCGGCGGCACAACGCCGGCGGCGGCGCGCCGGGCGCTTTCGCGGGCGAGGCCCTGCTCCACTGCCTTGAGCAGCTTTTGCAGGGTGATGGGCTTTTCGAGGAACGCGAAGGCGCCGATGCGGGTGGCGTCCACGGCGGTGTCGATGGTGGCGTGGCCGCTCATCATGATGACGGGCATGCTCAGCAGGCCGGCCGTGGACCATTCCTTGAGCAGCGTGACGCCGTCGGTGTCGGGCATCCAGATGTCGAGCAGCACAAGGTCGGGCCGTGCGCGCTGCCGGGCTGCGCGTGCTTCGGCGGCGTTTTCCGCGAGCTCCACGTTGTGGCCTTCGTCATTGAGAATTTCGAAGAGCAGGTCCCTAATGCCCAGCTCGTCATCGACCACGAGAATGTTTGCCATGAGTGCTGCTTGTTGTATGCGCCGGTGTCTGCAATGGTGTGTATGGTCCGCCAGCCGATCCATCGACTGAGCGCAATGGATTTCTTTCGCGCTCAGGCGGCGGAAGACTTCGAATCTTCGGTGTGAGCGACCGCTGTTTGCGACTCGCCTGCCAGCGCGAATGATAGCGAGACTTGCGCCCCCGCTACAGCCCCATCGACAACGCGGTTGGAAAGCTCGATGCGGGCGCCGTGCTCGTCCGCGATCTTCTTGACCACGGCCAGCCCCAAACCAGTACCTTTTGTTTTCGTGGTGACGTAGGGCTCGAAGGCGCGCTTGAGAATGTTCTCGGCAAAACCGGGACCGCTGTCCTGCACGGTCAGGCGCACACGCTGGCCCGAATCGCCCAGGCGGGTGCGAATGACGACCTCGCCTGCCCTGCCGGTGGTGCTGGCGGCGGCCTCGGCGGCGTCTTGCGCGTTTTGCAGCAGATTGTGAATGACCTGGCGGATCTGCTGCGCATCGCCGCGAATGGGCGGGCAGCGCTCGTCCAGCTCGGAGCGCAGCGCAATGGGCGCGTTCTCGGCGCTGTACAGCTGGAGCACGTCGGCCAGCAGCGCGTTCAGGTCGACGGGCTTGAGGTCGGCCGCGGGCAGGCGGGCGTAGTCGCGAAATTCATTGACCAGCCGCTTCATGGCATCGACCTGGTCGACGATGGTCTTGACCGACTTGACGAGCACGGCCTGCTCGGGCGGCGCGACCTTGCCCGATAGCTTCATCTCCAGCCGTTCGGCGGAGAGTTGGATGGGCGTGAGCGGGTTCTTGATTTCGTGGGCCAGGCGGCGCGCGACCTCGCCCCATGCTTGTGCGCGCTGGGCCGAGACGATTTCGGAGATGTCGTCGAACACCAGCAGCCGCGCGGCGCCGGGCAGCTCGGCGCCGCGGGCGACGATGTTGATGGCACTGCCCTGCTGCGGCAGGTCGGTGCCGGTGGCGTGCAGCTCGAAGGCATGCTGCCAGTGGTCGAGGCCGTGCTGCAGGCGCTCGACCTGGAATTCGTCGAACTGCTGTTGCACGCTGTTGCCAAAGTCGACCAGCCCGGGCACCTGCGCGAGGGGCTGTCCTTCGTAGGCGGCCAAGGGCGCGCGCAGCACGCGGGTGGCACCGGGGTTGGTCGAAAGGATGGTGCCCTTGGCGTCGAGCACGATCACGCCCGAAGTCAGGTTGTCCAGAATGGTCTGCAGGTTGGCACGGGCGGCGTCGAGCTGGCCCATGGTCTTTTCGACCGCGCCGCGGGCATCGGCCAGCTGCTGCGTCATGACGGCGAAGGAGCGGGTCAGGCCGCCAAGCTCGTCCTTGCCTTGCAGCACGGCGGTCGGCCGCAAGTCGCCGGCGGCCACCTGGCGAACGCCTTCCGCCAGCACAAGCAGCGGCCGCGCCAGCTGGTTGCCGAACAGCACCGCCAGCAACACGGCGCCGAACACGGCCAGGAACAGGCTCAGCGTGAGCGTGCCGATGTACATGCGCCGCAAGCCCTCGCGGGCCAGCGCGCGCTCCTGGTATTCACGGTTGGCCTCTTGCACGGCAAGCGCATTGGCCACCACTGCCGGCGGCAGCGGCTGCGTCACCTGGAGAAAGCGCGGCGCAGTGTCGAAGTCGAAACCGGGGCGTTGCACCATGGCAATGGCGCGCACCGTGGCGGGCGGCAGGCTGGCACCCGGCGCCGCGGTTTCGTCGAGACCTTCGATGTGGGCGATGGCGCGGTCCGCGCGCACTTGCCGCAATTGCTGGATGGTCGGCCGCTCGGGGTTCAGCTGAAAGCGCGAGGTGCCTGCCCCTGCAATGAGTTGCCCGGTGCCCGTCCAGAGCACCACATCGCTGGCCTGCAACTGATCGCGAATGCGCTCGAGCGCGAGGCCCGCGCTCGCATCGGGCACTTGCGCAAGCTGGGCACTGGCCGCACGGGTCTTGGCGGCCAGGTCGTCGGAGAGCGAATCGAGCGTGGCTCGGCCAAGATTGAGGCCGGCGTCGAGCGCGCCCTCGACCTTGACGTCGAACCAGCTTTCGATCGAGCGCGCGACGAACTGGTAAGACACCACATAGACCAGCGCACCCGGCACCACGCCCACCAGCGCGAAGATGGCGGCCAGCTTGATGAGCAGCCGGCTGCCGAACTTGCCTTGGCGCAGCCGCCGCAGCAGGCGAAAAGCGACCCAGCCGATGACAAGCACCAGCAGCACCGCGACCACCACGTTGATGCCGAAGAGCCGCACGTAATAGCGTTCATACAGCGCGCGGTTGTTGGTGGCCTGGGCCAGCAGAAACATCAGCACCAGGCCAATGGCGGTGACCAGCGCGGCGCCCACGCCCACGGCCCAGCGGACCGCGCGCGAGCGGCGAGCGGCGGGTGTGGCCGCTGCGCCGCTGCGCGGTTTGGTGCTCACCGCTGCTTCTCCAGCGGCAGCTTGGCGCTGCGCTCGGCGACGATGTTCCAGTCCGCCTGCCCCACCACGCCGATCTGGAACGGGCGCGGCAGCTGCGAGGTGTCGAGCCGGAAACGGAACACGACTTGGTGCTGCGCCTCGTCGCCGATGTCGGACAGGTCGCCCAGCCGCAGCCGGCCGACGCGCTTGACGGCGTCCATGGCGTCGGAAAGGCTGTCGAAGTTCTGGTTCAGCGAAACGCCGAACCCGGCGGTGCCCGTGATCGGCACCGGCGACACATTGAGCCGCCAGCGGCGCGTGAGCGGCTGGTAGGCAAGCCGCATGTGGCGCGTGACCTGGGCGACCTTGCGGTCGGTCCAGTACCAGCGCTCCTGGAAGACCTCGGCCTCGGCGACGAAGTAGATCGCAATGCCCTTGTCGAGCACTTCTTCGACCAGCGAGGGCAGCTCGAACTGCACAGCCGCCGTGAGGTAGACGCCGTCGTCCGCTTGCTCGAGGCGCATCTGGGTGACCGAAGGGCCGCTGCGCCCTTGCGCCGCGGCGGTCAGGGGCAGCCAGCCCAGCAGCGTGACCATCACCACCGCCAGCAGCAGCGCCGCCATCCGCGCCAAGCCGCGCCGACCCCAAGTTTTAACCGGGACGTTTTTCAAGCAGGGCGTAGAAGAAGCCGTCGTGATCACCTGAGGGATTGTCCGGG
Source organism: Variovorax sp. CCNWLW186 (assembly GCF_037203865.1). Classification (NCBI taxonomy): domain Bacteria; kingdom Pseudomonadati; phylum Pseudomonadota; class Betaproteobacteria; order Burkholderiales; family Comamonadaceae; genus Variovorax; species Variovorax sp. CCNWLW186. Next base: position 14,531 of record NZ_JBBCBO010000013.1, on the reverse strand, counting down.
ACGGCGCGGGCATTCGCCCCGCTTTGGGGGAGCAAATGGCCTGGCGATGCCTTCAATCGGGCGTTGGTGTTGTGCGCAAGAAACGCATCGATTTGTTGCGAACCCTCTTCGCGGAACACCGAGCAAGTGCAATAGAGCAGCCGGCCGCCGGGCCGAACCAGGGGCCAGAGCGCCGCCAACAGCGCGGCCTGCTGCACCGCGAGCTGGCCCGTGTCGCTCTCGCGGCGCAGCCAGCGCACGTCGGGGTGGCGCCGGACAATGCCCGAGGCCGTGCACGGCGCATCGAGCAGGATGGCGTCGAAGGGCGTGCCGTCCCACCACGCGGAAGGGCGCGCGGCATCGGCCACTACTACTTTAGCGGTCAGTCCAAGCCGACTCAAGGTCTCGTCGATGCGGCGGCTGCGAACAGGGTCCACCTCAAGAGCCGTGACCTCGATGGCGCCGGGGCCACCCACCTCGAGCAGGTGGGCCGTCTTGCCGCCCGGAGCGGCGCAGGCATCGAGCACTCGCAGCGATGCGGTGCCGTCGGTGGGCAGCAGGCCTTCGAGCAACAGCGGTGCCGCCATTTGCGCAGCGGCATCCTGCACCGAGCAATCGCCGTCGGCAAACCCGGGCAACTGTTGCACCGGCCGGGCACGCGCCAGCTGCAGGCCGGAGGCACCCACGCGAACAGACTCCAGGCCGATCGCTTCGAGCGCCAGCTGATAGGCCGGAACAGTGGTCTTCTGCACATTCACGCGCAGGGTCATCGGCGCATGTGCGTTGTCAGCGGTGAGCACACGTTGCCAGTCGCGCGGATGGTCGCGCTTGAGGCGCTCGATCCACCAGCGCGGATGGTTCCACTGCGCCACCGGCTCATGGTCGGTCGCGGCCACGAGCTCGTCGCGCTCCCGCAGGAAGCGGCGCAGGCAGGCGTTGATGAAGCTCGCCTGCGCGCGCGTGGCCGGGTTGCGCTTGGCGGCCTCCACGGCTTGGTCGACCAGGGTGAACGGTTCGTACGGCGCATGCTGCGCGTCCCAGGCCAGCGCCAGCGCGGTGCACAGCAAGGCGTCGGGCAGCGGCGGCGGCGTGCGCTTGGCAAGGTGGCGGCGCAGCGCTTCGGCGCGGCCGAGCCAGCGCAGCACCTGAAAGCCGAGCGCCTGCACGCCGGGGCGCATGGCGGGCTCCACGGATTCGAAAGCGACGGTGCCGGAGCTGCCGGCGCGAATCGACGCGAGCGCTACCGCAGTCAATTGCAGTTGGCGCCACAACGGCGGTTGCAGCAGCGGGGCGCTGCCGCCTGGATGATCGGAAGATAGTTCTGGCAAGTTGGGGCGATGGTAACGGGCCCGCGTGACGCACAGCGCCGCACAGGCTTTAAGAAAAAAATACGACTTCGCGCAGCCGGCCTCAGAGCAGAGGCGCGGCAGGACGCAAACGCACCAACCATGCCACCAGCAAGGCCGGGAACTGGACGATTGCGGCGTTGTACTGGCCTACCGCCACGTTGAACTGGCTGCGCGCAATTTCCGCCGAGGCCGAAGGCTCGGGCCATGCCATGGGCTCGACCGCACTGGGCAGTGCGACCTCTGTGCCGGCGCCGATTCCGGCCGACAGCAGCGGCGCGGGCCGCGAGAGCGTGCCGTCCGCATCGAACACGGTGACCGCCGCGTCCGGATGCTGGCGCTGCCATGCGTTGATCAGCACCTGCAGCGCCGTGGCCAACGCGGCCATGGCACCCGGGTCGAGCGGACGCAGCCGGGTTGCGCCGAGCACGGACGCAAGCTGGGTGGTGGCGGCCTGCAGCGGCGCCACGGAGGAAGACAGGCTGTCCGGCGGCGCGTCCTTATGCGCCGTGGCCGTGATGCTGGCCTGAACGAAGTCGAGCTGCTTTCGCAGCGCCGCGTCGAGCGTGGCATAGGCCTGGAGCACGGCCGCGCGCAGGCGCACCAGCCGGTTGTAGGCGCCCACGAACCAGAACAACAGCACCGCGGTGGCGATCCAGCCGGCCAGCGAGTCGGGCAATACGCTCATCGACAAAAACGTCTCATGGAAAGCTCAAAGAAAAACGCCCCCCAACCGGAAGCGGTCGGGGGGCGTCGGATACCGGTCATGACCGGTGATGCTAGCCGTTTATTCGGACGCGGCGCCTTCGCTGGCGTCGGCCGTGCTGTCGACATCGCTGGTCGAACCGGCCAGCTCTGCAGCTTCCGATTCGGCGATGGCGCGGCGCTCGGCCTCGTCCATCTGGTCCTTGACCTTGCGGGCCTGGTGGTAAGCCATGCCGGTGCCTGCGGGAATCAGGCGGCCGACGATGACGTTTTCCTTCAAGCCGCGCAGTTCGTCGCGCTTGCCCATGATCGCGGCTTCGGTCAGCACGCGCGTCGTTTCCTGGAACGAAGCGGCAGAGATGAACGAGTCGGTCGAGAGCGATGCCTTCGTGATACCCAGCAGCAGGTTGGTGAACGTCGCGGGGATCTTGCCTTCGGCGCGCAGGGCGTCGTTGGTGTTGAGCATTTCGCTGCGTTCGACCTGTTCGCCGGAGATGTAGCTCGTGTCGCCGATGTTGTCGACCACGACGCGGCGCAGCATCTGGCGAACGATCACCTCGATGTGCTTGTCGTTGATCTTCACACCCTGCAAGCGGTACACGTCCTGCACTTCGTCCACGATGTAGCGCGCGAGTTCTTCCGAACCCAGCAGGCGCAGGATGTCCTGCGGGTCCGCCGGACCGTCGACCACGCTTTCGCCCTTGTTCACCACCTGGCCTTCGTGCACCAGGATGTTCTTTTCCTTCGGCACGAGGTCTTCCCAGACCGTGCCTTCCGGATCGGTGATCTGCAGGCGAATCTTGCCCTTGGTCTCCTTGCCGAACGACACGGTACCGGTCATTTCGGCCAGCATGCCCTTGTCCTTCGGCGAACGGGCTTCGAAGAGCTCGGCAACACGCGGCAGACCGCCGGTAATGTCGCGCGTCTTCTGGCCTTCGACCGGAATGCGCGCCAGCACTTCGCCGGGGCCCACGTCCTGGCCGTCACGCACCTGCACCAGGGCGCCGATCGGGAAGCCGATCGTCACCGAGTGGTCGGTACCCGGGATCTTCACTTCGGCGCCGGAGGCGTCGATGAGCTTCACCTGCGGGCGAACGACCTTGGCAGCGCCGCGGCGCTTCGGGTCGATCACGACCAGGGTCGAGAGACCGGTCACTTCGTCCACCTGCTTCGCAACCGTGAGGCCTTCCTCGACGTTTTCGAACTGCGTCTTGCCGGCGAACTCGGTGATGATCGGGCGCGTCAGCGGGTCCCAGTTGGCAAGCACGTGGCCGGCCTTGATCTGCTGGTCGGCCTTGACGGCCAGGGTCGCGCCGTACGGCACCTTGTGGCGCTCGCGCTCGCGGCCGTGTTCGTCATGAATGACGATCTCGCCCGAACGTGCAATCACCACCAGCTCGTTCTTGCTGTTGGTCACGTAGCGCATCGTGGCGTTGAAGCCGATCGTGCCGTTGGACTTGGCTTCGACGCTCGAGGCCACTGCCGCACGCGACGCCGCGCCACCGATGTGGAACGTACGCATCGTGAGCTGCGTGCCGGGTTCGCCGATCGACTGCGCCGCGATCACACCGACGGCTTCGCCGATGTTGATCAGGCCGCCGCGGCCCAGGTCGCGGCCGTAGCAGGTCGCGCAGATGCCGAAGCGGGTTTCGCAGGTCAGCGCGGTGCGGACCTTGACTTCGTCGACCCCCTCGGCTTCGAGGAGTTCGATGTTGTCTTCGTCGAACATCTCGCCGGCCTTGAGCAGCACCGAACGGTTTTCGGGGTGCAGAACGTCGTCCGCAGCCGAGCGGCCGAGGATACGGTCGCGCAGCGATTCGATGACTTCACCGCCTTCGACGATGGCGCGCATCAGGTAGCCGCCGTGCGTGCCGCAGTCCTGCTCGGTCACCACCAGGTCTTGCGTCACGTCGACCAGACGACGGGTCAGGTAACCCGAGTTCGCGGTCTTCAGTGCCGTGTCGGCCAGACCCTTACGGGCACCGTGGGTGGAGATGAAGTACTCCAGCACGTTCAGGCCTTCGCGGAAGTTCGCGGTAATGGGCGTCTCGATGATCGAGCCGTCCGGCTTGGCCATCAGGCCACGCATACCGGCCACCTGGCGAATCTGCGCTGCGGAACCGCGGGCGCCGGAGTCGGCCATCATGTAGATGGAGTTGAAGGACTCCTGCTCCACTTCCTTGCCGTGGCGGTCGATGACCTTCTGCTTGGACAGCTTGGACATCATGACCTTCGACACTTCGTCGCCGGCCTTGCCCCAGATGTCCACCACCTTGTTGTAGCGCTCGCCGGAGGTCACCAGACCCGAGACGTACTGCTGCTCGATCTCTTTCACTTCCTTGGCGGAACGCTCGATGATGCCGTGCTTTTCAGCAGGCACCAGCATGTCGTCGATCGCGATCGAGATACCGGCCTTGGTTGCCAGGCGGAAGCCGTTTTGCAGCAGCTTGTCGGCGAACACGACGGTCTCTTTCAGGCCGCACTTGCGGAACGAGACGTTGATGAGCTTGGAGATTTCCTTCTTCTTCAGCGCCTTGTTGATGTTCGAGAACGGCAGGCCCTTCGGCAGGATCTCGGACAGCAGCGCGCGGCCCACGGTGGTGTCCACCAGCGACGTGGACGGCGTGAATTCACCCGTTTCCTTGTCCTTGGTGTACTCCGTGATGCGCACGGCAACCTTGGCGGTCAGTTCGACTTCGTTGGCGTCGAGCGCGCGCTGCACTTCACCGATGTCGGAGAAGATCAGGCCCTCGCCCTTGCCGTTGATGCGGTCGCGGGTCGTGTAGTACAGACCCAGCACCACGTCTTGCGAAGGAACGATCGACGGTTCGCCCGAAGCCGGGAACAGCACGTTGTTGGAGGCCAGCATCAGCGTGCGGGCTTCCATTTGCGCTTCCACCGACAGCGGCACGTGAACGGCCATCTGGTCGCCGTCGAAGTCGGCGTTGAACGCCGCGCAAACCAGCGGATGCAGCTGGATGGCCTTGCCTTCGATCAGGATCGGCTCGAACGCCTGGATGCCCAAACGGTGCAGCGTAGGCGCACGGTTCAGCATGACCGGGTGTTCCTTGATCACTTCTTCCAGGATGTCCCAGACCACCGGAGTGCCGGATTCGACTTCCTTCTTGGCAGCCTTGATCGTGGTCGCGATGCCCATGGCTTCGAGGCGCGAGAAGATGAAAGGCTTGAACAGCTCGAGCGCCATCAGCTTGGGCAGGCCGCACTGGTGCAGCTTGAGCGTCGGGCCCACCACGATGACCGAACGGCCCGAGTAGTCGACGCGCTTGCCCAGCAGATTCTGGCGGAAGCGGCCGCTCTTGCCCTTGATCATGTCGGCCAGCGACTTGAGCGCGCGCTTGTTGGCGCCCGTCATGGCCTTGCCGCGGCGGCCGTTGTCCAGCAGCGAATCGACCGCTTCTTGCAGCATCCGCTTTTCGTTGCGCGCGATGATTTCCGGAGCCTTGAGCTCCAGCAGGCGGCGCAGGCGCGAATTGCGATTGATGACGCGGCGGTACAGGTCGTTCAGGTCGGAGGTCGCAAAACGGCCGCCGTCCAGCGGCACCAGCGGACGCAGGTCCGGCGGCAGCACGGGCAGCACGTCGAGCACCATCCACTCGGGCTTGATGCCCGATTTGCGGAAGGCCTCGAGCACCTTCAGGCGCTTGGAGTTCTTCTTGACCTTGACTTCGGAGCCGGTCAGGTCGCCGCGCAGGCGTTCGATCTCGCTGTCGAGTTCGATGCCCTCGAGCAGGTCCTTGATGCCTTCGGCGCCCATCTTGGCGACGAACTCGTCGCCGTATTCCTTGCGCTTCGCGTCATAGTCGTCCTCGGACATGATGCCGAACTTCTTCAGCGGGGTCATGCCGGGGTCGGTGATCACGTAGGCTTCGAAGTACAGCACGCGTTCGATGTCGCGCAGGGTCATGTCGAGCACGAGGCCCAGACGCGACGGCAGCGACTTCAGGAACCAGATGTGCGCGCAGGGCGCGGCCAGGTCGATGTGGCCCATGCGCTCGCGGCGCACCTTGGTCTGCGTGACTTCAACGCCGCACTTCTCGCAGATCACGCCGCGGTGCTTCAGGCGCTTGTACTTGCCGCACAGGCACTCGTAGTCCTTGATGGGGCCGAAGATCTTTGCGCAGAAGAGACCGTCGCGCTCGGGCTTGAACGTGCGGTAGTTGATCGTCTCAGGCTTCTTCACCTCGCCGAAAGACCACGAACGGATCTTCTCGGGCGAAGCCATGCCGATCTTGATGGCATCGAAATGCTCATCGGGTGTGAACTGCTTGAACAGGTCGAGTAGCGATTTCATGTGACTCTTTCCTCTTCTGATTACGAACGCTCGAGCTCGATGTCGAGACCCAGCGAACGGATTTCCTTGACCAGCACGTTGAACGATTCCGGCATGCCGGCTTCGATCGTGTGCTCGCCCTTGACGATGCTTTCGTACACCTTGGTACGGCCTTGCACGTCGTCGGACTTCACGGTCAGCATTTCCTGCAGGACGTAGGCGGCGCCATAAGCTTCCAGCGCCCACACTTCCATCTCACCGAAACGCTGGCCGCCGAATTGCGCCTTGCCGCCCAGCGGTTGCTGCGTGACGAGCGAGTACGGGCCGGTCGAACGGGCGTGCATCTTGTCGTCCACCAGGTGATGCAGCTTCAGGAAGTGCATGTAGCCAACGGTGACGGGACGCTCGAACTGGTCGCCGGTGCGGCCGTCGAACAGGTACGCCTGGGTACGGGTGTCGGTCAGGCCCTTGAGCTTGGCGATGTCGTCCGGGTAGGCGAGCTTCAGCATGCCGCGGATTTCTTCTTCCGAGGCGCCGTCGAACACCGGCGTGGCGAAGGTCGCGCCGCTCTGCAGGTTGGCTGCCATTTCGAGCACGTCGGTGTCGCTCAGCTTGCTGAGGTCTTCCTTGCGGCCCGAGCCGTTGTACAGCTGCTCCATGAACTTGCGCAGCTCGGCCACCTTGGCCTCTTGCTGCAGCAGGTCGCCGATGCGCTGGCCGATGCCCTTGCCGGCCCAGCCCAGGTGCACTTCGAGCACCTGGCCCACGTTCATCCGCGAAGGCACGCCCAGCGGATTCAGGCAGATGTCGCACGGCGTGCCGTCGGCCATGTGAGGCATGTCTTCGACCGGAACGATCTTCGACACCACACCCTTGTTGCCGTGGCGGCCGGCCATCTTGTCGCCGGGCTGCAGGCGGCGCTTGACGGCCAGGTAGACCTTGACCATCTTGAGCACGCCCGCGGGCAGCTCGTCGCCCTGCGTGAGCTTCTTGCGCTTTTCTTCGAACGCGAGGTCGAAGCTGTGGCGCGTCTGCTCCAGCGAGTTCTTGATCGACTCGAGCTGCGTTGCCACTTCGTCGTCCGCCGGGCGGATGTCGAACCAGTGGAACTTCTCGACCGAGGACAGGTAAGCCTTGTCGAGCTTGGTGCCCTTGGCCAGCTTGTTCGGGCCGCCGTTGGCGACCTTGCCGGTCAGCAGCTTCTCGATACGGTCGAACGCGTCGGCTTCGACGATGCGAAGCTGGTCGTTCAGGTCGAGGCGGAAGCGCTTGAGCTCGTCGTCGATGATCTGCTGGGCGCGCTTGTCGCGCGTGATGCCTTCGCGGGTGAACACCTGCACGTCGATCACGGTGCCTTGCGAGCCCTGGTCCACACGCAGCGAGGTGTCCTTCACGTCGGAAGCCTTCTCGCCGAAGATGGCGCGAAGCAGCTTCTCTTCAGGCGTGAGCGTGGTCTCGCCCTTCGGCGTGACCTTGCCCACCAGCGTGTCGCCCGGCTGCACTTCGGCGCCGACATAGATGATGCCGGATTCGTCGAGGCGGTTGAGTTGCTGCTCGGCCAGGTTCGGAATGTCGCGCGTGATTTCTTCGGCACCCAGCTTGGTGTCGCGAGCCATCACCACCAGTTCCTCGATGTGGATCGAGGTGTAGCGGTCTTCCGCGACGACGCGTTCCGAGATCAGGATCGAGTCTTCGAAGTTGTAGCCGTTCCAGGGCATGAACGCGATCAGCATGTTCTGGCCGAGAGCCAGTTCGCCGAGGTCGGTCGATGCGCCGTCGGCCACCACGTCGCCCTTGGCGATCTTGTCGCCGCGCTTGACGATCGGACGCTGGTGGATGTTGGTGTTCTGGTTCGAACGCTGATACTTGATCAGGTTGTAGATGTCCACACCGACTTCACCGGCAGCCGCTTCGGCGTCGTTCACGCGCACCACGATGCGGGTCGCATCGACGTAATCGACGATACCGCCACGGGTGGCCGTGACCACGGTGCCCGAGTCGACCGCGGAAACGCGCTCGATACCGGTACCGACGATCGGCTTTTCAGGGCGCAGCACAGGCACGGCTTGGCGCTGCATGTTGGCGCCCATCAGCGCGCGGTTCGCGTCGTCGTGCTCGAGGAACGGCACGAGCGAGGCGGCCACCGACACGATCTGGGCGGGCGACACGTCCATGTACTGGACGCGCTCTGCGCCCACCAGGATCGATTCGCCGGCTTCACGCGCGGAGACCAGGTCGCCGATCAGCTTGCCGTCCTTGTCCAGCACCGCATTGGCCTGGGCAATGACGTACTTGCCTTCTTCGATGGCCGACAGGTAGTCGATATCCATCGTGACCTTGCCATCCACCACGCGGCGATACGGCGTCTCGATGAAGCCGTATTCGTTCAGGCGGGCGTACAGGGCCAGCGAGTTGATCAGGCCGATGTTCGGGCCTTCAGGCGTTTCGATCGGGCACACGCGGCCGTAATGGGTCACGTGCACGTCGCGCACTTCGAAGCCTGCACGTTCACGCGTCAGACCACCCGGGCCAAGGGCCGACACGCGGCGCTTGTGGGTGATTTCGGACAGCGGGTTCGTCTGGTCCATGAACTGCGACAGCTGCGAGGCACCGAAGAATTCCTTCAGCGCGGCCGAGATCGGCTTGCTGTTGATCAGGTCGTGCGGCATCAGCGGCTCTTGCTCGGCCTGGCCCAGACGTTCCTTCACGGCCTTCTCGATACGGGCGAGGCCGGTGCGGTACTGGTTTTCGGCCAGCTCGCCGACGCAACGCACGCGGCGGTTGCCCAGGTGGTCGATGTCGTCGACTTCGCCGTTGCCGTTGCGCAGGTCAACGAGGATCTTGACCACGGCCAGGATGTCTTCGTTGGTCAGCACCATCGGGCCGGTCGATTCGTCGCGGCCGACCTTGGCGTTGAACTTCATGCGGCCGACGCGCGACAGGTCGTACGTGTCCGGGTTGTAGAACAGGCGCTGGAACAGGGCCTGCACGGCGTCTTCCGTCGGCGGCTCGCCGGGGCGCATCATGCGGTAGATGGCCACGCGCGCTGCAAACTCGTCCACCGTTTCGTCGATGCGCAGGGTTTGCGAGATGTACGCGCCCTGGTCGAGTTCGTTGGTGTAGATCACCTGGATGTCTTGCACGCCGGCCGTGCGCAGCTTCTTCAGCAGCGCTTCGGTCAGCTCGTCGTTGGCCTTGGCCAGGATTTCGCCGGAATCGGCGTCGACGATGTTGCGCGCGATGACGCGGCCGACCAGGAAGTCTTCCGGCACGCTGATGTGCGTGGTGCCCGACTGCTCGAGTTCACGCGTGTGGCGCGCGGTCACGCGCTTGTCCTTGGCGACCACGACCTTGCCCGACTTGTCGGTGATGTCGAAGCGCGCGACTTCGCCGCGCAGGCGCTCGGGAACGAATTCCATTTGCGCGCCGCTGTCCATCAGGCGGAAGTTGTCGTTCACGAAGAAGTTCGCGAGGATCGATTCCGGGTTCAGGCCGATGGCCTTCAGCAGGATCGTCACGGGCATCTTGCGGCGACGGTCGACGCGGAAGTACAGCATGTCCTTCGGGTCGAACTCGAAGTCGAGCCACGAGCCGCGGTAGGGAATCACGCGGGCCGAGAACAGCAGCTTGCCCGAGCTGTGCGTCTTGCCCTTGTCGTGTTCGAAGAACACGCCGGGCGAACGGTGCAGCTGCGAGACGATCACGCGCTCGGTGCCGTTGATGATGAACGAGCCCTTTTCGGTCATGAGCGGCACTTCGCCCATGTAGACCTCTTGTTCCTTCACTTCCTTGACCACCTTCGACTGCGACGTCGACGACTCGCGGTCATAGATGATGAGCTGAACCTTGGCGCGCACGGCCGAGGCGAAGGTCAGACCGCGGGTCTGGCATTCGCGCACGTCGAAAGCCGGCTTCGCGAGGTTGTACTCGAGGAACTTCATCTCGACAAAACCGTTGTGCGAGACGATCGGGAAGGCTGCGTCGAACGCGGCCTGCAGGCCTTCGACGGTGCGTTGTTTGGGCGGAATGCCGGCTTGCAGGAACGCGGTGTACGCGTCTTTCTGCATCTGCAGCAGGTAGGGGATTTCGACGACGCTGTCGCGATTACCGAAACTTTTTCGGATGCGCTTGCGTTCGGTGTAACTGTACGCGGACGATTGGGCCATGAGAGCTCCGGAGCTTGAGATCTTCAGCGACTTGTCAGCAATGCCGAGGCACTACTGCTTGGCGGCTGGCCACTACCAGCCGTTGGCGGACAGCGATGCGTTGCACATCGCCCGAACCAAGGGGTCTTCTGCAGTCGGGGTCAGAAGACACTCAAAAAACGCATGGAGACGGCGTCTTTTGGGTGCGCTCTGAAAGCGGCAAAGGCTGGAGGGCCTTTTCAGGCACCTCCAGCCCTCTAGGGGGTCTGAATTACTTCAGTTCCACCTTGGCGCCAGCTTCTTCCAGCTTCTTCTTGGCGGCTTCAGCGTCAGCCTTCGACAGGCCTTCCTTGACGGCCTTGGGAGCGGCTTCCACCAGGTCCTTGGCTTCCTTGAGGCCCAGGCCGGTGATTTCGCGCACGGCCTTGATGGCCGAAACCTTGTTCGCGCCTGCATCCATCAGCATGACGTTGAACTCGGTCTGCTCTTCGGCAGCAGCGGCGGTAGCACCACCACCAGCGCCGGCGGGGGCAGCCATTGCAGCGGCGCTCACGCCGAACTTCTCTTCGATGGCTTTCACCAGGTCGTTGAGTTCCAGGACCGTCATGCTGTCGAGCGCGGTCAGAAATGCGTCTTTATCGAATGCCATTTTTGTTTCCTAACAATTGGGTTGAATATTTCAAACGCAAGGCTCAAGCGGCCTGCGCTTCTGCCGGTGCATCGGCGGGTGCAGCTTCGCCACCACCGCGCTTCTCGGCCAGCGCCGCGAGCACGCGGGCGGTACGAGAGATCGGGGATTGCATCAAGCCCAGCAATTGCGACAACAGCACTTCCTTGGAAGGGATGTTGGCCAGTTGCTTCACGCCCTCGACGTCCAGGACCTTGCCGCCAAACGCGCCGCCGCGAATCACCAACTTGTCGTTGGTCTTCGCGAAGTCGGCCACCACCTTGGCGGCGGCCACTGCGTCTTCGGAAAAGCCGTAGATCAGCGGACCGGTCATCTGGTCACCGACGACTTCGAATGCGCTACCTGCAACAGCACGGCGTGCCAGCGTGTTCTTCAACACGCTGAGAGTCACACCCTTGCTGCGAGCTTCGGTGCGCAGTTTGGTCATATCGGCAACCGTGATGCCACGGTATTCCGCCATCACGAGCGTTTGAGCTTTAGCGGCGAGGCTGGTCACATCACTGATGACCGCTTCTTTCTCACTGCGATTCAGACTCAAGGTCTACTCCTTTTAATGCGACCTTCGGCCGGGGCCTCGGATCGCGCTTCATGCAGCGACCAACTGTTTCGGAACAAAAATCAAATTCCTTGCAGTGGGGTCGCCATCTGCGCTGGATACCGGAAGGATCGATCCGGCGATTAAGTGCAGCGCCCTGCACACCAGCGGTCTTGGATGGCCCGCGGCAACCGGAGCTGCCGCGACCCACCACATCTGCCCTCCCCCTTGCGGGATCGGGCAAATCTCTTTAGCTCGCCGAGATGGTTTGCGTGTCCACGCGGACACCCAGCCCCATGGTCGACGAAACAGCCACCTTGCGCAGGTACACGCCCTTGCTGGTCGCCGGCTTGGCCTTGACCAGAGCGTCGATCAGCGCGGTGAGGTTGCCCTGCAGCTTGTCGGTGTCGAACGAACGGCGGCCGATCGTGCCGTGCACGATACCGGCCTTGTCGACGCGGAACTGAACCTGGCCAGCCTTGGCGTTCTTCACGGCCGTGGCGACGTCCGGCGTCACGGTGCCAACCTTGGGGTTGGGCATCAGGCCGCGCGGGCCGAGGATCTGGCCGAGCGTACCGACCACGCGCATCGCGTCAGGGGCGGCAATCACGACGTCGAAAGGCATGTCGCCAGCCTTGACCATTGCAGCGAGGTCGTCCATGCCGACGATGTCGGCGCCGGCGGCCTTGGCTTCGTCAGCCTTGGCGCCTTGGGCGAACACAGCCACGCGCTTGGTCTTGCCGGTGCCATTGGGCAGCACGACGGCGCCACGCACGACCTGGTCAGACTTCTTCGCGTCGATGCCGAGCTGCACGGCCACGTCGATCGATTCGTCGAACTTGGCGGTGGCGGCCTCCTTCACGAGGCCGATGGCGTCAGCCAGCGGGTACAGCTTGTTGCTGTCGACCTTGCCTGCGAGCGCTTTTTGCTTCTTGGTGATCTTGGACATTTACACGCCCTCCACATTCACGCCCATCGAGCGGGCAGTACCGGCGATGGTGCGAACCGCGGCGTCCATATCGGCGGCCGTCAGGTCCTTCATCTTGGTCTTGGCGATTTCTTCGAGCTGAGCGCGCGTGATCTTGCCGACCTTGTCGGTGTGCGGACGGGCCGAGCCCTTGTCCAGCTTGATCGCCTTCTTGATCAGCACGCCAGCCGGGGGCGACTTGATGATGAAGGTGAAGCTCTTGTCGGCGAACGCGGTGATGACCACCGGCAGCGCCAGACCCGGCTCGTAGCTCTGCGTTTGCGCATTGAACGCCTTGCAGAACTCCATGATGTTCAAACCACGCTGGCCCAGTGCGGGACCGATGGGTGGTGATGGGTTGGCCTTACCAGCTGGCACTTGCAGCTTGACGAAGCCGACGATTTTTTTCGCCATGTTTTGCTCCTTGCGGGTGATATCGCCTTGGCTCTCGCCTCGGCTCCCCGGGGTTAAACGACTCTTCGATCAAGGCCGCGCGCCGAGTCGGACAACGCGCAGCCGGAAATGGTTCCAGTCCGAAGACCGGGGACTCAGGTCTTTTCGACCTGGCCGAATTCGAGCTCCACAGGCGTCGCGCGGCCGAAAATCATGACCGACACGCTGACCTTGCTCTTTTCGTAGTTCACGTCTTCAACGGTGCCGTTGAAGTCGGTGAACGGGCCTTCCTTGACGCGCACGAACTCACCCACGGTGAACTCGACCTTGTGGCGCGGCTTCTCGGTGCCCTGCTGCATCTGGCTGACGATGTCCTCGACCTCTTTCTGCGAGATCGGGGCCGGGCGGTTCTTGGCGCCGCCGACAAAACCCGTCACCTTGTTGGTGTGCTTCACCAGGTGCCAGCTCTCGTCGTCCATGATCATTTCGACCAGCACATAGCCCGGGAAGAAGCGGCGCTCGGTGGTGCGCTTCTGGCCGTTCTTGATTTCGACCACTTCTTCGGTCGGAACCAGGATACGGCCGAACTTGTCCTGCATGCCGGCGCGGTTGATGCGCTCGGTGATGTTGCGTTCGACGGCCTTTTCCATGCCCGAATAGGCATGCACCACGTACCAACGCAAATCAGGGTTGGCGGCGGGAGCCAGCACGGAGGTGTTTTCCTCTTCCGGGCTGCTCGGCGTGGTTTCAACAGCGTCGTCAGTCATTTATTTTCTCCAGCCCAGAATGAGGTCGAAAAACACCCATTCGAGCGTCTTGTCGGTGAGCCAGAGGAAGACGGACATGACTGCCACGAAGGCAAACACGTAAGCCGTCATTTGCATTGCTTCTTTGCGGGCCGGCCAGACGACCTTCTTGACCTCGCGCCACGAGTCGCGGCCAAAAGCCCACAACTGGCGGCCATTCTCCGAACTGCCGAACGCGCCCACAGCCGCGGCCAGGCCGACCAGCAGCGCAGCCCATTGCACCAGCGAGCCCTGGCGCGCGAGCAGATAGAACGCCACGATGGCGCCCACTGCCAGCAGCACCGACACAGCCAATTTGGCCTTGTCGGCGCCCGTGCTCACGGTTTCGATTTGAGAAGTGGCCATGTTTGGCTGATTTCCTGCGGCCTTCCGGCCTTCAATTCAATGCGTCTTCTTGAGACGCCGAAGCCCATCGGGTTGCGATGGGCTTTTTTCGGGGTGCCACCTAGGTGGCAGGGGCAGTAGGAATCGAACCTACAACCTTCGGTTTTGGAGACCGACGCTCTGCCAATTGAGCTATACCCCTCCGGTACTCTTTACGCTCGGCTTAGATGTCGAGGATCTTTGCCACGACGCCCGAACCCACGGTGCGGCCGCCCTCACGGATGGCGAAGCGCAGGCCTTCTTCCATCGCGATCGGGTTGATCAGCTTCACGGTGATGCTGACGTTGTCGCC
>NZ_JBBCBO010000012.1:0-171955 GCF_037203865.1 Variovorax sp. CCNWLW186 | reverse complement strand
CATAACGCGCACGTCGATGGGGTGCCTTGCGCAGCGAAATAAAGGAGGAGGCCGCAGGCCGGGGGACATTCGCGGAGTAAGGTACCCCGTCGGCGGGTGCGCGCCCCGAACAAGGCGCTAACCGAACAGCACGAAGCAAAGAGAAGCAGAGTCCCATCTCAATACCCCAGCTTCCGAGGCAGCCACAACGCAAGTTCCGGGAAAGCGATCACCAGCACCATCACCAGGAACATCGAGAACAGCATCCAGCCCACCCACCGAACGGTTTCTTCCATGCGCACCTTGGCAATACGGCACGACACCATCAGGTTGACCGCAAGCGGTGGCGTGAACTGGCCCAGCGCGACCTTGAGCGTGAGGATGACGCCGAACCACACCGGGTCCCACTTGTAGTACTGCACGATCGGCAGCAACAACGGCACGAAGATCAGGAAGATCGACACGCCGTCCAGGAACATGCCGACCGTGATCAGCAGCAAGATCAACAACGCCAGGATGCCGTATTCGCCCAGGCCCGAATTCACGATGGCGCGCGTTACCGGGTCGATGATGCCCAGCGTCGAGAGCGAGTACGCAAAGATGCCCGCCAGCGACACCACCAGCAGGATCACCGCCGAGAGCTCGCCCGACTCGCGCAAGATCACGAACAGGTCGCGCACCTTGATCGTCCGGTGCACGCACATGCCGACGAACAGGCCGTAGAACACCGCCACCACCGCCGCTTCGGTGGGAGTGAACCAGCCCGCGCGCATGCCGCCCAGAATGAGCACCGGCGCCGCCAGGCCCCAGATCGCTTCGCGAAAGCTCTTCCAGAACGGCGGGCGCGGCAACGTCGATTCGAGTGCGCCCATCTTGTGCTGGCGGGCCAGCAGCACGGCCGGAATCATCAGCGCCAAGCCGGCCATGATGCCGGGGATCATGCCGGCCGCGAACAGCGCCGGCACCGAGGCACCCGGCACCAGCACCGAATACACGATGAACGCGACCGAAGGCGGAATCAGGATGTCGGTGGCTGCCGCGGCGCCCACCACGCTGGCCGAGAAGGCGGCCGGGTAGCCCGCGCGCGACATGGCCGCGATCATCACCGCGCCCACGGCGGCGGCATTGGCCGGGCCCGAGCCCGAGATGCCGCCGAGGAACATGGCCACTGCAATCGCCACCAGCGGCAGCATGCCGGGGCCGCGCCCGACGATGGCGACCGCAAAGTTCACCAGCCGCAGCGCCACGCCCGAGCGGTCGAAGATCGAGCCCACCAGCACGAACATCGGAATAGCCAGCAGCGGGTACTTGCCGAGGCCGGCATAGAAGTTCTGCGGCACGGCCAGCAGGCCGAACCATTGGGCGTCGCTGTTGGCGAGCGCAATGCATGCTGCGCCGGCCAGGCCGAGCGCGGCACCGATGGGCACGCCCACCAGCATCATCGCGACGAAGGCGACGAAGAGAAGGGTGGCGATCACGAGGCGTCGCCTTTGTCGTTCCGGCTTTGTTCTGCGGCGTACTCTTTGCGGCCTCGGCGGATCATCAGACCCACCGCGCGCAGCGCGATGGCAAAGGACACGATCGGCAGCCACATCGAATACCACCAGGCCGGCAAGCCGATGCCCGGCGTCGTTTCCTCGAAGCGGTAGTCATCCCACACCATGCGGATGCTGAGCGCACCGATCAGCGTGAACAGAATGGCGATCATGAGCGCGCCGAACTGCGCAAGCCGCTTGCGCCGCGCCATGGAGCCGCCCTCCGAGAAGTACTCGATGCGAATGTGCCGGTCGCGCGCCACCGCGGCCGAGCCGGCCACCAGCGCCAGCATGATCATCAGGAAAACCGAGAACTCTTCCGTCCACGCGAACGAAGAATCGGTGAAGTAGCGCACCAGCACGTTGGCAAAGGTGATCAGCGCCAGCGCGCCCATGATGATCACGGTGAGCCAGTCCTCGATGGCGAGCGGCACCTTGGTGGGCTCGTCGGTGGCTTCGATGTCTGGGGGGAGGGGGCTGGCGGCGTCCAGCAAGGGGCCGGACTCGTTGGGAGTGGTCATCGAGAGGGAGGGGGAAAGCAGCTATGGATGGTAACGATCCATGCCCATCCGTTCATCGGGGTTTTCCTAAGCTACGGGCCCATTTCCGCCCCCTTCGTCCCTCTTGAAACGGGCTACTCAAGCTTGGCGCCCGAATCCTTGATCAGGCGCTCCCAGATCGGGCTTTCCTTCTTGTACACGGCGGCAAACGCCTCAGGCGAGCTCTCCTTCAGGTCGAAGCCCATGGCCGCCACGCGCGCCTGCACATCGGGCTGGCGCGTGGCCTTGCCCACTTCTTCGGCAATGCGCTGCACGATCGGCCTGGGCGTGCCGGCCGGCATGGCAATGGCGAGCCAGCCGGCCACGCGGTAGGCCTCGTCGTCCAGGCCCTGCTCGGCCAGCGTCGGCACGTCGGGCAGCGTGGCCATCCGGCGCTCGCCGCTCACGCCAACGGCCTTGAGCTTGCCGGCCTCGATGTGCGGCTTGGCCACCAGTGCGCTGGCAAAGGCCATCTGGATCTGGCCGCCGATCAGGTCTTGCAGCATCGGCGCCTCGCCCTTGTAGGCCACGTGGTTCATCTCGGCCTTCTGCGTAAGGCTCATGTGCGCGCCGGCCAGGTGCGGATACGCGCCCACGCCGTACGAGCCGTAGGCCACCTTGCCCTTGTTGGCGGCCACGTACTTCAGGAGCTCCGGCCCGTTCTTCACCGGCACGCTGGGGTGCACCACCAGCACCAGCGGAGCCGTGGCAATCTGGTAGACCAGCGTGAGGTCGCGCTGCGTGTCGTAGGGCAGCTTCTGATAAAGGAACTGGTTGGTCAGCAGCGAATTGCTCAGCGCCAGCACCAGGGTGTAGCCATCGGGCGGTGCCTTAGCCACGGCATCGGTGCCGATGATGCCGGCGGCGCCGGGCTTGTTGTCGATGATGACCGGCTGGCCCAGCCCGGCGGCCATCTTCTCGCCGATGATGCGCGCCAGCACGTCGGTGGCGCCGCCCGGGGCAAAGGGCACCACCATGCGGATCGGCTTGGCCGGATAGGTCTGCGCCCAGCCGGCGGTGGTGGCCGTGAGCGCGAGCGATGCAATGGCAAGGCCGTGCAGGGCTCGGCGGGTGGTGGTGAATGTGGCGTTGTTCATGTTCTCGATGTCTCCGATGGTTGATTTGTTTTTTATGCGCTTGCCGCCAGCCACATCGTGCCGGCTAGCCGGTAAGCACCCGGGTCTTGAAAGGCAAGGGCGCCAGCGCCGCTTCGATCCGCTGCAGCAGCGGCGCCGCGAGCGTGCCCGCGGCGGCTGCTTCGATGCGCACCTCCACCAGGCTTTCGCCCTCATTGCGCACGCTCGGCCGGGCGGCTTCCGTCACGCCGAGCTCGTTGCAGATCTGCGCCACCGCGGCCGCCACCACGCGGCTCGCCGCCATGGCGCGCAGCTCGGGTTTGTAGATCTTGCCGACGTTGGTCATCGGCATGTTCTCGATGACGATCACCGATTTGGGCTTGGCCGGTGCCTCGTCGACGCGCGCGGCGGTGAAGGCCAGCAGTTCATCTTCCGTTGCCGATGCGCCCGGCACCAGCGTTGCGAACACCACCGGCAGTTCGCCCGCATACGCATCGGGCGCACCCACCGCCGCGCACAGCTGCACCGCCGGATGCGCGCCCAGCGCGTCCTCGATCACCTTGGGGTCGATGTTGTGGCCGCTGCGGATGATCAGGTCCTTCGAGCGGCCGCTCAGGTTGAGCCGCCCTTCGCCATCGATCCAGCCCAGGTCGCCGGTCGCAAGCCAGCCGTCGGCCGTGAAGGCCTTCGCGTTGTCCGCCGGATCGACAAAGCCAGAGAACAGGTTGGGCGACTTGAACAGCACCATGCCCTGCTCGCCCGGCGGCAGGTCGCGGTCGCTGGCGTTGCCGCTTTCGTCGAGCGCCACGATGCGCATCTGCATATACGGCAGCGGAAAGCCGACGCAGCCCGCCGGCCCGTCCACGCCCGGCGGCGTGATGGTCGAGATGCCGGCCATCTCGGTCATGCCCAGGCTCTCGTGCACGTGCAGGCCGAACAGCCGTTCGAAGCGCGCGGCCAGCTCCGGCGAGAGCACCGCAGCGCCCGTGCGGCAGTAGCCAATCGATGAAATGTCGGCGCCGTCCAGTGGCACATTCGCCAATGCGGCCAGCACCGTGGGCACGGCCGAGAGCGAGGTGGGCCGGTACTTCTCGACCAGCTTCCAGTAGTTGGCGAGCACCTCCTTGTTGCGCAGCAGCGAGGTCGTCGGAATGATCACTTCCACCCCGGCCGAAAGCGACGCGAGCGAAGCCGGCAGCACGCCCGCCACATGGAACAGCGGATAGCCGTTGATCGAAATGCCTTGGTCGTTCATGCCCGCGACCTGCACGCTGGCCCAGGCGGTGAACACCTGCGCGCCGTGGCTGTGGCGCGCGAGCTTGGGTGCGCCGGTGGTGCCACCGGTGTGAAAGTAGGCGGCAATGTCGGTGGGTGCGATGTCGCGGCCGCTCACCAGCCGGTCGGCAGGCTGCGCGGCGCGCAGCGTGTTGAACTCGGCGACACCTTCGGGCAGCGCGCCCGCGGCGCCCGGCGCCTCGTCGTGCGGCGCCACGCGCAGCACGGTGGTGAGTGTCGGCACCTGGCTGCGCAGTCGCATGGCCTTCGACCACATGCCCGATTCGCTGTCCGAGCCGTAGGCAATCAGCACCTTGGCGCGGCCGGCAGTCATCAGCGCCACCAGCTTTTCGTCGGTGAGCAGCGGGTTGAGCGGCTGCACGATGCCGGCCGCTTCGCCGCCCCAGAGCGCGAGGTGGTATTCGAGGCAGCCCGGCAGCAGCACCGCCACCGCGTCTTCCGGGCCCACCCCCAGTGCATGCAGCATGTTCGCGGTCTGGTGGATGCCCGCGAGCAAGTCGGCATACGACCAGCGAATCGGCTCGTCGGCCGGGTTGCCGGTGCGCAGGAAGGTGAGCGCCGTCTTGCCGCCGAAGGCCGCGCCCGCGTTGCGAAAGATCTCGTAGGTGCTGCGCACCGTCAGCGCCTGCTCGAGCGGCGTTTCCTCGAGCCTGCGGATATCGGCCAGGCTGCGCACCGGAAACTGGGGGCGGAACGGCTCGCCGGCCATCTTGGTCTTCTTGCTGTCTGCCATGCGTGTCTCCTGATGTTGTCTCTTTGCCGGCCGCGTGCGAAGCGCTGTTTTACTGGTTCGTGATCTTGTTGTCGCGAATGACCTTGCCCCAGCGCTCGAAATCCTGGCGCATGCGCGTGCCCGTTTGCTCGGGCGTGCCGTAGGCCGCGAAGGAGCCGACGCTTTCGAGCTTGTCCTGCACGTCCTTGTCGGCCAGCGCGGTCTTCAGCTCGGCGCTCATGCGGTCGACCACGTCCTTGGGCGTGCCCGCGGGCGCCAGCAGGCCGCCCCAAGAGGTCGCATCGAAGCCCGGGAAGCCCTGTTCGGCCACCGTCTTCACGTCGGGCAGCAGGCTCACGCGCTTGCCCGAGCCGACCGCAATCGCGCGCAGCGTGCCGGCGCGGATGTGCGGCATCACCGCCACCAGGTCCGAGAACATGGCCGGCACCTGCCCGCCGATCAGGTCGGTCACGGCCGGCGCGCTGCCGCGGTAGGGCACGTGCTGCATGTCGAACTTGCCGATGTTCTTGAGCTGCTCGGTCGTCAGGTGGCCGAAGCTGCCTGCGCCCGCGGTCGTGTAGTTGAGCTTGCCGCCTTCGGCCTTGGCCTTGGCAATCAGGCCTTGCAGGCCGGTGACTTCGGGCAGCGACTTCGGATTGACGACCATCACGATCGGCAGGTCGTACACCGTGCCCACGGGCGTGAAGCTCTTGAAGATGTCGTAGGGCGTGGGGCCGTACAGGTGCGCGGCCAGCAGCGTGGGCGTGGCCAGCATCACGAAGGTGTAGCCGTCGGGCGCGGCCTTGGCGGCAGCCGCCGCGCCGATGGTGCCCGAGGCGCCGCTGCGGTTGTCGATGAGGATGTTCTGCTTCAGGCCGTGCGACATCTTCTGCGCCACGATGCGCGTGGCCACGTCGGTCGGGCCGCCTGGCGGAAAAGGCACGACCACGGTGATCGGCTTGGCCGGCCAGGCCTCTGCGAAGGCGGCGCCTGCCACCAGCGGAAGCGCAAGGGCGATGAGCGCGCGGCGCGCGGGGTTGCGAAGGGAGCGGGAGAAAGGAAATGCCATGACTTCTTCAGGGAATGAATGAGGAGAAGGAAAGAGCGCCGTCAGAGAACGCCGTTCGATTTAAGTTGCGCGAGCTTGTCGTCCGAAAGGCCGAGCAGCGACTGCAGCACCTCGTGCGTGGCTTCGCCCAGTTGCGGCGGCGCGCTGCGCACCGGCAGCCGCTCGCCGTCGAAGCGGTAGGGCGGTGCCAGCACGTTGACCTTGCCGGCCACGGGATGCGGCTGCTCGGTGACTAGGCCCGCGTCGGCCGCGCGCTTGGAGTTGAGCGCTTCCAGCAGGCCCAGCACCTCGCCGCACGGAATGCCCGATTGCGTGAGCTTGGCCAGCAGGTCGGCGCGCTGGCGCTTGGCCAGTTCGGCGTGCAGTTCGGGCAGCAGCACCGCGCGGTTTGCCGAACGCAGGATGTTGGTCTTGAAGCGTTCGTCCGCCGCCAGGTCGGGCCGCTCGAGCACGTCGGTGCAAAAGCGCGCGAACTGCGCGTTGTTGCCCACGGTAATGACCAGCGGACCATCCGCCGCATCGAACACGCCGTAGGGCACGATCGACGGGTGCGAGTTGCCGTAGCGCGGCGGGTCTTCGCCCATCAGCAGTGCTTCCAGCCCGTAGTAGGCGGTGATCATCAGGCCGCAGTCGAACAGCGCCATCTCTACGTGGCGTCCCTTGCCGGTTTTTTCGCGCTGGTACAGCGCGGCCAGCACGGCCTGGGCTGAATACATGCCGGTGAACAGGTCGACCACCGCCACGCCGAACTTCAGCGGCGGCTGGTTGGCTTCGCCGTTCAGCGCCATCAGGCCCGCCTCGCCCTGCACCACCAGGTCGTAGCCGGGGCGCGCGGCCTCGGGGCCGGTGCGGTCATAGCCCGAGATAGAGCAGTAGATGAGCTTCGGGTTTTCCTTGCTCAGCTGTTCATAGCCGAGGCCGAGCTTGTCGATGCCGCCGAACTTGAAGTTCTGGATGACCACGTCGCACTGCCTGGCAAGGTCGCGCGCAATCTGCTGGCCTTCGGGCGTCTGCAGGTCGAGCGTGACCGAGCGCTTGTTGCGGTTCACGCTGTTGAAGTAGGCCGTCTCGGTGTTGCCGACACGCAGGCCCCAGTCGCGCGTGTCGTCGCCGCGGCCCGGGTGCTCGACCTTGATGACTTCGGCGCCCATGTCGGCCAGCACCATGCCGCACCAGGGGCCCGCAAGGATGCGGGACAGATCGAGAACGCGCACGCCGGCAAGCGGCAGCGAGGAATTCAGCATGGGCATGAGAGCAACTCCCTTGAAACGAGAAAGCCCCGCAGCGTGTGCGAGGCGTGATATGGGGTGAATGCGGCCGGGAGCGTCAGGAGGCGTTCGGTTTCTGCCGGCGCAGCGTAGAGAAATCCGCCGTGCGCTTGTTAAGGAAGGCGCCAATGCCCTCGGCCGCTTCGGCGTCGGCCTGCGACTCGACCATGTACACGGCCTCGGCCTCGAGCTGTTCCTCGAGCGTGGCGCGGTGCGCCTGGCGGCACAGCGTCTTGATGCGCGCGCTCGCGCGCTGCGGGCCGTTGGCCACCTTCGCGGCCAGTGCAACGGCTTCGGCCAGCGCGGCGCCCTTGTCGGTGAGCCGGTTGACCGCGCCCAGCGCATGCAGGCGCTCGGCCGTCATGCGGTCGCCGGTCAGGCACATTTCGGTCAGCACCTGGCGCGAGACGAACTCCGACAGAAAAGCCGTGGCGCCGCCGTCCGGCGTGAGGCCGACCTTGACGTAGGCCACGGTGTAGAACGCGTCGCGCGCCGACACCAGCATGTCGCAGGCCAGCGCCATCGACAGGCCCGCGCCCGCCGCACCGCCTTCCACGGCCGCGATGACGGGCTTGCCGCAATCGCGAATGGCGCGGATCAGGTTGTTCAGGCCTTCGAGCTTTTCGCGGCGCTCCGAAGCAGGCAGTTCGCGGCGCTTGGCCAGCAGGTTCAGGTCGCCGCCCGAGCAGAAGAAATCGCCCGCGCCGGTGAAGACGATGGCGCCGACTTCGGGGTCGTTCTCCGCATCGGTGAGCGCGGCGCTCAGCTCCGCATACAGCGTTGGTGTGATCGCGTTGCGCGCGCCCGGGTTGCTGTTGGTCAGGATGCGGACGGCGCCCTGCTGGCTGATGAGCACGGTCTTGTCGCTCATTGCACGGTCTCCTTGCCAAGCGCGATGTAGCGCTGCAGATGATGGTCTTCGTCGCCGAGCTGGTGGTCGATCATCACGAGCCGCTTGGCATAGTGCGGCAGCGGCAGCTCCCACGTCATGCCGATGCCGCCGTGCATCTGGATGCTTTCTTCCGCCACCAGCGCGCCGATGCGGCCGATGCTGAACTTGGCGGCCGAGAGCGCGCGTTCGCGCGTGATGCGATCCGCACCATCGATGGCGGCTGCCGCATTGATCACCGCCGAGCGCGCCTGTTCGATCTCGAGCAGCAGGTCGGCCATGCGGTGCTGCAGTGCCTGAAAGCTGCCGATCAACGTGCCGAACTGCTTGCGCGTGCGCAGGTAATCGAGCGTGGCGGTCTTGGCGGCTTCCATGGCGCCCACGGCCTCAGCGCAGAGCGCGAGCACGCCGCGGCCGATGGCGCGCTCCAGCGTCGCAGCGCCCTGGCCTTCAGCGCCGAGCAATGCATCGGCGCCGAGCTTCACGCCGTCGAGCGTGAGTTCGGCGACACGGCCGCCGTCGATGGCGGGGCAGCCGCGCACCGTGAGGCCCGCAGTCTTCGCGGGCACGAGGAACAGCGAGATGCCCGCTTCGTCGTCCACGCTGCCGGAAGTGCGGGCGGAGACGAGGAACAGGTCGGCCTGCTCGCCCTGCGGAATGACGGCTTTGGCGCCGCTCAGCACCCAGCCGCCGCCGCTGCGTTCGGCGCGGGTTGCCACGCGCGTGCGTTCGTAGTGCGTGTCGGCTTCGTCGTGCGCAAAGGCTGCGACAGTGACGCCGTTGATGATGTCGCCGAGCTTTTCCTTCTGCGCATCGCTGCCGGCGGCGCTGAGCGCCTCGCCGACCATCACCGCGCCCAGCAGCGGCTCGACCACGAGGCCACGGCCCAGCGCCTCGAAGACGACGGCAATGTCGAAGCCGCCGCCGCCGAAGCCGCCATCGGCCTCGCTGAACAGCGCGCCGATCACGCCCAGTTCTGCGAACTGTTGAAAGATCTCCTTGCTGAACCCGTGTTCGGACTTCGCGATGCGGTCGCGCGCATCGAAGGCGTACTGCTCGGCGATGAAGCGGTTCAGGCTGTCGGCGAGCATGCGCCGGTCTTCGGTGTGTTCGAAGTTCATGTGCGTGTCTCCTTTACAGCCCGAGGATCATCTTGCTGATGATGTTCTTCTGGATTTCATTCGAGCCGCCGAAGATCGACAGCTTGCGGTTGTTGAAGTAGCGCGCGGCCGCGGCCGATGCGTAGGCGGGGCCGAAGGTTTCGCCGTCGAAGCCGTCGTGCAGTGCTTCCTCGATGAAGGGCCGGCCGTACACGCCCATTGCGCGGCGCGCGAGCGAGGAAATCTCTTGCCGGATCTCGGTGCCGCGGATCTTGAGCATCGAACTCTCCGCACCCGGTACGCCGCCACCGGCTACCGCTGCAATCACGCGCAGGTTGGTCGTCTTCATGTTCTCCAGGTCGATCTCGACACGCGCCATGCGCGCGGCAAAGGCCGGGTCTTCCGCCAGCGGCTTGCCGTTCTTCGTTTGCGTGGCCGCAATGCCCTTGAGCTGTTCGAGCGCGGCCACCGAAAAGCCGACGCCCGCGATGTTGGTGCGCTCGTAGGTGAGCAGGTACTTGGCGCAGGTCCAGCCCTTGTTCTCTTCGCCGACCAGGTTTTCGGCCGGCACGCGCACGTCGGAGAAGAACACCTCGTTCACTTCATGCTCGCCGTCGAGCGTGATGATCGGGCGCACTTCCACGCCGGGTGAGGTCATGTCGATCAGCAGGAAGCTGATGCCTTCCTGCTTCTTTGCCTCGCGGTTGGTGCGCACCAGGCAGAAGATCATGTTGGCGTGCTGGCCCAGCGTGGTCCAGGTCTTCTGGCCGTTCACGATGTAGTGGTCGCCCTGGGCGTCGATGCCGCGCACGGCCGATGTCTTCACGGCCGCAAGGTCGGAGCCCGCACCGGGTTCCGAATAGCCCTGGCACCACCAGTCGGAGCCGTCGAGGATGCGCGGCAGCCAGTGGCGCTTTTGCGCCTCGTTGCCGTACTTGATGAGCACCGGCCCCAGCATGTTCACGCCAAAGGGCACGATGCGCGGCGCAAAGGCCAGCGCGCATTCGTGCTCGAAGATGAACTTTTCGACCGCCGTCCAGCCCGGCCCGCCGTACTGCTCGGGCCAGTGGTTGGCGAGCCAGCCGCGCTCGTTGAGGATGGCGTGCCATTCCTCCATGTCGGCCTTGGCGAGGATCTTGCCGCTGCTCACCTTGGCCGAAAGGCGCGCGGGCAGCTTGTCGGCCAGGAAGGCGCGCACTTCCGCGCGGAAGGCTTCTTCTTCGGGGGTGAAGTTCAGGTCCATGGCGTCGCTTCTTTCAGAAAGGGGTCAGGCGTGATTGAGGCTGTCGAAGTTCGCGCCGCGTTCGACCAGGTCTACCAGCAGCGGCGAGGGCTGCCAGAACAACGGGTCTTGCTCCGCAAACTCGCGAATGTCGGCCAGCACCTTCGGCAGGCCCACGGTGTCGGCGTACTTCATCGGGCCGCCGCGGTGGCGCGGAAAGCCGTAGCCGTAGAGAAAGGTCACGTCCACGTCGAGCGGGCGCAGCGCAATGCGCTGGTGCACGACGTTGGCCCCCTCGTTGATCATCGCGGCCATGTAGCGGCGCATGATTTCTTCTTCGGTGAAGGCGCGCGGCTTGATGCCCGCGCGCTCGCGCTCGGCGTCGATGATGGCCAGCACCTCGGGGTCGGGCACGCCGGTGCGCGCGCCTTGGGGGTACAGGTAATAGCCGCGCTGCGTCTTCTGGCCGAACCAGCCGCGCTCGCAGATGCGGTCGGCAATCTGCACGTAGCGCGCCTTGGGGTCGCGCGTGGCGGCCTTGCGCTTGCGCGTGGCCCAGCCGATGTCGCCGCCCGCCAGGTCGGACACCTGGAACGGCCCCATCGGGTAGCCGAAGTTGCGCACCGCCTCATCGATCTGGTAGGGCGAGGCGCCGTCTTCCATCATGTGGTCGGCGGCCTGCCGGTACACCGCGAGGATGCGGTTGCCGATGAAGCCATCGCACACGCCGGCGCGCACGGGCACTTTCTTGAGCTTCTTCGCAAGCTCGAAGCCCGTGGCCACCACGTCGGCGCTCACCTTGGCAGGCACCACGATCTCGAGCAGCTTCATGATGTTGGCCGGCGAGAAAAAGTGCAGGCCCACCACGTCCTGCGGGCGCTTGATGCTGGCCGCGATCTCGTCGATGTCGAGGTACGAAGTGTTGGTGGCCAGCACCGCACCGGGCTTGCACACGCGGTCGAGTTCGGCGAACACCGCCTTCTTTACGCCCATGTCTTCGAACACGGCTTCAACGACGATGTCGGCCTGTGCGAGCGCGTCGTAAGAGGTGGAGCCCGAGAAGCGCGCCATCACGGAGGCCTTGGCTTCGGGCGTCATGCGGCCTTTGGCGATCAGGCCGTCGTACACCTTCTCGACATGCTGGCGGCCGCGCGCGAGGCTGGGCTCGTCGCGTTCGATCATGGTCACGGGCAGGCCCGCATCGAGCATCGCCACCGCAATGCCCGCGCCCATGGTGCCGCCGCCGATGATGCCGGCCGATTCGATCGCGCGCGGCTTGGCGGCCTTGGTTTCGGGCGCCTTCAGCACTTCGCGCTCGGCGAAGAAGGCGTGGATGAGGCCGGCGCGCTGCGGGCTGTCGATGCACTGCAGGAACAGCTTGCGCTCCAGCGCCATGCCTTCGTCGAAGGTCAGCGTGAGCGCGGCTTCGACCGCTTCGATGATCTTCATCGGCGAGAAAAGCCCGCGGCTCTTCTTGGCGGTGTCGGCGCGCGCCGCTTCGAGCGCGGCGCGGCTTGCTTCTGCAGCGGCCAGGCCGGCGGCCTCGCGTGTGCGGCGCACCGGTGCCTTGGCAGCGGCGAGTTCCTGCGCATAGGCCAGGCCTTCGGCGCGCGCGTCGGCGTCGGTGCCCAGGCGGTCGACCAGCCCGAGCGACAGTGCTTCCTTCGCGCCCGCATGGCGGCCGCTGAGCATCAGTTCGAGCGCGGCCTTCACGCCGATGAGGCGCGGCGCGCGCTGCGTGCCGCCCGAACCGGGCAAGAGGCCGAGCTGCACTTCTGGCAAGCCCAGCTTGCCCGAAGGCGCGGCAATGCGGTAGTGCGCCGACAGTGCCACTTCAAGGCCGCCGCCCAGTGCCGCGCCGTGGATGGCGGCAATCACCGGCTTGCTGCAGTTCTCGATCTTCAGGCACACCTCGGGCAGCGAGGGCGGCTGCGGCGTCTTGCCGAACTCGCGGATGTCCGCGCCCGCGATGAAGTTGCGGCCCGCGCCGACGATCAGCACCGCGGCGGCCGCGCTGTCGGCTTCCGCCGCCTCGATGGCGGCCACCAGGCCGCGGCGCACATCCACGCCCAGGGCGTTGACGGGCGGGTTGTCGATGGTCACCACGAACACGCCGCCCGGATGTGGGGCGCGCTCGAAGCTGACGGGGTTGGAAGAAGACGCGGGAAGGCTGGAGTCGGTGGTGGCCATGGCTTGTCTCTCTTGTCTCTTGCGGGTTCCAGGGTGAACCCGGCATTCTTTGCCCGATGCGCGGCTTTGACAATTGCATAGACGGTTGACAGACTGTCAAAAGATTTTTGACACAATCCGGTGCATGGACCTCCAATCGCTGACCTTGCTGGTGGAAATCCTCGATGCGGGCAACTTGAGCGCGGCGGCACGCCGCCTCAAGATGAGCCGTGCCAACGTCAGCTACCACCTGAACCAGCTGGAGCGCTCGGTCGGCGCGCAGCTGGTGCGGCGCACCACGCGGCGCGCCGAGCCCACCGAGATCGGCCTGCGCCTCTACCAGCATGGCGTCGCCATCCAAACCGAACTGCTGGCCGCAAAAGAATCCGTCACCACGCTGGGCCAGGGCCTGCAGGGCCGCGTGCGGCTGAGCGTGCCCAGCGGCTACGGCCAGCTGGTCATGGCCGACTGGCTGATCGACTTCAAGCGCCAGTACCCCGGCATCGTGCTCGACGTGGTGTTCGAAAACCGCATCGAAGACCTGCTGCGCGACGAGGTCGACATTGCGATCCGCGTGGTGCCGGAGCCGCCGCAGAACCTGGTGGCGCGGGAGCTGGGGCCGGTGCGCTACGTGGCCTGCGCCTCGCGCGACTACGCGCAGAAGCACCCGCTGCCGGTGCAGCTGGACGAGCTGCAGGGCGCGCCGGTGGTCACCGCCGCGGTCATCGGCCGGGAACTGCGCGTGTCGGCCTACCAGGGTGAGACCCGGCGCGAGGTGATCCTGGAGCCAACGCTGATTTCAGAAAACTTTTTGTTCCTGCGCCAGGCCATCCTCGCGGGGCTCGGCATCGGCCTGGTGCCCGACTACGTGGTGCAGGACGATGTGCGCAGGGGCGAGGTGGTGACCACGCTGGACGACTGGCGCCTGAGCATTTTCGGCACGCAGATGTTCATGCTCTACATGCCGAACCGGCAGCACACGCGGGCGATCCGCACCTTTATCGACTTCATTCTGGAGCGGGTGCGGCCGCCCGCCACGGACCCGGCCGATCAGTCGCAGCGGTAGGTGACTTCGCCGACGACCGGCGCGCGCGAGCCCTTGGGGCCGAGATAGCGCATCGGAGCGCCGAAATTGCGGCAGTAGGCCTCGGCGTCCTGCGGACTGGGCGACTTGAACACGCCGTCGCCCAGCCAGGTGACACGGGGCGCGGGCCGCGCGGCGCATCCGGCGAGGACGAGGGCAGCGAGGGGCAGGACAAAGAAAGCGGAGAGAGCAGGTGAGCGGCGCATCGGAAAGCGCATCGCTGCGCACGGGTGAAGAAGAGAGCCCGCGACTTTAGCGGGTGAAAAGCTTGGGGCTTTCCCCGTTCTTCAAGACACACGGCCTTCAAAACTGTATATTCATACAGTATTTTAAGTGCCCAGTTTCCCGTGGACCTCCAGCGCAAACTCGCCATCCTCGCGGACGCCGCCAAGTACGACGCCTCGTGCGCGTCCAGCGGCTCGCAGCCGCGCGACTCCATCGGCGGGCGCGGCATCGGCTCGACCGAGGGGGCCGGCATCTGCCACAGCTTTGCGCCGGACGGGCGCTGCATCTCGCTGCTGAAGGTGCTGCTTACCAACCATTGCCAGTACGACTGCCTCTACTGCGTCAACCGCGCATCGAGCAACGTGCCGCGCGCGCGCTTTCGCGTCGACGAGGTGGTGCAGCTCACGCTCGACTTCTACCGCCGCAACTGCATCGAGGGCCTGTTCCTGTCCAGCGGCATCGTCAAGTCGCCCGACCACACGATGGAGCAGGTGGTCGAGGTGGCGCGCACGCTGCGCGAAGACCACGACTTTCGCGGCTACATCCACCTGAAGACCATTCCCGATGCGAGCGACGAGCTCATTGCGCGCGCCGGCCGCTATGCGGACCGCCTGAGCATCAACGTCGAGATGCCGACCACCGAGGGCCTGCAGGCGCTCGCCCCCGAGAAGGACGAAAGCGCCATCCGCCGATCGATGGCGCGGCTGCGCCTGCGCATCGACGACACGCGCGAAGAGGCGCGCCGCGTGGTGCCGATTCGCGCGCTGCCCGGCGCGGCGCCCGCCGCCGCAAAGCCGCCGCCCTTTGCACCCGCCGGCCAGAGCACGCAGATGATCGTGGGCGCCGATGCCACCGACGACCGGCAGATCCTCGCCTCGAGCGCCACCCTCTACGGCGCCTACAAGCTCAAGCGCGTGTACTACTCAGCGTTCAGCCCCATACCCGACGCCGCCCGCGCGCTGCCGCTGGTGGCGCCGCCGCTGATGCGCGAGCACCGGCTCTACCAGGCCGACTGGCTCATGCGCTTCTACGGCTTCGGGCACCAGGAAATCGTGGCCGAGTCCAATGGCCTGCTGCGGCTCGACGTCGATCCCAAGCTGGCCTGGGCGCTCGCGCATGCCGACCGCTTTCCGGTCGACCTGAACCATGCGCCGCGCGAAATGCTGCTGCGCGTGCCGGGGCTCGGCGTGAAAGCCGTCGAGCGGCTGCTGCAGGCGCGGCGCGTGCGCCGGGTGCGTGCGGACGACCTGCGGCGGTTGCACGTGCCGGCGCGCAAGGTGCTGCCGTTTGTCGTCGCGGACGGACACCGGCCGTCGCGCGGGGCGCCCATGCCTTCGCCGGAGCCGCAGCGCGCGGCGCAAGCCTCGCTGTTCTGAGCTGAGTCATTTGCATGCACGTGCGGCTCGACGACCCGGTCGATCTCGACGCCTTTCGCCGCCACGCGCGGCAGTTGCTCGCCGCGGGCGTGCCGCCGGGCCGCGTCGAATGGAACGCGTCGCAGGCCGCTGGCGATGCCGCAGATCTGTTCGGCGCTGGGAGCGAAGCCGCGCCGCCGGCGGCGCTTGCTACCGCCGCAGAACGGCAGCCCGTGCCCGCATGGTTCGTCGAATTGTGCGGCGACGTCATCCTGCACCGCGACCCGCAGCGCCTTGCTTTGCTGTACCGGCTGCTGTGGCGCCTTTCGCACGAGCCCGCGTTGCGGCACGATCCGCTCGACGCCGACCTGATGCAGGCCCGGCAGATGGCCAAGGCCGTGCACCGCGACATCCACAAGATGCGCGCCTTCGTGCGCTTCACCCGCGTGCTGGGCGACGACGGCCTGGAGCGCCACGTGGCGTGGTTCGAGCCCGAGCACCGCATCGTCGAGGCCAACGCGCCGTTCTTTGCGCGGCGCTTCGCGCAGATGCGCTGGGCCATCCTCACGCCCGAGCGCTGTGTCGAATGGAACGGCCAGGCGCTTGCCTTCCAGGGCGGCGCCGACCGCCGCGAGAAGCCGCCGCCCGATGCCGGCGAGCAACTCTGGCTCACCTACTACGAACACATCTTCAACCCGGCGCGGCTCAAGCTCGCGATGATGCGGCGCGAAATGCCGCGCCGCTACTGGCACAACCTGCCCGAGGCCGCGCTCATCCAGCCGCTGGCCGAAGCGGCCACGGCGCGCAGCCAGTCGATGATCGAGGCGCCCCCTACCGCGCCGCGCCGCATCCGCGCGCCCGTCGCGCTGCACCTGCGGCCGGCGGCGGGCGTGGCGCCGGCTGACTTGGGCGAGCTGCGCGCGGCGGCGCACGCTTGCCGCGATTGCCCCATCGGCGCGCTCGCCACGCAGGCCGTGTGCGGCGAAGGCCCGCTCGGCGCCACGCACATGCTGGTCGGCGAACAACCCGGCGACCAGGAAGACCTGGCCGGCCGCCCCTTCGTCGGGCCCGCGGGCCAGCTGCTCGATCGCGCAATGGCGCAGCTGGGCTGGGCGCGCGACACCGTGTACCTGGCCAACGCCGTCAAGCACTTCAAGTACGAGCTGCGCGGCAAGCGCCGCATCCACAAGACCGCGGGCCAGCGCGAGGCCGAAGCCTGCGCGCACTGGCTCGACAGCGAGATTTCGCTGGTGCGCCCGCAGGGGCTGGTGGCGCTGGGTGCGACGGCTGCGCGCACGCTGCTGGGGCGGCCGGTGGCGGTGCAGGCCGAGCGCGGTGCGTGGCTGCACGAGCGCGGCGATGGCCGGCCCGTGTTCGTCACCCTGCATCCTTCCGCGTTGCTGCGCCTGCCGGATACGGAGCGCGGCGAAGCCTTCGGCCATTGGCTGGCCGATCTTGCGTTGGCGCGCGGCACGCTTTCTGCTGCAATGGCCGCATGAACGAACAAGCTTCCGGCGGAACCGCCTTGCGGGTCGCGCCGCTCACGCCACAAGCCTTTGCGCCTTTCGGCACCGTGATCGAGGCGCCCGCCGCGGGTGGCCGCGACATCAACGGCGGCAACGCAAGGCGCTTCGACCTGCTCGACAACCTGCAGCTCGATGCCGCCGGGGGCCGGCCGATGCTTGCGCTGTTCCGCGCCGCGGCGCGCGGCTTTCCGCACGCAGTGGCCGAGATGGAGCGCCATGCGCTCGGCAGCCAGACCTTCGTGCCGCTGGGCGAGCGGCGCTTCGTGATCGTGGTCGCGCGTGCGGGCGAAGCACCGGCCGCGGCCGGCGAGCTCGCGGCCTTTGTCACCGACGGGCGGCAAGGCGTGGTGCTTGCGCCCGGCACCTGGCACCACGCGCTGCTGGCAGTGGATGCGGGCGACTTCGTGGTGATCGAGCGTGCCGCTGGCGCTGTCGATTGCGACCTGTGCACGCTCCCGGCGCCGGCGGTCGTCGACTGGAAGGGTTAGCTAGGCGCGCTTGCCGGCCGGCTTTTTGGTGGCGAGGCTTTTTGCCACCCGCACGGCCTCCCTTGCCAATTCGGCCAACGCCTCGTGGTCTTCGATGATCTCGATGGGCACCTCGAAATACTTCCGCACCTGGACCCGCCGGGCCTTCGTGTCGTAGGCAAAGCACTGGCTGCCCAGCTTCTCGTACTTGGGCCGGGTGGTGTCGTCCACCACGAAATACACGGTGCTGCCCATGATCATCGCGAACTGCGTGGCATCGGCCACGAGCCCCGTTCCGCCGAAAAAGCGGGTCCTGGCGATGCGAGGGATTGCAGAGAGCCGGTCCACGATGAAATCGACGAACTGCGGCGAGGCTTCCGACATGGTGTGCTGGCGCCGGGCGCCGGATGAAAAGAGCGCAGTGTCGCCGACGCCGGCGAAGCCGCGCCACGCCGCGCAGGGTCAGCCCGCGGCGATGCGCTCGGCGAGCTGGATCAACGAGCGGTCCGAGCCTGCCGGCCCGAGCAGCGAAATGCCCAGCGGCGCGCCGTCTCGCGATGCCAGCGGCATCGACAGCTGCGGAAAGCCGCTGAGACCTGCAATGCACAGCATCCGGATCGCGCGGTTGCGGTAGTCCTCCAGCCCGGCCTCGCTCTCGCTGCGCAGCGGCGCAATGTCGGGCATGGTCGGCATCAGCAGCACGCCGTCGGTGCCCAGCAGCGCAGCCAGGTGCGCGCGAAACGCGGTGCGAAAGACGCGCGCGGCCACCACCTGCGCGTCGGTCACGTCGCGCGACCACGCAAAGCGCTCGGCCACGCCCGGGCCCAGCGGCGGCGCATAGCGCTCGATCAGCGGGCCATCGGTGAGCCAGGCCTCGCGCGACTGCAGGTAGCGAAAGTTCCAGTACATCGCATCGAACGATTCCATTGCCACCGTCGTGCCCTGTGCGGGTCCGAGCAGGCCTTGTACACGGTCGATCACGCCTTGCAGCGCCTTCGTCGCGGCGGGCGCGGCCAGGCCCCACACATCGTCGGGCCCTAGCAGGCGCACGCGTTCGGGCAGCGCCGGTGTGTCGGCGCCCAGCAGCACGTCGGCCACGCGCGCAAAGGTGCCGATGTCGCGCGCGAACCAGCCGCAGGTGTCGAAGCTCGGCGCAAGGTCGAGTGCGCCCTCCAGGCTCACGCGGCCATGCGTCGGGCGCAGGCCGTACAGGCCGCAATGGTTGGCCGGCGCGCGCACCGAGCCGCCGGTGTCGGTGCCGAGCGCAAAGTCGCAAAGGCTCGACGACACCGCCGAGGCCGATCCGGACGAAGAGCCGCCCGTGATGCGGTCCTTGGCGGCGCCGTTGATCGGCGCGCCGAAATGCGCGTTGTTGCCGTTCATCGAGAACGCGAGTTCGTCGGTCACCGTCTTGCCCGTGAAGCGTGCGCCGGCATCGAGCAGCTTCTGCACGGTGGGCGCGGTGCAGCTCTTGATGCCCGACATCGCCAGCACGATGGGGCTGCCGCCGCCGGTGGGGTAGCCGGCCACGTCGAACAGGTCCTTGGCCGCAAAGCTCAGGTCCGCGAGCGGGCCGGTGGGCGCATGCGGCACCGGCACATCGGGGTAGGGAACGAAGGCGTGGGCGGGGTCGTGCAATGGCATGGTGCGTCAGTAGGAGTTTGTGCGGTGCGGGTCAGGCGACCAGCGTGGGTGCAATGGCTGCTGCGGCCTCGGAGTGGATGCAGCGCGCGCGGTGGTTGGGCGCGAGCTCGACCACCGGCGGCTGCGCGGCGCGGCAGGCATCGGTGGCAAGCGCGCAGCGTTCGGCAAAGGCGCAGCCCGGCGGCAGCGCGGAGAGATCGGGCGGCGCGCCGCCGATGGTTTCGAGCCGCGCGCCGCGCGCCAGGGCGCCGTGTGCGCGGCTCTTTAGCAGCGCGATGGTGTAGGGGTGGCGCGGCGAGCGGATCAGCTCGCGCGCGGTGCCTTCCTCGACGATGCGGCCCGCATACATCACGGCAATGCGGTCGGCCACCTCCACCGCGGCGCCGATGTCGTGCGTCACGAAGATCACCGACAGGCCCAGGTCGCGCTGCAGTTCGCGCAGCAGCAGAAGAATCTGGATCTGCACCGTGGCGTCGAGCGCGGTGGTCGGCTCGTCGGCCAGCAGCAGCTGGGGCTTGCAGGCCAATGCGAGCGCGATCATGGCGCGCTGCCGCATGCCGCCCGACATCTCGTGCGGGTAAGCGGCCAGGCGCCGCTCGGGGCTGGGAATGCGCACGCGCTCGAACAGCGCGAGCGCACGCTGGTGTGCCTCGGCCGCAGTCACTTTCTTCTCGTGCCGGCGAATCGACTCGACGATTTGCGCGCCGACCGAATACACCGGGTCGAGCGCGAGCAGCGGTTCCTGGAAGATCATCGAAGCGACCTTGCCGCGGAAATCGTCGAGTTCGCGCGCCGGCATCGCAAGCACGTCGCGCCCGGCCACCTGCACCTGCCCGCCCATGCGCGTGCGGCGCTCGGGGTGCAGGCGCAGCAGCGTGCGCATGGTCACGCTCTTGCCGGAGCCGGATTCGCCGATCAGCGCGACCACTTCGCCGCGCTGCACTTCCAGGCTCACGCCGCTGACCGCATGCACGGGCTTGCGGCCTCCGCTGAAGGTGACGCTGAGGTCGCGCAGGCGGACCATCGGCTCGCCGGTGGGAATGGCGTTGTTGCTGTCGTTCATGCTGCCTGCCTCATCGGCGTTTGTGCCATCGGGTGCCCGCTGCCAGGCTCGAGAACAAGGCAGCTCGCCGCATGCAACGAACCCGTGGCGACGGGCTCGGGCACGACCTGGCTGCACACCGGCGCGGCCAGCGCGCAGCGCGGATGAAAGCGGCAGCCCGAGGGTGGGTTGATCGGATTCGGCGGGTCGCCGGCCAGCGCGGCTTCCATGGTGCGGTTGTCGGGGTCCATGGAGGGCATCGACGAGAGCAGGGCGCGGGTGTAGGGATGCGCGGGCGCATCGTAGAGTGCGTCGGCCGGCCCGATCTCGGCCACCTGGCCGAGGTACATGACCATGACGCGGTCGCTCACGTAGCGCACCACGTTGAGGTCATGGCTGATGAAAAGATAGGTGAGGCCAAACTCGGCCTTGAGGTCGAGCAGCAGGTTGATGACCTGTGCTTCCACCGACTTGTCGAGCGCCGACACGGCCTCGTCCAAAATCACCATACGCGGCTGCAGCGCAAGCGCGCGCGCAATGTTGACGCGCTGGCGCTGTCCGCCCGAAAGCTCATGCGGATACCGTTCGGCAAAGCGCTGAGGCTCCAGGCCCACGCGCGCAAGCAGGTCTCGCGCACGCGCCACAGACTCGCGACGGCTGACGCCATGCACCTGCGGTCCGAAGGCAACCGAGTCTTCGATGGTGAGGCGTGGGTTGAGCGAGGCATAGCTGTCCTGGAACACCATCTGCACCTGGCGCCGAAACTCCTTGAGCGGAAGTTCGCGGCCACCGACCTCGCGGCCGTCGAAAATGACTTCGCCCCGCGTCGGTGCGATGAGCTGCATCAGCAGCCGAGCGGTTGTCGACTTGCCGCAGCCCGATTCGCCGACGACCCCGAGCGTTTCACCTTTAAGGACTTCGAAGTCGACGCCGTCTACTGCACGTACCACCCCGCCGCCACGACCCAGAGGGTCTTTCTTGAGTGGGAAGTGCTTGACCAGGCCCGTGATGGTGAGCAGTGGTTGTGCGGGGCCGCCAATGTCTTTCAGTGCGTCCATGTTGTCCTTTGTTGCTCTTGTTCTGGGCGCTGCTGTTTCTGGCGCTGTTGTTCAGGGCTTGTGCAAAGGCCACCGGGTACTCCCCTCCGCGAATGTCCCCCGGCTTCGCCTCCTCCTTTATTTCGCTGCGGGGAGCACCCGATGCCCTGTGCACTGGGGCATGCGGCTGGTGCAACGCTGATCAACGACTGCTCTGGATCACGCTCCCGTCGATGGGGTGCCTTGCGCAGCGAAATAAAGGAGGAGGCCGCGGGCCGGGGGACATTCGCGGAGCAAGGTACCCCGTCGGCGGGAGCGCGCCCTGAAGACTGCGCAGAACATACAACGCAAAGCATCCTCACCCCTTGTTGTCCATCGCCGACCGCAACCCATCGGACAAGAGATTGAAAGAGATCGAAGTAATGAAGATCATCGCGCCCGGCAATGCGGCAACCCAAGGCTGCACATAGATCGCAGTGCGCAACGTGTTGAGCATCAGGCCCCACTCCGGCTCCGGCGGCTTTACGCCCAGGCCCAGGAACGACAGGCCCGAGGCCAGGATCATCGACACCGCGATCAGGCTCGTGGCGTACACGAAGATCGGCCCGAGCACATTGCCCAGCACATGCACCCGCACGATGGTGAACGGGTTTGCGCCCGAGGCGCGCGCCGCCTCCACGTAGTCGCGCGTGCGCACCTGCGTCGTCACGCTTTCGGCCACGCGCGCAATTTGCGGAATGAACACGATGGTCAGCGAGATCAGCGAATTGACCACGCCCGCGCCCAGCGTGCCCGACAGCGCAATGGCCAGCAGCACCGAGGGAAAGGCGTAGAACACGTCGATGGTGCGCATGATCAGCGTGTTGGTGAGGCCACCAGCGTAGCCCGCGACGATGCCGATCACCGTGCCGAGCACGAAGGCGCAGATCACCGGCGTGATCCCGATGAACAGCGAGAGCCGGGCGCCGACGATCAGTCGCGACAGCATGTCGCGGCCCAGCTCGTCGCTGCCCAGCGGCAGGCCCTCGGTGCCGATGGGCTTGAGCCGCTTGAGCATCGACGAGGCGTAAGGATCGGCCGGCGCGAGCCAGGGGCCGAACACGGCCAGGCCGATCAGCAGCAGCACCACGAAGGCGGCACCCATGGCGACCGGATCGCGCGTGAAGCGCAGCAGGGCCGAGGTCCAGTAGCCGCGCGAGCGCTGCATCGGCAGCGGCTTCACATCGGCGGCTGCAGCAGCAGGGGAGGGGATGGGGAGTGCGCTCATGGTGGTCATGCCCGCGCAATCCGCGGATCGAGCATGGTTTGCAGCACGTCGACCAGCAGGTTCAGCAAAACGAAGAACAGCGCCAGCACCAGGATGGTTCCCTGCAGCAGCGGCAGGTCGCGCTGGAAGATGGCGGAGTTCAAGAGAAAGCCGGTGCCGGGCCAGGAGAACACGGTCTCGATCAGGATCGAGCCGCCGAGCAGGTAGCCCAGCTGCAGGCCCATTACCGCGAGCGCGGTGGGCGCCGCGTTCTTCACCATGTGGCGGAACACGCCGAAGTGCGTGAGGCCCTTGGCGCGCAGCCCGACGATGAATTCCTGGTCGAGGATGTCGGCCACCAGCGCGCGCACGGTGCGCGCGATGATGCCCATCGGGATCACCGACATCGTGAGGGCCGGCAGGATGAGGAACTGCAGGTGCTCCCAGTCCCAGGCCCAGTCGCTGGAGCCGCCCGGGCCGGCGCCCGTGGCCGGCAGCCACATGAGCTGCGATGAGAACACGATCACCATCACCATGCCCAGCCAGTAGTGCGGCACGCTCACGCCCAGCACCGACAGCATCGAGGCGAAGCGGTCGATCCACGAGTTGCGAAAGTACCCGGCCACGAAGCCGAACAGGCAGCCCAGCACAAAGCCGATGAACGTGGCCACCACCGCCAGCCGCAGCGTGTTGCCCACGGCCGTGAACACCTCGCCCGCCACCGCCCGGTTGCTCGCGATCGAGACGCCCAGGTCGCCGTGCAGCGCACGCCAGATCCACATTGCGAACTGCTCGGGCAGCGAACGGTTGAAGCCGTACAGCTCGCGCAGCTGCGTCTGCAGGTCGGCCGAGGCGTCGGGCGGAAGAATCGACACCAGCGGATCGCCGGGCGCGATGTGCACGAGCAGAAAGCACACCAGCGCCACGCCGATCATGATCGGCACGGCGTAGACCACGCGGCGCAGCAGATAGGCCAGCATCAGTCCATCGTCATGGTTGCGATGTCGATGAACCAGCTTTTCGGCTGAACGACGTTCTTCACCTTGGCCGACATCGCGCGCGGGCCGACGTCATGCGCAATCCAGACGAACGGTGCGTCGTCGACGATGTGCGCATGCAGCTTGGCCAGTGCGCCGTCGCGTGCCTTGTCGTCGAAGCTGGTGCGCGCATCGGCCACCAGCTTGTCGACCTCGGCGTTGCCGTAGTAGCCCCAGTTGTTGGAGACCGGCGGGAAGGTCTTGGTGCTCACGAAGCGCACCATGGCAAAGAACGGATCCATCGCCGCGAAGCTCACATTGGTCGCGTTGGCGCCGTTGGCCGACGGGTCCTTCACGCCCTTGCGCCAGTTGGTGAAGAGAGTGTTCCATTCGATCACGTCGAACTCCACGTCGAAGAAGCACTGCTTGAGCGACTGCTGCGCAAATTCGTTCATGGGCAGCGGCTGCATCTGGCCCGAGCCCGAGGCGGAGATCTGCACCTTCACCTTGATCGGCTTGGCGGCCGAGTAGCCGGCCTGCGTCATCAGCGCCTGGGCGGCCTTCACGTCGTACTTGATATCGAACTTGGGGTTGCCCCACCACGGATGGCCGGGCGGCACGGTGCCCTTGGGCTCGGCCATCATGCCGCCCAGCAGCTGCTTCATGCCGCCGCGGTCGATGCACAGGTTGGCGGCCTGGCGCACGCGCTTGTCGAGCCAGGGCGAGCCTTCGGCGAAAGACAGCTGCCACGGCCACACGTGCGGCTGCGCGTTGGAGTAGATCTTGAAGCCGCGCTGCGTGATCTGCGGCATGGCGTCGGGCGCGGGCGCTTCGATCCAGTCGACCTGGCCGCCCAGCAGCGCGGCGGTGCGCGCGTTGGCTTCGGGCATCGGCAGCATCACGACCTTGTCGATCTTGGGCACGCGCTTGGCATCCCAGTAGGTCTTGTTGGCGGCCAGCTCCAGCCGCTCGCGGGCCACGAAGCGCGTGACCTTGAACGGGCCCGAGCCGGCGGGGTCGGCGGCAAAGGCCGTCCATGCGGCCTTGGACTTGTCGGCGGGGGTGGCGCCGGCCGCGGCGTCGAACTTCTTCTGCCACTGCGCGGGCGAGGCCATGAACAGGTTCGTTAGGTTGATCGGCAGGAACGCGTCGGGCTCGCTGGTGGTGAGCTCGACCGTCATATCGTCGACCTTGCGCGCGGTGCGCAGCGTGGGCATGCGCGATGCGGTCACGCCCACCTGGCTGGGGTCGAACTGCGGGGCGTCCTTGTCGAGCACCTTCTGCACGTTCCACACCACGGCGTCGGCATTGAAGGCCGAGCCGTCATGGAACTTGACGCCGGGGCGCAGCTTGAAGACCCACTTGGTCTTGTCCTTGGCGTCGACGGCCCAGGAGCTGGCCAGCGCCGGAACCAGCACGCTCGGCGCGTCGGCCTTCGACAGGTCCCACTGCGTGAGCGAGTCGTAGATGGGAATGCCGGTGAAGCGGTTGCCCTCGAAGCCCTGATCGGGCTGGCCCAGGGTGCGCGGAATGTCGGCCGCCGTCATTGCGATGCGCAGCGTTTTCTCCTGGGCCAGCGCCGGCGTTGCAAGGGCCAGGGTGGCAAGCGCCGCACAGGCGGCCAGGGGTTTCAGGATCAAGGCAGGAACAGCACGCTTCACATGGAACTCCTAGGGATGAAAAGGCAAAAGGTGTCGAACCGGTGGTGAAGCACGACGTGTGCCAGCCGCGGTTTTCAGGGCCAGGCCCACGCCATCTCGCGGCGGGCGCAGCGCAGGTCCATCTCGTATTCCATGTCGACGATGGGCGGGCGCGCGAGGTGCCAGGTCAGGCCGGTCGTCAGCGCGCCGCGCTGCACGATTTCGTCGAACACCAGGGCGCCGATGTCATGCGTGGTGTAGGCCTGCACGGCCGATGCGTCGCTCCAGCCGAAGCCCAGCGCCGCGAGCCGGCGCTCCATCTCGGTCATCACGTAGGCCAGCTTGTCGCGCATGCCTTCGGTGCTGGTGTCGCCCAGGCGGACCATCACGTCGCGGTAGCTCGCGTGGCCGTCGGGCGCCTCTCCGCCGCCGGACACCACGAAGCTCGGCGGGCCGGCGGCATCGTCGGCCGGCACCGTGTACGAGAAGGCCTGGAACGCCGGCGTGGCGGGTGCGCCCAGGCGCGGGCAGACGTTGGTGCGGGCAACCGGGTTGCGCTCGCCGCGCACGATGCCCCAGCTTTCGAGCGTGCCGGCATAGAGCCGGTTGAAGTCATGGAAGCCGCGTTCGGAAAACGGTGCCGGCGAGCGCAATTCGCAGCCGCACAGCGCCGTGAGCGGACGGCCGATGGCGGCCAGGTGGTTGGCGATGGCGTCGAACCCGTCGGCCAGCGGCACCGCCTTCTGGAAGCGCACCCGCTCGATCGCGAAGCCCGGCTGTGCGGCCACGCCGGCTGAGTACTGGAACACGCCTTTCACGTAGCGGTAGCCGCCCTCGGGAAAATCCACCACCTCAGTCGCAGTCTTCATGCAGCCTCTCCAAGTCAGCGCTCAATGTAGGGAGCGCCGGCTCCGGCGGGAAGGCTGATTCCGGCACGCCGCTGTTGCCGGAATCAGAACAGGCGGGCGCGCCGCCGCCGTAGCGGCGCATGCTGGCCGACAGCGTTTCGAGCAGCGCGCGCGCAGCCGGGGAGAGCCGGTGGGCGGGCATGGTGAGCAGGCTGGTTGCCGTCGCTGCAAAGTCGCGCTCCTGCAGCGGCACCGCGCAAAGGTCGCCGCTCGACACCTCGTGCAGCGCGGCATAGCGCGGCAAGAAGGTGGCCAGGTCGCTGTTGCGCACCACGCCCTTGGCCATGTCCAGCGTGCTGGTCTCGATGGCGAGCTCCAGCGCAACCTGCGTCTGGCCGGCGATGCGGTCCACCAGGTGGCGGATCTGGAACGAGCGGTCGGGCAGCGCCACGCGCTGGCCCGCCAGCTCCTGGAAAGACACGCTGCGCCGCCGCGCGAGCGCATGCGTGGGCGCCACCACCACGCACAGCGGCTGCTCGAGCCGCGCATGCTCGCGGAATGCATGGCGCTCCGGAAGGTTGAACGCCAGCGCAATGTCGATGCGGCCCTCTTGCAGCGCCTCCAGTACCGCGCGCGAGCCGACCACGGAGGCCACCACCCTGACCTGCGGATGCCGCTTCTGGAAGCGCGCGAGGTTGTTCGAGAGAAAGTGGCCGACCATGCCCTCGATGCTGCCGATGCGCACCACGCCGCAGGGCTGGCCCACCAGCTCCTGCAGCGCGCCGCGCAGTGCCGTGCTGTCTTGCAGCACCCGCTCGGCATGTGCCAGCACCAGCTCCCCGGCCGGCGTGAGCACCGTGCGGTTGGCGCGGCGGTCGAGCAGCGCGGTCTGCAGCTCGCCCTCCAGGTTGGCGATCTGCCGGCTGATGGCGCTCGGCGCCACGCCCAGCTGTTCGGCCGCCCGGCGCAGCGAGCCGGCACGCGCGGTCTCGCGGAAATAGAGCATCGCCGTGGAGAGCATCGTGGTGTTCCTTTTCGTGTTCCGGATCGCGCGACCCGGCCGAACCATCGGCCGTTCGGCGCACCACGTCAAGCAACGGGCGTGCCGCTGGGGCCGATGCGACAATCGTCTTCCCATGACAGACACCCTCACCATCACCCGCCCGGACGACTGGCACCTGCATGTGCGCGACGGCGCCGCCCTCGAAGCCGTGGTGCCGCACAGCGCGCGCCAGTTCGGCCGCGCGCTGGTCATGCCCAACCTGCGCCCCCCTGTGACCACCGCGGCGCAGGCCATGGCCTACCGCGACCGCATCCGCGCGGCGGTGCCGTCGGATACGGCCTTCGAACCCGTGATGTCGCTCTACCTGACCGACAAGCTGCCGCCCGAAGAAATTGCGCTGGCTGCCCAGGCCGGCGTGCGCGCGCTCAAGCTCTACCCCGCCGGCGCC
This sequence comes from Variovorax sp. CCNWLW186, assembly GCF_037203865.1. NCBI lineage: Bacteria > Pseudomonadati > Pseudomonadota > Betaproteobacteria > Burkholderiales > Comamonadaceae > Variovorax > Variovorax sp. CCNWLW186. The sequence continues at coordinate 144,559 of NZ_JBBCBO010000012.1, read as the reverse complement.
ACCACCAACAGCGATGCCGGCGTGACCGACATCCGCCACACCTACAAAACGCTCGAAGCCATGCAGAAGCACGGCCTGCTGCTGCTGGTGCACGGCGAAGTGACCGACCCGGCCATCGATTTGTTCGACCGCGAAGCCGTCTTCATCGACCGCGTGATGATTCCGCTGCGCCGCGACTTCCCGGAACTCAAGGTGGTGTTCGAGCACCTCACCACGAAAGAGGGCGCTCACTACGTGCGCGACGCCGGCCGCTTCACGGCCGCCACCATCACGGCGCACCACCTGCTGTACAACCGCAACGCCATCTTCACCGGCGGCATTCGCCCGCACTACTACTGCCTGCCCGTGCTCAAGCGCGAGACGCACCGAGTGGCGCTGGTCGAGGCGGCCGCGAGCGGCAGCGACCGTTTCTTCCTGGGCACCGACAGCGCGCCGCACCCGGCGCACCTGAAGGAACATGCACTCGGCTGCGCCGGCTGCTACACCGCGCTGACCGCCATCGAGCTCTATGCCGAGGCCTTCGACAGCGTGGGTGCGCTCGACAAGCTCGAGGGCTTTGCAAGCTTTCACGGGCCCGACTTCTACGACTTGCCCCGCAACAGCGACACCATCACGCTGAAGCGCGAAAGCTGGACCGTGCCCGAGACGGTGCCTTACGGCGACGCCACGCTCAAGCCGCTGCGCGGTGGTGAGACGGTGGCCTGGCGCTTGCAGGGCTGACCTCCGATCAATTCCTCAACAAGGGCGCGCACGATGATCGCTTTTTTCATAGATGCCGATAATCTTTGCGTGTCTTCCTGGGTCGAGGAATCCCTTCGCAAGCTGGAGGATGGCGAGGGCCGCGTCCTGGTGCGGCGGGCTTATGGCAGCGCCGAGAAGCTCAAGGGACTGGCCGACGTGCTTCGCACTCGGCACATACGCCCGTTCGTGAATCTTGCGTTGTCCAAGAACACGACCGACGTTGCCTTGGCCGTCGATGTCATGGACCTGTCGTACCAGACCCCTCGGCCGACCGTCATTGCAATCGGTTCCGGCGACGCCGATTTCGTGCCGTTGGTGCTGCGGTTGCGTGAACGCGGGTTTCGCATGGTCTGCGTGTCCGAGCAGGGCAAGATGGCTCCGGAGGCCGTTTATGCCTACGACCATGTGATCTTTGTGGGACAGGAGCAGGCTGCCGAGGTGCTGAAGTCGCCTGCTGCCGAGTTGCAGAAGTCGGCTTCACCTCCCGCCAAGTTGCCGGCTGTGCGAACCGCAGCAAAGAAAGCGGCCGCCAAAAAAGTCGCTGCGAAGAAGGCCCCGGCCGCCAAAAAGGTCGCCGCCAAAAAAGCCAAGCCTGCTGCGAAGCAGAATGCGGGCGATGCAGCCGGCAAAGTCACTGTTGATCAGATATTGAACGCAGTCTCTTCGTTGCGGGCGGGGCAACCTCAATCGCTCGGTGAAGTCGTCAAGTTGCTGCACGACGCCAAGGTTCTCGGCAAAAACGCGACATCGACCAAGCTATTCAAGAAGTTTCCGCTTCACTTCGAGCTGTTGCCGCCGAAGCAACCGAACCAGATTCGGTACATCCCATCTCCCTGAGCGGAATGCAAGCGGTTGCAGCGGCGCCCGAGAATTTCGATGTGCCTTGGTACTGGCCGTTCACGGGCAGGCGGCAAGTCGAAACGGCATGGCGCTCGGGGCTTTCATTGCATGAAGCCCTCAATGCGGCCAAGCCGGGGCTTGTGCAATTTGCGCCGCAAGAACAGCTTCCGCCTGACGAGGCCTACGAGGCCTTCATCTGGCGCACCGGCACCGTGCCCACCCGCGACAACCTGCACGACTTCTTCAACGGCCTGGTCTGGCTCGCTTACCCAGAAACCAAGCGCCGCCTGAATGAACTGCAGGCCGCGGAGATCGCCCGCAGGGGCATCGCCTCCACGCGCGGCCCGCTGCGGGATGCGCTCACTTTGTTTGACGAGAACGGTGCCGTGCTCGATGCGCCCGCACCCTTGTGGAAGGCGCTGGCGGCGCGCGACTGGCATTCGCTTTTCGTGACGCAGCGCGCCCTGTGGGCCGAGGCGCGCCTGCTGGTGTTCGGCCATGCGCTGCTCGAGAAACTCACTATGCCGCGAAAGGCGCTCACCGGGCATGTGCTGCTGCCTTTGCCGGGTGCCGATGGGCAATCGGCACTCGACGACCGGGCGCTCGCGCGCAGCCTCGAACCTGACTATCTGGTGCGCAAACCCTTCGTTCCGCTGCCGGTGCTGGGCGTGCCGGGCTGGTGGCCGGAGAACGAATCGCCGGATTTCTACGACGATGCGAAGGTCTTCCGGCCCGGGCCGTAGAACTTTTGCTCCTATCATCGCTCTACCCGCGAGCCGCCGTGCAGGCCGCCTTCAGAACCAAACAACAACGGAAGAGGGCCACTTGATGCACGGCTTGAAGAGGGCCATCCGGTCCTCATCTATGCGGCAGCGTTCCCCCACGGAGAATTCAACTTGAAACGTATCCTTCTGTTCGTTTTGACCAATGTGATGGTCGTTGCGGTGCTCGGCATCGTTGCCAGCCTGCTCGGCGTCAACCGCTACCTGACGGCCAACGGGCTCAACCTGACGGCGCTGCTCGGCTTCGCGCTGATCATGGGCTTTGGCGGCGCGATCATTTCGCTGCTGATCAGCAAGCCCATGGCCAAGTGGACCACCGGCATCCGCATGATCGACAACCCCCAGTCGCCCGACGAGGCCTGGATTGTCGGCACCGTGCGCAAGTTTGCCGACAAGGCCGGCATCGGCATGCCCGAGGTCGGCATCTTCGAGGGCGAGCCGAATGCCTTTGCGACCGGCGCGTTCAAGAACTCGTCGCTGGTGGCGGTGTCCACCGGCCTCTTGCAAAACATGACGCGCGAAGAGGTCGAGGCCGTCATCGGCCACGAGGTGGCGCACATCGCCAACGGCGACATGGTGACGATGACGCTGATCCAGGGCGTGATGAACACCTTCGTCGTGTTCCTCTCGCGCGTGATCGGCTACGCGGTCGACAGCTTCCTGCGCCGCGGTGACGACCGCTCGTCGGGCCCGGGCATCGGCTACTACGTGAGCACCATCGTGCTGGACATCGTGCTGGGCTTTGCGGCGGCCATCGTGGTGGCCTGGTTCTCGCGCCAGCGCGAATTCCGCGCCGATGCAGGCGCCGCCGCGCTGATGGGCAACCGCCAGCCAATGATGAACGCGCTCGCACGCCTGGGCGGCCTGCCGGCCGGCGAACTCCCCAAGGCGGTCGAAGCCATGGGCATCACGGGCAGCATCGGCAAGCTGTTTGCCACGCACCCGCCGATCGAAGAGCGCATTGCGGCGCTGCAGAACGCGCGCTGATCTTTTGCCGAGCCAACAAAAAAGCCGTCACGGGCAACCGTGGCGGCTTTTTTAATGGGGGCCGAAGCTTCGTCAGTACGAACGCAGCGAAATGCCCCAGCGCCCCGTAACGCGGGTGGCAATCCAGAGATTGCGGTGCGTGCTGAGCACCGTGCCGGCCTCGTCTTCACGCGTGTAGGTGACCACGAAATGCACCTTGTCGGCGCTGGCCAGTACGGCTTCCTTCGACTGGTAGCGCGTGAGGCGCCAGCCAGAAGCCTTGAGCTTCTCGAAGAAATCGACCGGATGGTGGCCGGGCGCCTGCCACTCGAGCCGCTGCGCGCCCGAGAGCATCACATGCGGAAAGTGAAGCTCGCCGTCCATGCCCGCGGTGTCGCAGGCATTGAAGCGATCGGTAAAACGGTCGAGGCAGGCGGAGGCCTCGCGGATCGCATCCGCCTCCGCGGCGCCCGCAGAGGCCGCCGGTGCCACGAAGCTCGCGAAGTCGGTCACGGGTGCTGCAGCGGCAACGGCCGGGGCGATCAGGCCGCCGGAGCTGCCGGCTGGCGCTCGGCGCGTGCGCGTGCGAGCGTGCGCGTCACTTCGTCGGCGTCCATGCCGTACATCTCGGCAAAGGCCTGCTCGCTGTCGCGCCCGCTCGCCTCGAAGGCGCGCAGCAGCGCCTCGCGCTTGGCGGCTTGCCGGCCCAGTTCGGCCAGCGCCTCGTCGAGCACGGCGTTGGTTTCTTCGTCGCGCGAGCGCACCAGCACCGCATAGGCTTCGCGGTCGAGGCCCGATGCTTCCACCGCGCGGGCAATGCGTGCCACCAGTTGCGGACGCAGGTCTTCGCCGGGATTGCGCTGCGCACGGCGGCGATGCAGCTCGAGGATGGCGTGGTGCACATGCTCGGGCGCCACGGGTTCCACCACGTTGCCGTCGAGGTCGTGCCGCGGAAGGCCCGCCGCCACCGCCTCGAGGTAGCGCGTGGAACGCGCATGCAGGCCGAGCGCGACCTTCAGGTCGTCCTTCTTGAAATCGTCGGGGTGCTTTTCGAGCAGGTCCTGGAACACGCCGAGCTTGAGCGGCAGGAAGCGCGCGCCGAACATGCCGGGATAAAGCTCGAACAGCTTTTCGAGCGCGGGGTGCACCTTGCGCGCGCGCTGCGGCTGTTGCTGCTGCGCGGCCTGCTTGCCGGGCTTTTGTTTTTGCTGTTGCTGCTGCCGTGGCTGGCGCGGCTGCCGGGGCGGGCGGCCGCCCTCGGCGCGGGGCTGCTGGGCAGCGCCCTCGGTTTGCGTTTGCTGGACTTCCTGGATTTCTTCTTGAGGCGTGGCGGTGTCGGTCATCGGTCGGTTCTTGTCAGGTTGGCAGCAGGCAGAAAAAAAGCAATGTTCCCTCGCGCTCAGCGCGGTCGGAACATCTTGAAGAGATTGTCGGGGCTGATCTCGAAATAGTCGGCCGGGCCGCCGCCACGCAAGATGGGGCGCGCGGCAGCCGTGTCGTAAATGCCGTTTTTCAGCAGGTGCCGTGCAATGTGCACGCCCACCACTTCGCCGAGGATGAGCCATGTGGGCACCGGCTCGCCGTTCACGCCTTCGAGCTGCAGCAGCTGCGTGAGCCGGCATTCGAACGAAACCGGGCTTTCGGCCACGCGCGGCACCGCAATGTTGCGCGAAGCCGCTGGCGTGAGGCCCGCGAGCTCGAACTCGTTCACCTCCGGCGGGACGGCCGCGCACGACTGGTTCATTTGCTCGGCCAGCGGCCGGGTGGCCAGGTTCCAGCCGAACTCGCGCGTCTGGCGGATGTTGTGCAGGCTGTCCTTGGCGCCGATGCTCGCAAAGCCGACGATCGGCGGCGTGTAGTTGAAGGCGTTGAAGAAGCTGTATGGCGCGAGGTTGAGCGCGCCGTTCTCGTCCTGCGACGAGATCCAGCCGATCGGCCGCGGACCGACCATTGCATTGAACGGATCGTGCGGCAGGCCATGGCCCTTGGCGGGCTCGTAGAAGTGGAAGTCGTCTTCGCTGTTGTTGTTGCTGGACATGGCCGTGGCTCCTTACGTTCCGGTGACGCTGCGTGCCACCGCCTCGGCCACCTTGATGCCGTCCACGCCGGCCGAGAGAATGCCGCCCGCGTAGCTCGCGCCTTCGCCGGCCGGGTACAGGCCGCGCACGTTGAGGCTTTGAAAGTCGTCGCCCCGCGTGATGCGGATCGGCGACGAGGTGCGCGTTTCCACGCCGGTCAGCACGGCATCGTGCAGGTCGAAGCCCTTGATCTTGCGGCCAAAGGCGGGAAAGGCCTCGCGCATCGCCTCGATGGCGTAGGCCGGCAATGCCTGGTGCAGGTCGGTGGGCGTGACGCCGGGCTTGTACGACGGCAGCACGCTGCCGAGCGCGGTCGAAGGCTTGCCCGCGATGAAGTCTCCCACCAGCTGGCCGGGCGCGCGGTAGTCGCCGCCGCCAAGCACGAAGGCGTTCGATTCGAGCTCGCGCTGCAGCGCGATGCCGGCGAGCGCATCGCCCGCGGTCTCCGCCGTCCAGCCCGGAAAGTCGCGCGGGTCGATGCCCACCACGATGCCCGCGTTGGCGTTGCGCTCGTTGCGCGAATACTGGCTCATGCCGTTGGTGACCACGCGGCCCGGCTCGCTGGTGGCTGCCACCACGGTGCCGCCCGGGCACATGCAAAAGCTGTAGACCGAGCGGCCGTTGCTTGCGTGATGCACCAGCTTGTAGTCGGCCGCGCCAAGCAGCGGGTGGCCCGCATGCCGGCCCCAGCGCGCACGGTCGATCAGGCCCTGCGGGTGCTCGACCCGAAAGCCGATGGAAAAGGGCTTGGCCTCGATGTGTACGCCGCGCTGGTGCAGCATGGCAAAGGTGTCGCGCGAGCTGTGTCCGAGCGCCATCACCACGTGGTCGGCGCGCAGCTCGCTGCCTTGGCCGGTGGCCTGGTCGACCACCGTAAGGCCGCGAAGCTGGCCGTTTTCGATCTGCACATCGGTCACGCGCTGCTCGAAGCGGATTTCGCCGCCCAGCGCCACGATCTGCTCGCGGATGTTCTCCACCACCTTCACCAGCTTGAAGGTGCCGATGTGCGGATGCGCGACGTAGAGAATCTCGGGCGGTGCGCCGGCCTTGACGAACTCTTCCATCACCTTGCGGCCGAGGAAGCGCGGGTCCTTGATCTGGCTGTAGAGCTTGCCGTCCGAAAAGGTGCCGGCGCCGCCTTCGCCGAACTGCACGTTCGACTCGGGGTTGAGCACGCTCTTGCGCCACAGGCCCCAGGTGTCGCGGGTGCGCTGGCGCACGGTCTTGCCGCGTTCGAGCACGATGGGCTTGAAGCCCATCTTCGCGAGCATCAGCGCCGCAAAGATGCCGCAGGGGCCGAAGCCGATCACCACCGGCCGGGGCGCACCCTCGGGCGCTTGCGCCGGCGGCGTGTAGCGCATGTCGGGCGCGGGCTGGATGTGCGGGTGGCCGGCGCGCTTTGCGAGCAGCGCGGCCTCGAGCTTGTCGTCGGCCAGCTGCACGTCGACGATGTAGACCTGGAGCAGCTGCGGCTTGCGCGCGTCGAAGCTGCGCTTGAACACCTTGAACTCGCGCACGCTGGAAACCGGCGTGTCGAGGGCGGTGGCAATGGCCTGTGGGAGCGCCGCGTCGTCGTGGTCGAGCGGCAGTTTGATTTCAGAGAGTCTCAGCATGTCGGTGTGGCTTGTGGTTATCAAGCAGGCCGCAGATTTTACGCGCCCGGGGCGCTATGAAAGAGATAGCTGATCAGGCCGGCAGGAAGCCTTCGACCGAGAGGTAGCGCTCGCCGGTGTCGTAGTTGAAACCCAGCACCACCGCATCGGGTGCCAGCGTGGGCAGCTTCTGTGCAATGGCTGCGAGCGTGGCGCCGGACGAAATGCCCACCAGCATGCCTTCTTCGACCGCGCAGCGGCGCGCCATTTCGCGGGCCGGCTCGGCGTCTACCTGCAGCACGCCGTCGAGCAGCGAGGTGTCGAGGTTCTTTGGAATGAAGCCCGCGCCAATGCCCTGGATCGGGTGCGGCGAGGGCTGGCCGCCCGAAATGACCGGCGAGGCCACCGGCTCCACGGCAAACACCTGCAGCTTGGGCCACTTCTTCTTGAGGGTCCTCGCCACGCCCGTGATGTGGCCGCCGGTGCCCACGCCGGTGATCAGCACGTCGATGCCGTCCGGAAAGTCGGCCGCAATTTCTTCGGCCGTGGTGCGCACGTGCACGTCGACATTGGCGGGGTTGGTGAACTGCTGCGGCATCCACGCGCCCGGGGTGCCGGCCACGATTTCCTCCGCGCGGGCAATGGAGGCCTTCATGCCGCCGGCGCGCGGCGTCAGGTCGAAGGTGGCGCCGTAGGCCAGCATCAGGCGGCGGCGCTCCATCGACATGCTGTCGGGCATTACCAGGATGAGCTTGTAGCCCTTGACGGCCGCAACCATCGCCAAGCCGATGCCGGTATTGCCCGAGGTGGGCTCCACGATGGTCCCGCCGGGCTTCAGCGCGCCGGATTTCTCGGCGTCTTCCACCATTGCAAGTGCAATGCGGTCCTTGATGGAGCCGCCCGGGTTGGCGCGCTCGGACTTGATCCACACCTGCTGCTTCGCATTGCCGAACAGGCGGTTGATGCGGATGTGCGGCGTGTTGCCGATGGTCTGGAGGATGTTCTGGGCCTTCATTGGATCTCCTTGGGCTTTATGGGGCAGGGCAGGTCAATCGAAGCGCCATTGTGAAACGGGCCGCCAGCGGATGCGAGGGGATCAGGCGATAATTCCCTCCGTGAAGCACGCCAGACCGCCGCTGGTGCAAGCCCGAAAGGGGCGACGCCGCAAGGCGCCGCGTCGAAAGACCGCACTGGAGGAACGTCCGGACTGCACAGGACAGCGCAGGAGTTAACGACTCTCCACCGTGAGGTGAGGATCAGAGCAACAGAGACGAGCCGATTTAGTTCGGGTGAAACGGGCAATCTCTGCGCGCAGCAACACCAAGTAGGCCAGTATCGAGGTGGTTCCGCTGAGCTGGCGGGTAGGTGGCATCGAGCCGTTTGGCGACAAACGGCCCAGAGTAATGGCGGTCACGTTGGGGGCAACTCCAACGCACAGAATCCGGCTTATCGGCGGGCTTCACACTTTTTCTTGCCCCGGGGCAGCGAGCCATTGCGCAGCTGCCGCGGAGCGCACGCTCAGCGCGTGAACAGCCAGCCCCCCTTGGGCTGGCGCATCAGCTCATGCCGCCTGACGGAGCGCTCTTCGCCGTCGTCTCCCACGTACACCACGTCGAAGCGCAGCAGCTTGGGCGACACCATCTTCCAGTTCTGGATGCGCTTGACGGTGACGCAGGCCGTCCTGTCGTGGTACTGCATCTCGGCCATGGGGCCGCCCTGGAAACCCGTGCCGTCGAACAGCCGCCCCGGCGCCGCAAAGGGGTTGAGCACGGCGCCGTTGCGGGCCGTGATGCAGCCTTCGGTCCGCACGAAAGATTCGATGGTCGGCGCCGCGCTTCGCACGATCTTGGCCACGGCCGGCGTGGGCGGCTTGGCGACGATCGCCTCGCGGATGCGCTCCACCTGCTCTTCGGTGATGGGTGCGAGCCCGCTGGGAGAAACGACCGGTGGTGGCGCCGGTGGCGCAGGCGGCGCCTGGTTGGGCAGCAATGGCGCGAGATAACTGCAGCCCGCCAGCGCAAGAGGCGCTGTGCAGGCAAGTGCGGCGGTCTTGATTCCGAACTTCATTTTTTCTCCTGTCCCTGTACCTGTCCCTGTATCTGTTTTTTCCCCCGACAGCTTCTTTCTTGTTGTTGTCGTTGTCGTGTCAGAAGCGTTCGTGCGGCGAAAGATAACGCCACTGCCCGGGCTGCAGCCCCGACAGCGGCACGCGGCCGATGCGAATGCGCCGCATCGCAAGAATGCGCAGCCCTGCGTCATCGCACAGGTGCGCGATTTGGCCCGGCCGCGCGCCCTTCAGCGCAAAGCGCAGGCCCGTCTGATCGTCGGCCTGGCGGCCGATGCTCACGCGCGCGGGCGAGCGCTCGAAGCGCACCAGCTGCTCGGGGCTGACCGTGCCCGCCACGTCGACCATGACCTCGTGCTCGATCACGCCCGCGTCTTCATGCAGCTTGCGCTCGATGCGCCAATCCTGCGTGTACACGACGAGGCCGCTGGCGCCGGTTTCCAGAGGCGTCATGCAGTTCTGCCCCTTGGCGTGCGCCGGCAGAAAGCGCATGCCCGCGCGCTCCGGCTCGTGATGGTTGGCGGCCACCAGCAGCCGGTGCGCGTTGTCGGTCGGCATGCCGGCCGGTTTGTGCAGCAGCAGCGTGACGGGCAGCACCGGCTCGGGCTTGGCGCCGGCTTCGATCTCGACCTTCTGGTGGTCTTGCACGCGCGACTGCGGCAGCAGCGCGGGCACGCCGTCCACCCGCACCGCGCCGTTTTCGATGAGCAGCTCGGCCTCGCGGCGCGAGCAGCCGGCGATGGCGGCCACGCGCTTGGCAAGGCGAATGCCTTCTTCGCTGGCGCCGGTCATTGGGCGGAAGCCAGTTGCCGGATGCGCGCCACGTGGGCGGCCAGCGAGCGGGCCGCCACGGGCCACATGCGCTCGGGCACGTCGTCGTAGGCAAGCGGCAGCCAGTCTTCGGGCGTGCCTTGGGGGAGTTTCTTCATGGCGGATGCAATCTTGGCTTCGCGCTTGAGGCGATGCGCTTTCAGTTGGGCGATGGCGGTGCGCGCACTGCCGATGACGTAGCCGTGCGCCGGCAGGATGAAGTCGATGCCGCCCATTTCACTGGCCGCGCATGCCGCGTCGAGCTTGTCCAGCGAATCGAGGTACGCGTTCATGTCGCCGTCGGGCGGATCGACCACCGTGGTGCTTCCGTTCAGGATGTGGTCGCCGGAGAACAGCAGTCCGTCTTCCTCCAGCACCAGGCACACGTGATTGGCGGCATGGCCGGGCGTGTGAATGGCGCGCAGCGTGTGGGTGATTTTTTGGCCTTCGGCGTCGGTGCCCGAGAGCACCAGGCGCTCGCCGTCGAGCAGTTCGCGCTCGGCGGCAAAGCGCGCGGAAGAGCGCGCCGTGGGCGCAGAAGAAAGCCCGAGGATCGGCGGCTTTGCCTTTTTGCACAGCGCCTGCAGCGGCGCCGCGCCGGGCGAATGGTCGGCATGCGAATGCGTGCACACGATCATGCGGATGTCGCCCTGCGTCGCACGCCAGAGCCGGCCGATGTGCGCGGCATCGTTCGGCCCGGGGTCGATCACCAGGTAGCCCGTGGCCGCATCGCCCACGATGTAGCTGTTGGTGCCCGGGCCGGTCATGGCGCCTGAATTGGGTGCGGTCAGGCGCTGCACGTTCTTGAGCAGCGGCACCGCGTGCTCGCTTTGCCAGTCGAGCGTGTGCAGCAATTGGCCGTCGGGGCACACCAGCGCAAGCTCGCCGTAGGGCGATTCGCCTTCCATGTAGCGCGCATCCTGCCCGCCGAGCAGCCCGGCGCGCGGGCAGCTGGTCCACAGTGGCTTTTCGCCGGCGCAAGCTTGCAGAACCGCATCGACCTTGGCATAGGCCGCCAGCCGCTGCAGCGTGCGCACCGTCGGAAAGATCATGAAGAAACTGCCCGCCGCGTGGCGCGCCAGCGCATCGGCCGGGCGCACCCAGCAGGGCTCGAACTGCTCGCTTTCGTCGGCTGTGGGCGTCTGGCCTTCGGGCATGCGCGCCACCAGAAAGGGCACGTCGAAGCGCTTTGGCAAGTCCCGGTCGGTGATCCAGTGCGCAAGGGTGAAGACCTGATCGGAGGCGAGCAGCAGCCCGCGTTGCTCGCACTGCGCCACAAAGGAAACGGGCGACGTGGTGCTGCGGTCCATCGACGCGATGTCTTCCGCACTCACCGGCCGGCCGTCGGCATGGCGCGCGAGCAGCACGCCCAGTTCTTCGAAGCCTTCGCGAATGGCCGCGATAGCCTGCGTGAGTTGAAGTCCGCTCTGCGTCGGGCGGTGCGTGGCAATGCGCTGGGCGGCTTCGTCGGCCGCATCGATCTGGCCGCCGGGAAACACATAGGCGCCTGGCGCGAAGCTTGCTCTGTCCGAGCGGCGCGTCATCAGCACTTCGATGCCGGCTTCGGAATCGCGCAGCAGCAGCACGGTGGCTGCCGCGCGCACGGGCACCGGCTCGCGTGCGGGGTGGAGTTGTTGGGTGGGGCGGACCATGCGGCGATTATGGAGAGGTACTGCGATGCGGGCGCGCCCCGCATAAGCTCATACCGGATCGGGCATGAACCGCGCGCCACAATCCCGGGCTGCACCGCCCGCATCGAGGAAAGACAGTCATGACTCATTCTCCCTTTTCACGTTTCTTTCGGCCCGGCCTGCTGCTGGCCGGCGCCGCCCTGTGCGTGGCCGCGTCGTCCGCCGCATTTGCCCAGGCCGAGTGGCCCCAGCAACCCGTCACGCTGATCATGGGCTTTCCGGCCGGCTCCGGCGTGGACGTGGTGGCCCGCGCCATCCAGGAGCCGCTTGCAAAGCAGTTGGGCAAGCCCGTGATCATCGACTACAAGTCGGGCGCGGCCGGCAACATTGCCAGCGAATACGTGGCCCACGCCAAGCCGGACGGCTACACGCTCTCTTTTGGCACCGCCGCCACGCACGGCAGCAACGCCGCGCTCTACAAGAAGCTGCCGTTCGACGTGGAGGCCGACTTCGTGCCCGTGGCGCCGGTGCTCGATGTTTCGAACGTGCTCACCATCAACCCCGAGGTGATCAACGCAAAGACATTGAAGGAGTTCGTCGATCTCGTCAAGGCCAACCCCGGCAAGTACAACTATGCGTCTACAGGCAACGGCGCCGGCACGCACATGGCCTTTGCCGAATTCAATTCGCGCCTTGGCCTGAACATGGTGCACGTGCCCTACAAGGGCGGGCCCGAGGCCATCACGTCGGTGGTGCGCGGCGAAACCTGCTGCATCATGAACCAGGTGCAGACGGTGCTGCCGCACTACAAGGCGGGCAAGGTGCGCCTGCTGGGCGTGACCACGGCCAACCCGGTGGCGGCCGTCAAGGAGGTGCCTACCATCGCCTCGAGCGGTCTCCCTGGTACCAAGGGCTTCGACAGTTCGATCTGGTTCGGCATCTTCGCGCCCAAGGGCACCGATGCGCAGATCGTCAACAAGCTCAACGCCGCGGTGAAGGCGGTGCTGGAGCAGCCCGACATCCGCGAGCGCTTCGAAAGCCAGGGCAACACCGTGCGCATCGAAACGCCAGCGCAGTTCAAGAAGACCGTGCACGACAACCGCGTGAAATGGGCCGAGGTGGCCAAGGCCGCGAATATCAGCATCGATTGATGCAGGGGCGGGGCCCTGCAGTGCTATTCGAGCAGCGCCCGGTGAACGCGAATCGCCTCGGCCGACACCGGGTTCAACGCCCCGCTTCCATCCGCATCCAGGTGCGCGAGCAGCTCCCTGCGCATGCGCGGCTCCCAGAAGCGCTTGAGGTGCAGCGCCAAGTCCTGCAGGGCTTCGCCGCGGTCGGGCATGGCTTCGAAGAAGCTGCCCATCTGGTTCACCATGCGAATCAGCTGGTCTACATGCATTGCTGAAAACCTCGGGCGGTTGCGGGCTGGCCGTTCAGCCGCCCCGGGTGGGTGTAGATGACCAGGTCGTCGCCGCGCACGAAGCCCGCCAGCGTCAGTCCTGATTCTTGCGCGAAGGCCGTGGCCATCGAGGTCGAGGCCGACACCGCGGCCAGCAGCGGCACCCCGGCCGCAACGGTCTTTTGCACCATCTCGAAACTCGCGCGGCTTGTCACGGCGATGAAGCCGGTGGAAGCGGCCAGCGTGCTCTTGGCAAGCGCACCCACCAGCTTGTCGAGCGCGTTGTGCCGGCCGATGTCTTCGCGCACCAGCAGGGCCTCGCCTTCTGCCGTGCACCAGGCCGCCGCGTGCACGGCGCCCGTCACCTTCTGCAGCACCTGCAGCGATGCAAGCTCCCGCATGCCGCGGGCCACAGCGCTCTTCGAGAGCGAGGGGCCCGGCGGCAAGGCCGGCAGTGCGCGCGCGACATGCGCGAGGCTTTCGGTGCCGCACAGTCCGCAGCCCGTGCGGCCGGCCATCGAGCGGCGCCGCTCCTTCAGCCGCGCGAAGGCCGCGCTTGCGACTTCGAGCTTCAGGGTGATGCCCTCGGGCCCGTACTCTTCCTCGATGCCGTAGAGCTCGCCGCGCGCCAGCAAGATGCCCTCGCTGAGCGCGAAGCCCAGCGCAAAGTCGGCCAGGTCGGTGGGTGTTGCAAGCATCACGGCGTGCGCAATGCCGTTGAACTCCAGAGCAACCGGTATCTCCACGGCCACCCAGTCGCGGTTGTCGAAAGCCTGCCGTGCGCGCACGCAGCGCACGGGCAGCAACTCGGCGCCTCCGGGCCGCAGCGGTATGTCGGCCAGGTTCATTTGGCCACCGCTGTTTCTGCCGTTTCGCCGAGCCGCTTGTTCAGCAGTTCTTCCTGCAGCGCGTTGAAGCGGCTGTACTCCTGCTGCCATTCCGAAGGCTGCATCACCGGCATCACCTGCACCGCGGTTACCTTGAATTCGGGGCAATTGGTGGCCCAGTCGGAGTTGTCGGTGGTGATCACGTTGGCCCCCGATTCGGGGAAGTGGAAGGTGGTGTACACCACGCCCGGCTGCACACGCTCCGTGATGGTGGCCCGCAGCACGGTTTCGCCGGCCCGGCTGCGGATGCCGACCCAGTCGCCCTCCGCAATGCCGCGGTCCTCCGCGTCGGCCGGATGGATCTCGAGCCGGTCTTCGCTGTGCCACTGGTTGTTTTCGGTGCGGCGGGTCTGCGCGCCCACGTTGTACTGCGAGAGGATGCGCCCCGTGGTCAATATCAGCGGGTACATGCGCGTGACCTTCTCGTCGGTGGGCACGTACTGCGTGATGATGAACTTGCCCTTGCCGCGCACAAATTCGTCGATGTGCATGGTTGGCGTGCCTTCGGGCGCGGCCTCGTTGCACGGCCACTGCACGCTGCCCAGTTTTGCCAGCTTGGCGTAGCTCACCCCCGTGAAGGTGGGCGTGAGCGCGGCGATCTCGTTCATGATCTCTTCGGCGCTCGAATAGTTCATGGGGTAGCCCAGCGCGTTGGAGAGCAGCTGCGTCACCTCCCAGTCGGCGTAGCCGGCCTTGGGCGGCATGACCTTGGTCACGCGCGAGATGCGCCGCTCGGCGTTGGTGAAGGTGCCGTCTTTTTCCAGGAACGACGCACCCGGCAAGAACACATGCGCGTACTTGGCCGTCTCGTTCAAGAACAGGTCTTGCACCACGATGCACTCCATCGCCATCATGGCCTCGGCCACATGCTGGGTGTTCGGGTCCGACTGCACCACGTCTTCACCTTCGCAGTACAGGCCCTTGAAGCTGCCGGTAATGGCGGCATCGAACATGTTGGGAATGCGCAGGCCCGGCTCGGGCCGCAGCTCCACGCCCCAGGCCGATTCGAAGCTGCCGCGCGCGGTGCTGTCGGACACATGGCGGTAGCCAGGCAGCTCGTGCGGGAAAGAGCCCATGTCGCACGAGCCCTGCACGTTGTTCTGGCCGCGCAGCGGGTTCACGCCCACGCCTTCGCGGCCCACGTTGCCGGTGGCCATGGCCAGGTTGGCAATGCCCATCACCATGGTCGAGCCCTGGCTGTGCTCGGTCACGCCCAGCCCGTAGTAGATGGCGGCATTGCGCTTGCCGTCGTGGCCTTGGGCGAACAGCCGCGCCGCGGCGCGCAGGTCGGCGGCCGGCACGCCGGTCACTTCTTCCATGGCCTCGGGCGAGTTGGCCGGGCGTGCGACAAATTCGCGCCACTCGTTGAACGACTTGGGCTCGCAGCGCTCGGCCACGAAGGCTTCGTCGACCAGCCCTTCGGTCACGATCACGTGCGCCATGGCGCTGATGACCGCCACGTTGGTGCCGGGCTTGAGCTTCAGGTGATAGTCGGCCTTGACGTGCGGCGACCTCACCAGGTCGATGGTGCGCGGATCGACCACGATCAGCCGCGCACCGGCGCGCAGGCGCTTTTTCATGCGCGATGCGAACACCGGGTGGCCGTCCGACGGGTTGGCGCCAATCACCATGATCACGTCCGACTTTTCCACCGACTTGAAGGTCTGCGTGCCGGCCGATTCGCCCATGGTCTGCTTCAGGCCGTAACCGGTGGGCGAGTGGCATACGCGCGCGCAGGTGTCGACGTTGTTGTTGCCGAAGGCCGCACGCACCAGCTTCTGCACCAGGTAGCCCTCCTCGTTGGTGCAGCGCGACGACACCAGGCCGCCGATGGAATCGGTGCCGTACTTGGCCTGGATGCGGCGGAACTCGCTGGCGGCGTAGTTGACGGCTTCGTCCCAGCTCACCTCTTGCCACGGGTCGGTGATCTTGCTGCGGATCATGGGCTTGAGCACCCGGTCCTTGTGGGTGGCGTAGCCCCAGGCAAAGCGGCCCTTCACGCAGGAGTGGCCTTCGTTGGCCTTGCCGTCCTTCCACGGCACCATGCGCACCACTTCATTGCCCTTCATCTCGGCCTTGAAGCCGCAGCCCACGCCGCAGTAGGCGCAGGTGGTAATGGCGCTGTGCTCGGCCTGGCCCAGCCAGATGACCGATTTTTCCTGCAGCGTGGCGGTGGGGCAGGCCTGCACGCAGGCGCCGCAGCTCACGCATTCGGACTCCATGAAGGGCTGGTCTTGGCCCGGCGACACGCGCGACTCGAAGCCGCGCCCGCTGATGGTGAGCGCAAAGGTGCCCTGCGTTTCTTCGCAGGCACGCACGCAGCGGTTGCACACGATGCACTTGGACGGGTCGTACGTGAAATACGGGTTGGACTCGTCCTTGGCGCTCTTCAGGTGGTTGGCCCCGTCATAGCCGTAGCGCACGTTGCGCAACCCGGTCACGCCGGCCATGTCCTGCAGTTCGCAATCGCCGTTGGCGGCGCAGGTGAGGCAGTCGAGCGGATGGTCGGAGATGTAGAGCTCCATCACGCCCTTGCGCAGCTCCTGCAGCCTGGGGCTTTGCGTGCGCACCTTCATGCCGGCCTCTGCCGGCGTGGTGCAAGACGCCGGGTAGCCCTTGCGCCCGTCGATCTCCACCAGGCACAGCCGGCAAGAGCCGAAGGGCTCCAGGCTGTCGGTGGCGCACAGCTTGGGCACCTGCACGCCCGCGTCCACCGCGGCGCGCATCAGCGAGGTGCCCTTGGCCACCGTCACCGGCATGCCGTCGATTTCGAGCGTGACTTCCTCGGTGGACTCGCGCCTGGGCGTGCCGTAGTCGATGTCTTGCGATGGGTTCAGCATGGAGTGGCTCCTGGTCAACTTAGGCTGCAGCGCGGTCGGGGGCTTCGATGCCGAAGTCCTCCGGGTAGTGATTGATGGCGGACAACACGGGGTAGGGCGTCATGCCGCCCATGGCGCAGAGCGAGCCGTGCAGCATGGTGTCGCACAGGTCGCGCAGCAAAATGACTTGCTGCGGCCGGTTCTGGTTGCTGGTGATCTTGTCGATCACTTCCACGCCGCGTGTGGAGCCGATGCGGCACGGCGTGCACTTGCCGCACGACTCGATCGCGCAGAACTCCATGGCGTAGCGGGCCAGCTGCGACATGTCGGCCGTGTCGTCGTGCACCACGATGCCGCCATGGCCCACCACTGCGCCCACGGCGGCATAGGCCTCGTAGTCGAGCGGCAGGTCCCATTGCGATTCGGGCACATAGGCGCCCAGCGGGCCGCCCACCTGCACCGCCTTGATCGGCCGGCCGCTCGCGCTGCCGCCGCCAAAGTCGTACAGGAGCTCGCGCAGCGTGAGGCCGAACGCCTTTTCGACGAGGCCCCCGTGCCGGATGTTTCCGGCCAGCTGAAACGGCAGCGTGCCGCGCGAGCGGCCCACGCCGTAGTGCTTGTAGAAGTCGGCCCCGCGCGCCAGGATGAGGGGAACCGACGCCAGCGTGATCACGTTGTTGATGACCGTGGGCTGGTCGAAAAGCCCCTGCAGCGCCGGCAGCGGCGGCTTGGCGCGCACGATGCCGCGGCGGCCCTCCAGGCTTTCGAGCAGCGCGGTTTCTTCGCCGCACACATAGGCACCCGCGGCCTTGCGCACGATCAAGCGAAAGCTGCGGCCCGAGCCCAGGATGTCGTCGCCCAGAAAGCCCGCCTGCTCCGCATTGCCGATGGCCTCGTTCAGCGTGGCAATGGCATGCGGGTATTCCGACCGCACGTAGATGTAGCCCTCGGTCGCGCCCGTCGCGATGCCCGCAATGGCCATGCCTTCGACCAGCATGAGCGGATCGCCTTCCATCGTCATGCGGTCCGAGAAGGTGCCCGAGTCGCCTTCATCCGCATTGCAGACGATGTATTTCTGGCGCGCCTGCGCGGCCAGCACCGTCTTCCACTTAATGCCGGCCGGAAAGGCGGCGCCGCCGCGGCCGCGCAATCCGGAGTCGAGCACTTGCTGCACGATATCCGCCGGTGCCATTGCCAGCGCGCGGCGGAGCCCCGCAAAGCCTTCGTGCGCCTCGTAGTCGGCCACCGACACCGGGTCGGTCACGCCCATGCGGGCAAAGGTCAGGCGCTCCTGCTTCTTCAGGTAGGCGATTTCTTCCGTCAGGCCCAGGTTCAGCGCATGCGCGCCGCCGTCAAGAAAGCCTGCGTCGAACAGGCCGGCCACGTCGGCGCGCGTGACCGGACCGTACGCAACGCGGCCTTGCGGTGTTTGCACTTCGACCAGCGTTTCCAGCCAGAAAAGGCCGCGCGAGCCGTTGCGCACAATGCGCACCGGCAGGTTGCGCGCAAGGGCTTCGGCTGCAATCTGCCGGGCCACACGGTCGGCGCCCACCGCCAGTGCGGCGGAGTCGCGGGGAACATAAATGGTGGTGGTCATGAGGCTTGCCGCGCTTCCCCGACGATTTCGTCGAACAGCGCCGGCGTGATGCGCGCATGCACTTCGTCGTTGATTGCAATGGACGGCGACGAGGCGCAAAGGCCAAGGCAGAACACCGGCTCCAGCGAGTACTGGCCGTCGGCCGAGGTGCCATGCACGCCGCAGCCCAGCCGTTGCTCGGCATGCGCCAGCAGCGCGTCCGCACCCATCGCCTTGCAGGCCTCGGCCCGGCAGACCTGCACCAGCAGCCGGCCCGCCGGCGCAGAGCGAAAGTGGTGGTAGTAGCTGACCACGCCGTGCACCTCGGCGCGCGACAGGTTGAACTGCTCGGCCACGAGCGGCACCGCATCGGGCGGCACGTAGCCCAGCGCGTCTTGTATGCCGTGCAGCGCGGGCAGCAGCCCGCCGGGCACGTCCTTGTGCGCGGCGGCAATGGATGCCGCGATGCCCAGGCCTGCCGTATCTGTCGTCTCTGTCATATGCTTTTCATCTCCTAATTTCGGAGTTGCCATACCCGTGGTTGCGCGAGTGTATGGAGCAGCATCAAGTGCCACAATATGATGCGACCGGCCCAATAAATATGCTTTGAAAAGCCTAAACCTATGCATGAAGTGCACATCAAGCCGCAATGGACCATTCGCCAGCCCGATGGCGCAGCCCTGGCGCCGCGGGTGATCGAGCTGCTGGTGAAGGTGCTGGAGCACGGCAGCCTGTCCAGCGCCTGCACGGAGGCCGGCGTGTCCTACCGCCATGCCTGGGAGCTCATTCGCCAGGGCGAAGCCATGTTCGGCCAGCCGCTCGTGGCCATGCAGCGGGGCAAGGGCTCCAGCCTCACGCCGCTTGGCGAAAAGCTGGTGTGGGCAGACCGCCGCATCACGGCGCGCCTGTCGCCCTTGCTCGATTCGCTGGCCTCCGAGCTGGGCGCTGAAATAGAAAAGCTGATTCCCACCGCGCCCAACTTGCTGCGCATTCATGCCAGCCACGGTTTTGCCATCGAGGCGTTGCACGGCTTCCTGGCCGCGGCGCAGGTGCCGGGCGATTTGCGCTACTGCGGCAGCGAAGAGGCTGTGGCCTCGCTGCATCACGGCAGTTGCGACGTGGCGGGTTTTCATGTGCCGCTCGGCGCGTTCGAGGCCGAAGCCGTCACCCACTACGGCGCCTGGCTCAACGCCGATACGCAGAAGGTCATCGGCATGGCAACCCGCCACCAGGGCCTGATGGTCGCGCCCGGCAACCCGAAAAAGATCTACTCGCTGGCCGACCTGGCGCGCCCCGATGTGCGCTTCATCAACCGGCAGGCGGGATCAGGCACGCGCTACCTGTTCGATCTTCAGTTGCGCGAGCAGGGCATTGCGCCCGAATCGATCAAGGGCTACGAGCAATGCGAGTTCACGCACGCGGCCGTGGCCGCCTTCGTGGCCAGCGGCATGGCCGACGCGGGCTACGGCGTGGAAACACCCGCGCGGCAGTTCAAGCTGGACTTCATCTCCAACCAGGTGGAGCGCTACTTTCTGCTGTGCGACGAACGCTCGCTCGCCGCGCCCATCGTGCAGCGCATGCTGGACATTCTGCGCAGCGATGCCTATCAGCAGGCGGTGAACCGGCTGCCGGGCTACCAGGCGGTGAACTGCGGCCGTGTGCTGTCGCTCTCCGAGGCGTTCAGTTCATTGGGCAATCAAGCCGCTTCGATCGAAAGCCGGGGCCACCGCTCGGCAAACCGCTTGGCCTGAACGCGCTCGCGGTAGGTCGCAGCGCTTGCCCTCTGCGGGTTGTGCCGAACGCGCAGCTCGAAAAGGTCGTCGAGCCCATGCGGAGCAACGACGCCCAGTGTTCCGTCGTCGTTGAGGTACACGCCAACGCACGTAGCGAACTCCGGCCACGTCGCAACGCCTTCTTCAAGCGAGGCGAGCGGCGCAACAACCTGGCCGAGGGCGTCGGCGAACCAGCGATGGACGCCGGCCTGGTTCGTGACTTCCCAGCAGAGGTTTGGCATGGCTGAGCGAAGCTGCTCTTCGAGGTACGCATCCTGCTCCGGTCCGGCATTCGCATCGAAGTAGACGACGTCCATGTCTTCGACGGCGGAACGGTGGTCGAAGCCATGAAGGGTGTCCCACACCAACGAGCGGATGACACCGGCCCCGATGCACCACGACTGGAGTTGAAGCGAATGGACGGCGTGCAGCGCGGCCATCAGCGGGTCTGACGCGGCCACCATCGCGGTGAGCCTGCGCTCGAGGTGTGTCTGTTGGCGCTGCTGGCCTCGCGAGCGCTCCATCGCAACCGACGAGGTTCTGAAACCCAGCTTGGCAAAGAATTCGGCGGCCCCGGGTCTGCCCGCCCGCAGCACCCACGTGATGCTTGTCTCCGAACCTACGATGTGTTGGACGAGCGCCTGTCCGATTCCTCTCCGGCGGAAGGGCTCGGCGACCACGACCATGGACAGGTATCCGTTGGACAGGCCGTCGCTGATGGCGCGCGCAAAGCCGACAACCTCGCCATCTGCCAGCGCGATTACCGACGTATGCGATGCCGAGATCAAGTGGCCGAGGTACTCGGCATCAGCGATCCGGTGGGCCCATCCGTTAGCCGAAAGGAGCCGATAAACCGCCTCGAGGTCGGAAGCAGCAGCGCTGCGAATCTGCATGTCTTCTGCTCCTCAAAGAACAAGCGGAACATCTCTCAAGAACACCGGCAAGTCCATCGTCGGGGGACGAACCGATGCCTGGTAAAGCATCTGCGCCACGTATCCGCGGTGGTAGGTCTTGTGATTCACC
This sequence comes from Variovorax sp. CCNWLW186, assembly GCF_037203865.1. Taxonomy (NCBI): domain Bacteria; kingdom Pseudomonadati; phylum Pseudomonadota; class Betaproteobacteria; order Burkholderiales; family Comamonadaceae; genus Variovorax; species Variovorax sp. CCNWLW186. Next base: position 123,578 of record NZ_JBBCBO010000012.1, on the reverse strand, counting down.
ACGTGGAGCAGCATGTCGCCCCGGGTCATCGCGCCTGAGCCGCCGTCGACGAATTCGAAGTGCACGACTTCATCGTGCGCCGTGCCGGAGATCCGGCCGGCGTAGTCGATGTACCAACCGTCGATGAGCGCCTGTGCATCGCGAAGCTCCCCAAGGCTTGGCATCACTTCCGTATTGCGCGAAGTGAAACCATGGCGTTCTCCTTCGAGATGAGCCTTCCAGATCAGGTCGACCACATAGGCGTGATTCAGCGTCTTGACCATGTCGCCCAATGCGGATGCAACGGCCTCGCTTTGCGGCAGCTCGGCCAGTGCTCCGAAGAGGCGCGAGTTTGCCCAGGCCGTGTAGCGCGTGAGCATGCGGATGTTGCGGGTGTCGGTCACAGACGCCTCCGTGAGCTCGGCTCTTCTCGCTCACACCGCATAAGCAGCGCAGGCCCGTCAGGCGTCATGACTTCGCCAACGTCCTTGAAGCCGACTTTTCTGTAGCACCGTATGGCACGTGCGTTCTCGGGCGAGGGGTCTGTCTGCACTTTCGAAACCCTTGGGTCTTGAAAGAGCCGGTCGACGAAGGCCTTGATCATTGCGGTGCCCAGGCCCTGGTTCAATCGCGCGGCGTCTGCCAGGAACTGGTCGATGCCTCTCGCGCCGGCATCGGTTTCGTCTTCCCACCACCCGTCTCCGGAGCCTTGCACCACATAGACCTGGATGAACCCGATCGGGTCATCGTCAAGGCTGGCGATGAATGCCCTGGTCGACGACCTGCCGTCGAGCGTTGGCAGGTACTCGTCCTTTATATCTTCCAGCGTGCTGGGCTCGCTCCACCATTCGGCGACGTGGGGCCGCCGAACCCATTCGTGGAGCATCGGAAAGTCGCTTTCTTCCAATGGCCTGAATGAAAGTGTCGTGGACACGAGCGGTACTCCTTTTCAAGGTGAGGGGGGGTCTTTACTATAGGGCTCGAGTCGGCGTCGACCTGTACCAGGAGTTCACATGAACCGCGCTGCCGTATGCATGCTGCTGGCCAGTGCCCTTGTGCTGGGCTGCGCGCCAGGCCCGGGCCAGACCGACACCGGGTGGGGCGCGCTGCGCAATGGCGATGTCGTTGTGTTCAGGCATGCCGAGGCACCTGGAATTGGAGACCCGCCCGGCATGCGCCTGGACGACTGCAGCACCCAACGCAACCTCGACGACACCGGCCGCAAGCAGGCGCGCCGCATCGGCGAGCGGTTTCGCGAGCGCAGCATTGCGGTGTCCACCGTGCTTACGTCCGAATGGTGCCGTGCGCGCGATACCGCTACCTTGGCCTTTCCCGCCATCAAGGCTCGTGTCGACAGTGCGTTCAATTCGCTGTTCTCCGATCGATCGCGTGAACCCGAGCAAACAGAGCGCGCACGGGCGTTGCTCCTGGCCTGGCGCGGCCCGGGCGTACTCGTGGTGACCACTCACCAGGCCAACATCAGTGCACTGACGGGCGTCGCGCTGGCGTCGGGCGAAGGCGTCGTCATGCGATCGCGCCAGGGCGCCCTGGCAGTGGTGGGCACGCTACCCACTGACGGGCAATGACGCCTGGGTCAGGTGAACGAAGCGACCCAGTCCCAAACTGCTTGGGGTGCCTCGATCATCACGTTGTGGCCGTGCGGCCCGAGGTCGCGTGCATCAGGGTCGAGCGCTCGGGTCTGCTCCATTGTCACCAACGCATCGTCGCGCCCGCGGCCAAGGTGAACGGGGCAGCGGGCCAGCGCCATCAGTTCGGACAGCGGCGGTTTGCCGACCGCATTGGCCCGTGGGTCCATCGCCAGGCGCCATCCATCGGCGTCGCGCTCCACGCCTCTTGCAGCGGCAGCCGCCGATGCATCGGCGATTCCCGCAAGGCCTGAAACCTTCAGGTACCGCTCCCGCGCCTCTTCTTCGGTGGAAAACTGCTTTGCGGGCTGCAATGCCAGCGTTTCCATGCGGCGCAGTTCATCGTCGCTCCACGCCGCCTTGATGCCGGCCCCAAAGACCCGGTGCGGCGCCACACCGAACCAGCCCGTGGCCAGTGCAAGGGCGATCACCCCGCCGAGCGAATGCCCGAGCACCAGCAGCCGCCCTGCGGGATCGACGTGCGGCAGCGCGGCGCGCGCAACGGTTGCGGCGCATTGGCCGATCGCATAAGAGTCTTGCCGGCCGGAGCGGCCGTGGCCGGGCAAATCCAGCGCGAGCCAGCGCCCGGCCCAGCGGGTGCTCGCCATGTCGCACATGGGCGACCACACGGCTCCCGTTGCGCCCATGCCATGCAGCATGAGCAGCAGGTCAGCGCCTTCGCCGCCTTGTTCCGCGTAGATGTTCGCTGTGTGCATCGCATCGCTCCTCAGGCGCGGCGCACTTCCATCACGCCATGCTCGCCGGCCTGCTCATAGACCGATGGCACGCGCGCGGCCAGGTGCAAAAGAATGCGTGGCGCCTGCTTCTTGACGGACCACCGCACCAGGATGCCGGCCACCACCAACGGCCCGCCGATCCACGGATGCCCGGCCAACGCCGCGGCAATGCCGGGGCCGATGAGGGCAAGGGCCAATGCCGTCGCATGCATGCGGTGCGACACGAAGGGCGCCGCCAGCGCGGGGTTGACGATGACCCGAAAGCGCCCTTGCGGCAGCCCCTCGCGGAATTCCTCGAAAGGAATGTGTTCGGCGGTCTCCTGCGTGTCGTTATGTTGGCTCATGGGCGCATTCTGGCCAAATGGCTGTGGGTCGGCTACTGCTGCTTTCGATAGCTCAGCGGCGGCCCTTGCTCTCCGGTGGGGCGTGCCCACGGATCTTCGACCAGTACTCATCTCGAGCGTCGTCGTCTATGGCTGGCTTGATGTGCGTTGCATACAGGGCGTCTTTGCCGTCCCTCCTGGGACCAGAGATCCAGTAGTGCTCGCCGGTTTCAACGTCGTAGTAGTTCGATTTGAAGCCGTCGCCCTTGAGGCTGCAGAACGCCTTGCCTCCGTAGTAGAGCGTTGCGCCAGATTTGGAACTGGTGACGTGGCCGATGCGGGCCGGCCCCGTCAGCCCGCCCGTCTTCGCTTCGATGTACATGATGCGGCTTTTCATCAGCGCTCACCCTTGGGAAGATCAAAGACGTGCAACTCTTCCCATCGGCCGGTCGAGTTTTCGATCAGCACGACCGAAGTGCAATTTGCGCCGACAGCACCGAATGCATCGAGCCGGCTCTGCACCTCAGCGGCGACTGCGCTGGCTTCGGCAGCATCACCATGGGCCACCGTGAGGTGCGGAACGATGCCTTGGTGCTCTCCGCCGTAAGGCTGAAAATCCGGAAAAGCCTCTACGAGCGCTTTGGTCATTCTGATGAAGGGCTCGGCAGGTTGCGGTGCGACATACGCAGTTGTCGGAAAGCACGCCACGGTATTCAGCGAAAAGGAGAACGCAGCAACTGTGTTCAACACGCTTTGCGCCCGCTCCAATACGGCAGGTGTGATGTGCCGAGGGTCCATGAACGGCACGAGCACGGTGATATGCGCGGGCACTCCCAATTCGGTTGTCGCATCGAAACGCCGGCGCAGGTCGCCGACGAGCGCTTCGGCCGAGGGCACCGGAACAATGAATGCGGATATCGACATGGCCCGATGATATTCATCAAGCCGCGTACTCCGCATCGCCTCATGCGAGATCTCCTGACGGCGTTCTGCAATCCGTTCGTGAGCGATAACAAGGGGCTGGACGTGCACCTCGCTGACACGGGCCATCGCTATGAGGAGGAACACTTCGGCCTGCACCGAAACGTGCGCGCCCTCGGCCTACGCAAAAGTCCGTTGTCGGCTGTAGAACGCCGGGCCGGCGCCAGGAGAGTCTTCGCTGCAGATTCAATCTTCGAACGAAAGGCTTTCCATGCGCGCCAACGACAAATCGATGTTCGGACCCGTTGCCGATGAACTGACGCCGCTCGAAATTTCCCAGGCCGTTCTCCAGGGCGAAGAAAACCCCAACACGGCACGGCCGCTCACGCCGCTCGAACAGGCCGCCACAGGCATTGGAACGGGCAGCGGACAACGCTCGTCGCTCGGCCGCATGCTATGCAGCCCCGCGGTGGCTTGGGGCGCCGCGGCCATGGCGGGCCTGGGCCTTCTTGCCGCGCTGGCCTATGCAAGGCGGGAGCCCACGCTCAGGCCTTGACGCCGCTCGCGGCGATGGCGGGCACGCGGAACCTGCCTCACTACACTGCTGTGGATGAGCCTTTCCCCTCCACCGCATCGCGTGCGAGAAGACCACCTCGTTTCCTACTTCCTGAGCGGCGACGCCATGCGCAGTCGCAGCGTAGGCGATGTCGTGCTGTCCGGCACGGTCGATGTGCCGATGCCTCCTGCAAGGCTCACAGCCGATTGGGAGCGCGAGATCTCTTCACGACTGGCCTTGGAGCCCGGAGACGTGGAGCCGCTGCCCCTGGCACGGGCGCGTGCGCGCTGGCCCGACTACGCGCGCTGCGTGCAGGCCGCGGCGGAGTGGACGCGCGCGCTCGGCCTGGGCGACGTGCTTGCGTCGAGCGACGTTGCCCTCATGGCTTGCCGCGGTGCGAGGTACCACCACGATGCGGCGCAATACGGCGGTGCGGGCTTCTGCAATCTCTTCGTGAGCGAGGACAAGGGGCTGGACGTGCACTTTGCTGGCACGGGCTATCGCATTCCGCTAGCGCGCGGCACGGTCCTGGTCTTCGATACCGGCCAGCCACATGCGGTGGTTCCGCGCGGCGGCAGCAGCTTCGATGCGGCCACCTTCGGCCCCGAGAAAGATTGCACCCAGGTGTTCCTTACCTGGGAGCTGCCCATTGAAGACGCCCGCGTGGCGCGCGCACTCGGCGTTGCGTTTGACGTCGATTCTTCAACCGCATCGCAACTGCATGAAGAGCAGGTGAGGGTGAACGGCGCGCGAGCCATCGTGTGCCCTGAATCCGGCCGATGGGCGCCGTTCGACTGAGAACCATCGGCAATGCATTACCAATGCATTACTGATTTGCCTCCAATGCCTACCAAGGTTCGCATCGCTGCTACATCGCGGTGTCATGGCTGCTTCGTACGCTTGATGCGGCCTTGATGCATTGGCGGCGGAGACACCGCCGGTCGTCAAAGGCCATTCAAATTGCCTTGGCGAAATCAGGAGTGACTCATCCATGCATTCACGGCTTTTGTATTTGCGCGCGCCGCTCGCGCTGTTGGTCCTCGCTTGCGCGTTAAGCGCATGCGGCGGTGGTGATGGCGGTGGCGGAAGTGGCGGCCTCAGCGCCAGCGTCACCGCGAAGGACAGCGGCGACAACACGGCCAAGACCGACCCCGCACCGACCCCGCCCAACGCCGGCAACAACAGCGAACCCACCGTCAGTTACGCCCCCTGAAGGCGCGCGCATCATCAACACCTGAAACCGACCCCACCATGACCACACGTCGCAAGTTTCTCCAGAGCGCCACGGGCACCGGCATTGCAGCCGCCACGCTGGCCACCTTTCCGCCCAGCATTCGCCGCGCGCTGGCCATTCCGGCGCACCACGACACCGGCACCATCAAGGACGTGAAGCACGTCGTGCTGCTGATGCAGGAGAACCGGTCGTTCGACAGCTACTTCGGCACCTTCAAGGGCGTGCGCGGCTATGGCGACCGCTTTGCCATTCCGGCGCCCAATGGCAAGACCATCTTCCACCAGACCTATACCAAGACATCGCCGCCCAGCACCTATGTGCCCTACCGGCTGGACGAGAGCAAGGGCAATGCGCAGCGCGCGGGCAGCACGCCGCACAGCTGGTCTGATTCGCAGGCCGCCTGGGACCATGGCCGCATGTTCAAGTGGCCGGACTCCAAGAACCTGCTGTCGATGGGCTACTACGACACTGCGGAAGTGCCGTTCCAGCGTGCGCTGGCCGAGGCCTTTACGCTGTGCGACCACTACCACTGCGGCATGCACACCGGCACCATTGCCAACCGCCTGTTCTACTGGAGCGGCACCAATGGCCCCAACGGCACCAGCCCGGTCGATGGAAGCAAGGTGCAGCTGGCGGTGCTCAACAACCAGTTCAATGCGGGCAACGACATTGGTGCCTCCACCGAAGGCTGGACCTGGACCACCTATGCCGACCGGCTCGAAAAGGCCGGCGTCAAATGGAAGGTCTACCAGAGCCTGATCGACAACTTCGGCTGCAACGAGATGATGAGCTTCAGGCACTGGCGCACCGCCATCGAGCAGATGCCCGAAGCCCGCCGCCCGGTGTATGTGCCCGCCACCGACATCACGCAGCCGGTGACCGCCGCGGGGCCGTTTTATGACCCGGCCATCGACGACCCGCTCAGCCCGCTGGCCAAGGGCTTCGGCAACACCATGCCGTATGGCTTTCTCGAAACCTTCCGTGAAGACATTCGCAACGGCACCTTGCCCGCAGTGTCGTGGATCATTTCGCCGTCTGCCTACAGCGAGCACCCCGGCCCCTCGAGCCCGGCCAAGGGCGGCTGGTATGTGCAGGAAGTGCTGGACGCACTCACCTCCAACCCCGAGGTGTGGAGCAAGACCGTGCTGCTCATCAACTTCGACGAGAACGACGGCTTCTTCGACCACCTGCCTTCGCCCGCGGTGCCGTCGCGCAACCCCGACGGCTCGCTGGCCGGTGCCACCACCATGGCCGAGGCCGACGTGGCCGTCGAATATCACAACTACACGCCGGCCACGCCGCGGCAGCCCGCCATGGACGGCCGGCCCTACGGACCCGGCCCGCGCGTGCCGATGTGGGTGGTTTCGCCGTGGAGCCGGGGCGGCTGGGTCAACTCGCAGGTGTGCGACCACACCTCGACGCTCATGTTTCTCGAAAAGTGCTTTGGCGTGGCCGAACCGCAAATCAGCAAGTACCGCCGCGCCGTGTGCAGCGATCTCACCAGCGCCTTCAACTTCGAGCGGCCCAACGACGAGCCTTTGCCCACTCTGGCAGGCCGCAAGACCAAGGCAGAGGCCGATGCGCTCACCGCCGCGCAGCAGACCATGCCGAGCATCGTGCCTACGGCCGATGCCGCATTGCCCGTGCAGGCAACCGGCGTGCGGCCCTCGCGCGCGCTGCCCTACGAGCTGCACACCAGCGCCCGCAGCGATTCGCTCAACGGCCGCGTTCAGCTGCTGTTTGCCAACAGCGGCAAGGCGGCTGCCGTGTTCCACGTGTACGACAAGCTGCACCTGTCGGACAGCCTGCCGCGCCGCTATGCGGTAGAGCCCGGCAAGCAGCTCGACGGCTACTGGAACGCCATGACCGACAACGCCGGCCTGTACGACCTGTGGGTGCTCGGCCCCAACGGCTTTCACCGCCAGTTCAAGGGCGACCTGAACCGGCTGCGCGCCGGCGGTGCGGCCGCGCCCGAAATTCGCGTGGGCTACGACACGCGCCGTGGCGACATCTACCTGCAGATGCGCAACGACGGCCGGCGCGATTGCCGCTTTACCGTGCAGTCGAACAAGGCCTACCCGCGACCCGACGCCTACCAGGCCGGAGGCAAGGACCGCCATGAAGACCGCGAAGACAACGACCGCCGCCACGACAACAACGGAAGCAACAACCACGGCAACCACGGCAACAACGGCATCTACCGCCCCCACCCCGACGGCTCATGGCGCGTGCGCGTCAAGGGCGGCGGCGACACCGCCATGCGCTGGAGCCTGGACGCCAGCGGCCAGTGGTACGACTTTGTGGTGACCTGCGATGCCGACCCGTCTTTCTACCGGCGCTTTGCCGGCCGCATCGAGACGGGCCGGCATTCGGTGAGCGACCCGGCCATGGGGCTGCCAGACCGCTTCTGACCGCGACAGCCGGGGCCTACTACGGCAGCAGCTTCGCAACCGAATCCGTGAACGACGGAATATCGGTTGCGGTGTGCGTGGTCGAGTAGGTGGTTTCTTCCACCGTCAGGCCCTGGTACACGCGCCCCTGCAGCCGCCTGAATATCGAGTCGACAGGGCCCGAGTTGCACTCGACCGGGTCGCTGCAGCGCGTAAGAATGAGCGTGGCGGGCAGGGGCCGGCCGTTGAGCGCGTCGTGCATTTGCTGCTCGAGGTTTTCGTACTCCGGCCCCTGGTACGAATACGCGCCTTCAAACGACAGGAAGTGCGAGAACGTCAAGCTGCCCGCCGCCCCTTCGAGAAAGAGCGCAATGCCCGCCATGCTCCCGCTCAGCGACAGGCCGGTGAGCATGCGCTTGCCTGTGTCGGCGCGGTACTTCGCTTCGATGAACGGCACCAGCTCTTGCGTCAGAAAGTCGTGATACGCCCTGGCGCCGGGCAAGGTGTAGTCCTGCTCGCGGCGCGACGTGCCGCCAATGCCGACCAGGATTGCCTGCGTTCCACGGCTTTCGAGAATGTCTTTGAAGTTGGAAAAGCGCGTGCCCGGCGGGTTGAAGATCGCGTCGCCGTCCATCGCGTAGATGATGGGATAGCGCGTTGAGCTGCCGTCGTAAGAAGCGGGCAGGTAGATCTCGAGCGGATAGCTTGCGCCGGTCTTGGTCGAGGCAATGCTGTCGGAAACCACGCGGCTGGTTGCCGGGGGCGGATCGACCGGCTCAGCAGGTGGAGGCGCGGGCGGTGCAGCGGGAGTGTCCGTTGGGGGTGGCGCCGGCGGCTGTGGAGGAGGCGCAGTAGACGTATCGCTCGGCGGTGGCGCGGTACCTACCGCGGCAATGGGAAACGCGGCGCCACCACCTCCGCCGCCCCCGCCGCCGCAGCTCGACATACCGAGCACCAGCGCCCAGCCTCCGACGAATACGAACGCGCGCAGCGCTCGTCCAAGTTGCAGCATCGCAACTCCTCGATCGATTGTGGTTTCAGAGAAATGCCGTCAGTTGCCACGTCGACAAAGTGCGCGCGCAAGCCAATACAGCCTCTCTTCAGAATGCCACACGAGCCCGCCTTTGCGGGTCGATCAAGGGGTAGCTCAGCCCTGAAACACTCGTATCAATCCCATGCGGGCGAAAGGCCCGCCGGGTCCGTCAGCCGCTCGCCGCGGTCGAGTGCCGCAATCTGCGCAAGCTCGGCATCCGTTAGCCGCAACTGCTGCGCTTTCAGGTTGCTTTCGAGGTTGGCGCGTTGGGTCGATGACGGAATGACCGCATGGCCCAGCTGCATGGCCCACGCCAGCACCACCTGCGCGCTGGTCGCGTTGTGCGCCTTGGCAATCGCCTCGATCACCGGGTCGGCCAGCACCTTGCCGTAGGCCAGCGTCATGTAAGAGGTGATGTGAATGCCCTGGCTCTTCGCAAACTCTGCCACCTTGCGGTTCTGCAGGTAGGGGTGCAGCTCGATCTGGTTGGTGGCAATGTTCTGCGCACCCACGGCCGCAATGGCCTTCTTCATCAGCGCGACGTTGAAGTTGGAAATGCCGATCTGCCGCGTGAGCCCCTGCGCCCTGGCATCGGCCAGCGCGCCCATGAACTCCGCCACCGACACCGCGTTGCCGGGCGAAGGCCAATGGATCAGCGTCAGGTCGACATGGTCTGTGCGCAGCTTGACAAGGCTTTCTTTCAGGCTGAGCACCAGCTTGTCTTTCGCGTAGTTGTCCGTCCAGATCTTGGTCGTGATGAAGAGCTTGCTGCGCGGCACGCCGCTTTCGGCAATGGCCTGGCCCACCTCGGCCTCGTTGCCGTAGATCTGCGCCGTGTCGATGAGTCGGTAGCCCAGGTCGAGCCCGTTCTTCACGGAGTCGATCACCACCTGGCCCTTCAGGCGAAAGGTGCCGAGGCCGAAGGCGGGAATGGTGTTGTCGGTTGTCATGATGTTGTTCGTCCTTGTGGGTTTTAAAAAAGAGAAAGAAGAGGGCCGCTCAGTGCCCCGCCGGCACCGGGCCCGAAGCCCGCACCGGAATGCCGGCACGGCGGTCGAGTGTTCCGCTCCACTGCGTGAGCGCCAGCGACACCAGCACCACCAGCGCACCGATCCACGGCGTGTGCATCAGGCCAAGGTGCGTCACGATCAGCCCGCCCACCCATGCTGCGAGCGCAATGCCCAGGTTGAACGCCGCGATGTTCAGGCCCGAGGCCACGTCGACCGCCTGCGGCGTAAAGCGCTCGGCCTGCTTCACCACATACACCTGCAGCCCCGGCACGTTGCCGAAAGCCACCGCGCCCCACATCAGCACCGCCACCAGCGCCAGCCACTTGTGCGGCGCTGCAAAGTTGAACACCAGCAGCACCGCGGCCAGCAGCGCAAAGATGATCTTCAGCGCCGGAATCGGCCCCATGCGGTCGGCCAGCTTGCCGCCCCAGATGTTGCCCACCGCCACCGACACACCGTACACCAGCATCACCCAGCCCACAGCGCCTGCGCTGAAGCCCGACACCTGGGTGAGGATGGGCGCCAGAAACGTGAACGGAATGAACGAGCCGCCGTAGCCGATGGCCGTCTTGGCATACACCAGCAACAGCCGCGGCTCCGCCAGAACCTTGGCCTGCTGCGCCAACGAGGCAGGCGCCGTGTGGCGGATGTTGCTGGGCACGAAAACCCAGCTGCCGATGAACGCAATGACGCCCAGCGCAGACACTGCCAGAAAAGTCTCGCGCCAGCCAAAGTGCTGCCCGATGAACGTGCCCAGTGGCACGCCCGTAACCAGCGCCACCGTGAGCCCGGTGAACATGATGGCAATGGCGCTCGCGGCCTTTTCCTTCGGCACCAGGCCCGTGGCAATCGTCGAGCCAATCGAGAAGAACACCCCGTGCGCCAGCCCAGTGAGCACGCGAGCGGCAATCAGCGATTCATAACTCGGCGCCTGCCACGCCAGCAAGTTGCCGAGCGTGAACAGCGCCATCAGCCCGAGCAGCAGCCCCTTGCGCGGCAGCTTGCCCGTGAGCGCGGTGAGCACCGGCGCGCCTATGGCGACACCCAGCGCATAGAGGCTGACCAGCAGGCCCGCCGAGGGAAGGCCGATGCCGAGATCAGCAGCGACAGTGGGGATGAGGCCAACGATGACGAACTCGGTCGTCCCGATGGCGAAGGCGCTAAGGGTCAGCGCGAGTAGGGCGATTGGCATGAGGCACTCCTTCTTGGGTTAGCAGGAGTGTCTTGGGATTACCTTTGCGGATAAATGGGGTTCTGAGCAGAAGATAGTTGCGCTTGAATCAAGTATCAACGCGGGCTTCGTTCTCGTTCGGTGGGGCGAATGAGCCTGGAAAGACGGAAGCTCGTCGATATACTGCGCCCCGTCGTGTCCGTTGGTGCGGCCGGGTTTGGAAGCCTGATGAAACCTCTGCGAACCTTGGAGACCATTTCATGGCTGAATCTTCCCGTGCGCGTCCGCAATCTCGCAGTGCTTCTGCTTCTTCTCTCGACGCCAAGTTCGACGCACTCGCTCTGCAAGCCTGCGACAATGCCGGCGCCCTCAACGACGTAGTACGCGCCTACACGGCGCTCGAAAAGCTCATCGACACCAGCGCCCTGAGTGACTGCGAAGTACTCACCCCAAGCCGCACCGAACTGAGCGCCTTGCTGCGCCTGCTCAACGACGCCCTGCTGGTCCGCATCAACACCGTCAACGCCGCCACTGGGGTAGTTCACGAAGCGCTTCAACGGAACACTCACGGTGCCATGTAGCGCCAGCTTTTTCTCCACAACACAGCCGATGCCCGTTTCACCCGTTGCCGATGGCAAATCTGAAAGCGTTTCCGCCACTTGGGCACGCCTCCGGAACATGGTCGCGGCGCGAGCCTCTTCAGACGGCCGCACCGACGCCCTCTACCCCGGCCTGCGCTACTACCGCTTCTCCCAACCCATTCGCTACGAGAAAACCCAACGCCTCACACCCGGCGTCGTGGTCGTCCTGCAAGGCCGCAAGACCGCGCACCTCGGTGCTAGCGACCGCCGCTCGCTGGACTACGGCGCCACCCAATGCCTGGTGCTCGGCGCCGAGGTCGCGTGCCTCGGCACGGTGGTCGGGGCGAGCGCCGAAGAGCCGTACCTCGCCATTCATCTCGACCTGCCGCCCGATGTGCTGGTCAAGTCTTTCGTCGCGCTGGCAGAAAGCGGCACGCTCGCGGCCGAGCCGGCCCGGGTGACCGAGAACTTCACGGCGCCGGTGGGGCCGGAGGTGGTCGAGGCCTTCGCGCGCCTGCTGCTGGCGGCCGACGACCCGGTAGACCGCCGCACGCTTGCGCCGCTGGCGGTCGAAGAGATCGTGCTGCGGTTGCTGCGCTCCGAGGCTGCGGCGGCCATTCGCAGCGCGAGCGCCGTCACCAAGGCGGGCGCACGCATACAGGCGGCCATCGCCTTCATGCGCCGCCACTTGGGCCGGCCGCTGTCGGTGGCCGAAATTGCCAGCCACGTGCACATGAGCCCGTCGCACTTCGCGCACAGTTTCCGCGAGGTGGCCGGGGTCACGCCGATGCGCTGCATTCGCGACTTGCGGCTGGAAGAGGCGCGCATGCTGATGCTGGGCACGGGGCTGCGCCCCGGCGATGCGGCTGCGAAGGTGGGCTTCGAGAGCGCGGCGCATTTCAACCGCGCGTTCCGCAGGCGGTTCGAGGCAACGCCCGCGGAATACGTGCGGCGCGTGCAGTCGGGTTGAAGGGACGGGGGAGGGGGACGGGGGCTGCGGCAGCTTCGCAGCCATGGTCAATGTGTTCGCAGCTTTGCGTCTTGGCGCGGGGAAGGGCGCTGGCTAACCTGCCTGCTTCCTTTTTCTTTTGTTGAAAGCAGCGCAAAATTTCATGGACCCGATCAACGTCATCATCACTTTCGAAGCCAAGCCACAGGGCGCTTCTGCATTCGCCGAGCTCATGAACCAGGTCAAGCAGTCATTGCCGTCGGCGGATGGTTGCCGGGGCGTGCGGCTGTTCGGGCACAGCGACAACGCCTGCGCGTTCACGCTGGTCGAATCGTGGGAATCAAAGCGCCACCATCAGGCGCACATCGACCGCGCGGTGGTGTCGGGCGCCTGGAGTGCGCTGGAGGCGCAGTTGGCTTGTGCGCCTGTGAGCCGCTATTGCATGGAGCTTTGATCGACGGCTCGGCGGCGCGCCGTCGGTGGCGGCTTAATCTGGCAAGAGGTGTGAGGCCATTGCCGGCGCAACGACTGCAACGGCGCCCCTCGGCCTACACTCCCCACTCATGACCGCCACCATCGCTTGCATCCACGTTGCCATGGCTGCGCTGCTTCTCGCAGCGGCCTACGCCCGTGCGGCCGCAAAGAAGGTGCGTCGACAGCTGACGCCCGCACATTCCTAAGCCCGGCGGTCCGCTCTCTCCCCTTTCAGCGCAACCATCCACCGCCGGGCACAAAGCCTCGCGCGGTAGCGGTCGCCGTCCTCATGGGACGACGCTCGCATTCGATGGAGTGCGTCAATGCATGCAACGATTCACGGCGAGCGCACGCTCACCGACCTTGACTTCGTCCGCCTGAGCAAACTGCTCGGGCGCGAGCTTCCGCCAGGCCTGGCAGACCTGTTGGCAATTGCCGAAGTGACGAGCTCGCGCGCGGTGCCACCCAATGTGGTGACGATGTGCTCGCGAGTGGAACTCGTCGATCTGCACACCGCGCGGCGTCAAACGCTCACTGTGTGCTACCCGGGCGATGCCGAGGCGGCGGCCGGTTTTATCTCGGTGCTCTCTCCGGTTGGCAGCAGCCTGCTCGGCCTGAAGGTCGGCGACATCGCGAAGTGGCTGACGCCGAACGGCGACAGCTGCGCTGCTGAAGTTGCGGCGATTCTCTTCCAGCCCGAGGCTGCTGGCGACTACCAGCGATAGACGCCCGGCTCGAGGTGGAGCTCCCGCGCGGGGCGCCGAGTGCGCGCTGGCGCGCCGCAAACGCCAGGCCGCCCTTACGACAACCCTACGCCCGAAACCAGATCTTGAGTGTTACGTAGGCTGCATAGCCCAGGCCAAGGACCATCCACGCAAGGAAGAACATGTTGGCCCAGTAATCGCCAGTATTCGCCGCCAGGGTGTAGACCTGCATCCTGCACGCCTTGCCGACGCATGGCACCTCACCTCGAACGAGCGCGCGCAAAAACTCGAACAGGAAGTAGCAGACTCCGGCAGCAGTCATGAGCAATCCCACCGGCCCTACAAGGCCTTCGGTGCGCTCGCCCTTCTCATTCCAACGCTCTTTTTGAAGCAACTTTTGCCCATACTTGTACCAGGCAAATCCGAGCAGGAGCATCAGCGAGTAGTAAATGGCGGTACGCATGTCATCGAGTCGTTGTGCTGTGAGGGGGGAAAGAGCGTCGACAAGATGGTATCCGAGCAGCGAAAGGGCGGCCGATTTCCCGGTGCTCGCCCGTTCGGGCAAACGCGGATCGGATGCGCGGCGGGCTTCAACCAGGGGAGTGCGGAATGTCGGGACTGAGGCACCACTCGAAAAAGCGGTCGAGTTCGTTCGATTTGTCGAACAGTGCATCGGCGCCCAACTCCAGGCTCCGGCGCCGCATTTCGTCGGTCGGGTAGTTCGTCAGGACAACCATCCTCTGATGCGATGCGCGTTCCTTGCAAGCTCGCAATACCGTGAGACCCGAGCCTTCGCGCAAGAAAAGATCGACCACAGCCAGGTCCCAGGCATTGCGCAGATTCTTGAGGACGGTGACAGCCTCGCTTGCCGTCTCAGCCAGGGCAACAACTTCCGCATTGGCGAGGTCAGCCAACGCCGGGATCAGAGCCTCTCTGATGGTGGTGCTGTCCTCGATGAGAACTGTCTGGAGCGGCATGGCGGTTGGAGCGTCGTTGCTCAATCCCACTTGTTGCGATAGGTTGCTGGCTGTGAATGTTTATACGTATCGGCCGGGTTGATGATGTAGGTCAAAAGCTTGATCTTGCAGAAGCGACCGAGTCGTTGCTACATGCCGACTAACATCGGATTTCAAAGTGAAAGGTGTGCCATGACCCGCCCATCCCCCGACGATAAAGACGCCGCCGATCTGGCCAAGGCGCTTGAAGAGAACAAGCATGCGGCTGAGACGGTCCAGGAAGTTGCCGAGGATCTATCGGTCGTCCATACGGTGCTGGACAGTGAAGTGCCGAAAGAGACGCTGAACCCCGACGTCGGCCAGGCGATCGAGCAAACAGACCAGCTCAAGGAAAAGCTCAAGTCAGCCGAGGAAAAGCTGAAGACAGTGAACGAGACGCTTGAACAGCAGGTTGCCTCGAAAGACTCTTGAGGTGACCATGGGAGAAACTCTTGAGCATCGGCTCTACTGGAAGAATTTCCGAAGTGAACTCATGCGTATTCACGCTGCACCGCATGCGAGAACACCAGCGGCTCGGTCGTCAGCGAGGCCGCCAGAAAGGTCGGCCGTAGGTTGATCGACGCGAGTTCCGCGAGCGCGAACCAGCGGAACTCCAGCTGCAGGTGGCTTTCGATGCCGTGGTGGGTTCGTTCCTTGTCGAGCACGCTGGAGCACGGATCGAGTGCAACGGAAAAATAGAAGCCGATCTCGTGGTTGCGCTGGCCCGCAAGGTCGAAGAAATTCTCGGCGACATGCACAAGAGGGCCGCATTCGACCGCCTCGCCGAGTTCTTCCCTCATCTCGCGCACAACCGTCGCCGACGCGGCTTCGCCGACCTCGACGCGGCCGCCCGGTAGCGCCCAGTACGCATCGCCCGGCGCACGATGCACGAGCAGGTAACCGGCATCGAGCACGATGGCCGCGGCACGGACCTGGAAGCGCTGGCCGTGAAGATGAACTGAAATCATGGGGGCTGCCCGTCGTTTGCAGTGGGACTCGCGCAAGTTTGCATCATCGAGCAGCGCAGCCCCCAGCGCCCGCCCGCTAGTCCGAATGCGGCCAAGAGCGCGCGTTGCTCCGCTCACTGCGGCCGGCAGTCATAGTGCAACGCCACGGTGTCCGACCCTGGCAGGCGGTTGTGGCCCAGCAGCTTCCAGCTCTGCGCCAGGCCGGGCTCGAAGGTGGGTACACCCTCACCCAGCAGCACGCTACCCACCAGCAGATGCAGTTCGTCGACCAGCCGCCGTGCCAGAAGGTCGTTGTAGAGCACGTGGCTGCCGTAGATCAGCAGGTCGGGGCCGGGCGCGGCTTTGAGTTGGCTGATGCGTGCCGGGGCTTGGACCCGGCTGACCACTTCGGTCTCGGCCCAGGGTGAGTCGGGGCGCACGACCAGGCGGTCGCTGACGAGCACCTTGCGCGCCGCCCCCACACGCTCGGCAATCTCGCGCTGCACCGGCTCACTGTCAGGGCCGCGGTCGACGTTGGGCCAATAGGCCTCGAACATAGGGAAGGTGGTCGCGCCGAAGAGCAGCGTGCCGGCGCGGCGCATGCAGTCGAGGTTGTGGGCGCTGAAGGCGGCATCCATCGGCAGGCCGCCGAGCGCGCCGCCCGGGCCGGCGCAGTAGCCGTCGAGTGAACTGAGGATGCTGACGATGAGCTTGGCCATGAAAAGGTCTCCTTGAGTTGTGCCACGCCGCCGGCCCTTCCGGGGCGTGTCATCTACTTGGAGACAGGGCGAGGGCCAAACTCATCGGCCCCGGCAGCTGTATCAGCAGATAAGAAGTTCGTCGGGCATGCCGAAGCGCCGGCAGACTGCTGGGTCGATGAAGCTGTCGATGGATTCGATCAACCCACCGCGCAGGCGCAGCAGCACCACGCCGCCTGGCGTGAACCGCTCGGCACCGGCGTGCCGCATGTAGCAGGCAAAGCCGGGTTGGCCATTGGCGCGCAGGGGCTGCAAACGCCAAGGCGTCTGGAACACGCGCTCGGCAAAGAACATTATCGCGAAGCGGCGGCCGCTGAACCAGGCGGGCAGCGGCGGCATGGTGAATCGCGCGTCCTCGGCCAGCAGGCTGGCCAGGGCTGCGACGTCGCGGCTCTCCCAGGCGCTGACGAAGCGCTGCAGCAAGCTATCGATCCCTTGCGCCTCGAGTGCCTGCACGTCGGCCGACGGTGCGCGCTCCTTCACCGTCTTCTGCGCGCGCTGCAGCGCGCTGTTGACCGACGCCACCGAGGTGCCGAGCATCTCGGCCGCTTCGGCTGCCGAATACTCCAGCACCTCGCGCAGCAGCAGCACGGCGCGCTGCGTGCCGGGCAGGTGCTGCAGCGCGGCCACGAACGCAAGGGCGACCGACTCGCGCCCTTGCAGCGTGGTGGCCGGATCTTCATGATTGCCGATCCACTCGGCGTCGGGCAAGGGTTCCAACCACACCGGCCCGGTCACCGGCTCACCCAGGTCGGCCGTGGCCTGCAGCGGCGCGCCATGGTCCGGCGATGTCATGCGGCGGGGGCGCTGCGAGATCATGCGCAGGCATACGTGGGTGGCAATGCGGTAAAGCCAGGTGCCGAGCGCGCTGCGCGATTCGAAGCCGGCCAGGCCGCGCCAGGCGGCAAGCAGGGCCTCCTGAAGCGCATCGTCTGCATCGAAAGGGGAGCCCAACATTCGATAGCAGTGAGCGTGAAGCTGGCGGCGATGGGGCGCCACCAGTTGGTCGAAAGCCGCGGTGTCGCCGGCACGTGCACGCGACAGGCACTCGGCTTCGGCGACAAGGTCGGGCGCAGGGGACATGGCGCATTCTGGCGCACCCATCTGCAACTGACAGCAATCGCTGCGTAGCCGCCCCGCGGGCAAACGCCCGAAATGAACCGCATTGCCCCCCTTGTTCGCCCACTGCCGCGACGGGGCCCCCCGGGAAAATCGAATCTCCATTCGTTCCCGAAAATCCCATGAGAGACCTGAAGATCGGCACCCGTCTAGGGATGGGCTTCACGCTACTGCTGCTGCTCCTGCTTGCCATCGGCGCGATCGGCCTGCAACAAATGGCCAGGCTCGCCGATGAGATCCGGGTCGTCAACGAGGTGGCCGGCGGCAAGCTTTATGCGCTCAACCGAATTCGATTTGCAATCGGCACACGGGCGATCGCGGCGCGCAATCTGGCGCTGGTGAGCGATGCGCAGCTGCAGAAGAAGGACCTGGACCTCGTGAAGTCCTCCCAGTTCGAGATCGACGAGGGCATGAAGACCTTGGGCGCGATATTGAAAGACCCCCACTCGGCCGCGGTGGAAGAAGAGCAGCGCCTGCTCGCGCAGCTGCAGGCGCTCGAGGCACAGTACCTGGTGATCGCGGGCAAGGTCGTGTCGCTCGCGACCGGCGGCAAGACCGAGGACGCCGTGCGCGCGCTCACGCAGGAATGCATGCCGCTGCTGACGCAGGTGATCGCGCATGTCGGCACGTTCGAGAAGGTGCTCAAAGAGGGCGCGGATCGCACCGCGGCCGAGGCCGCGCAGGCCTACCAGACCGCCCGCTGGCTGATGCTGCTGCTCAGTGGTCTCTCTCTGGCGCTGGGCATTGCCGCTGCGCTGTGGCTCACGCGTTCGATCACGCGTCCGCTCAACGAGGCGGTGCGCGTGGCGCAGTCGGTCGCCGCCGGCAATCTTGCCACCCAGGTGATGCCGGCCGGCCGCGACGAAGCCGGCCTGTTGATGCGGGCGTTGCACGAGATGAACACCAGTCTCGTCCGGCTGGTCAGCGAGGTGCATCGCGGCGTGGAGAACATCGGCGAAGCCTCGGCCCAGATCTCGGCCGGCAACCGCGACCTGTCGTCGCGCACCGAGCACCAGGCGAGTTCGCTCGAGGAGACGGCGGCTTCGATGGAAGAGCTCACATCCACCGTCAAGCAGAACGCCGAGAACGCGCGGCAGGCCAACCAGCTCGCGGTCTCCGCATCGTCGGTGGCGGCCGAGGGCGGAACGATCGTCGGCCAGGTGATCGACACCATGGCGGCCATCAATGGCTCGTCGAAGAAGATCGTCGACATCATCGGCGTGATCGACGGCATCGCCTTCCAGACCAACATCCTCGCGCTGAACGCAGCGGTCGAGGCGGCACGGGCCGGCGAGCAGGGCCGCGGCTTTGCCGTGGTGGCCTCCGAGGTGCGCAGCCTGGCGCAGCGCTCGGCCGCAGCGGCCAAGGAGATCAAGGATTTGATCGGCGATTCGGTAGGCCGCGTCGAAGCCGGCAGCGAACTGGTGGACCAGGCCGGCCGCACCATGCGCGAGATCGTCGCCAGCGTGCAGCGCGTTACCGAGATCATGGGCGAGATCACGGTCGCGAGCCGGGAGCAGACCGACGGCATCGAGCAAGTGAACCAGGCCATCGCGCAGATCGACCAGGGCACGCAGCAGAATGCCGCGCTGGTGCAGCAGGCGGGCACTGCCGCGGGATCGCTGCAGGCGCAGGCCGGCAGCCTCTCACAGGCGGTCAGCGCGTTCAGGCTCTGACGCGACGCGGCTTCGCAACCCGCCTGCCGCCGCCACGTATGAACACCCGCACTCGTCATTGGGGTGACAGAAGATTTCTTTTGTGAAGGTAGCGGCCGGGTCGGGTCAAGTGATTCCGTCCGCTCTCCTCTGGATTCGATCGTGGCTACAGCTGTCGGCCTCGCTCTTGCAGGTCGTGGGTCGGGTTTTCGCGATTCGCCAGCCAATGACTGCTTCAGAGCTTCACGAACGGCTGGAGTGGGCCCTTCAGCGACTTTCAACTTCGCCCCCCAAAACGTCGGCTTAGCAGTTGCAAGCGGACAGCAACCTCGAGCACCAAGCCGAATCACAGAAAGGCTAGTGGCGTGACGCCCTTTGCTCACTGGGGAGTTGCGAGGCAGCGGATGAGGGCCGTCGGGCGCAGCTCAACGACCGAGGCGTTTAGAAACTTCGACGCCGCAAGTTCTCACCGCTTTCGCCTGGGTACCGGTCCACTCCGTATCGAAAGATCGCGAGCGTCCCATGAGCGTGATCCCCAGCACGATGTTTCCGGAGTAGTCGAAGACGGGTGCAGCAAAGGAGCAGACGCCGGGTGTGGGGTTGTTGATGGAGCGAGACACACCGTGTTTGCGCACATCGTTCAGCATGCCTTGCAAATCTTCCGCGTCTACAGGCTTTGCGATGTCCGGCCCGAGCCGCCGCTCATCCTCGAGCAGCGATTCCTCGATGAGCTTGGGCGGCAGATAGGCAGCGAACAGACGGCCTGTAGCGGTGCCCGCCAGCGACATGACGGTTCCGGTGCGAATGTTCGTGTGAAGCGGATAGATCGCGTCGAAGAGATACACGATGGTCGGACCTTGATTGCCCCAGACCGAAAGAGCCACGCTGTGCCCGGTCTCCCGTGCCAAGTCCTCCGCGAACGGCGTGGCCTCGCGGACAGGATTGAGCATTCGAAGAGTGACCAAGCCAAGTTGCATCGCAGTCGGACCTAGCCAGTAGTAGCCCGTGGAAGCCTCTTGGGTGACCAACCCCAGTTTGGCGAAGCTCACGAGATAGGGGTGAGCCTTTCCGGGGGCCATGTCCGCAGCCTTCGCGAGTTCCCTCAAAGGCATCGGGCGACCTTGGGCGCCGAGCGCAAGCAGCAATTGGCCTCCAGCTTCGATGGATTGGATGCCTCTACGTTCCTTCTCGGAACTGCCTTCGTTTTCGCTGGTGGCCATGCCGTCTCCTAACAATCTGATTCTACCTACTGGATTAGATCAGGGTAAACGATTAGTACAGGTAATATGCGTTAGCACAATACTAACGCCGTTGGGTCGCAGATGGGACCCCTTACCTCCAGGAGCAATGGGTCAATGAGCAAGCAGGAAACTGAGTACGACGTATTGGTGGTCGGCACTGGCGCGTCTGGCATGTCGGCAGCAGTCACCGCGGCTCACCAAGGCCTCAAGGTTCTGGTCGTCGACAAGGCGGCGGTCTACGGCGGCACCACCGCACGTTCAGGCGGATGGCTTTGGATTCCCGGCACCAAGCTCGCGAAGGAGCAGGGCATCGTCGAGCCGGCGGGGGCGGCGCGCGCTTATCTGCAGCACGAGGCCACCACCCATTTCGACGCGGCGCGCGTTGATGCCTTCATCGAAAACGGACCAAAAGCCTTCGACTTCTTCACCGAGAACACATGCGTGCAGTTCGACATGCCGCCGGTGTTTCCCGACTACCACGCTGAAGCGCCTGGCGGTCAGCAGGCTGGCCGGTCCATGGTGACTCGCCCGTTCGATGGACGCGAACTAGGCAGCCGGATTGACAAGCTGGCGCCGCCTGTGCCCGAACTGACCGTGTTCGGGATGATGCTGGGCTCCGGAAAGGAACTGTGGCACTTCCTGCGTGCCTTCAAGTCGTTCGAATCATTCTGGTACGTCGCCAAACGCTTCGGCGGCCATTTGCTCGACGTCGTGAGGTATGGCCGCGGGATGACGCTGACCAATGGCAACGCCTTGGCTGGCCGACTTGCGAAGGCCGCAATGGACCTTGACGTCCCGGTCTGGCTGAATTCGACAGTGAAGTCGCTCATCGTGGAAGGTGATGCCGTCGTCGGAGCAAACGTCGTTCAGGACGGCAAGTCGCTCGAGATCCGAGTGCGCCGTGGCGTGGTCCTCGCGTGCGGTGGCTTCCCCTATGACGTGGAGCGTCGTAAGCAACTGTTCCCGCATGCGCCGACCGGCCGCGAGCATTTCACCCCGTCGCCCGCACTGAATACTGGTGACGGCTTGCGCCTGGGTGAATCCGTCGGAGGCTGGGTTGACCCCACGATTCCGAATGCCGCAGCATGGTGTCCAACTTCGGTGACCAGGCGCAAGGATGGTTCCGAGAGCGTCATGCCCCATTTCATCGACCGCGCGAAGCCGGGGGCGATTGCGGTCACCCCGACAGGACGCCGCTTCACCAACGAGGCGCTGTCTTATCACGACTTCATCCAGAACCTGGTGAAGGCCTGCAAGGGGATGCCGGAGGTCACTTGCTGGCTCATCTGCGATCACAAGCACCTGCGGGAATATGGATTGGGCGCAGTGGCGCCGTTTCCACTGCCCATCGGCAAGCATCTGAAGAGCGGTTATCTCAAAAAGGGCAACAGTTTGCAGGAACTGGCCAAGGTGATCGGCGTGCCCGATGTGGCGCTGCAGGAGGAGGTCGAATCCTTCAACCGTGATGCCGCCAACGGTGTCGACACGAAGTTCGGCAAGGGCAGCACAGCCTACAACCGCTTCCAGGGCGACTCCCTGGTGGCGCCGAACCCGTGCATGGCTCCAATCCGCCAGGGCCCGTACTACGCGATCAAGATTGTTGTCGGCGAGATCGGCACATTCGCCGGCCTCCTGACGAATGAGTTTTGCCAAGTCCTCACGCAGGCTCGGGAACCAATCAACGGTCTCTATGCCGTCGGCAATGACGCCGCCAGCATCATGGGTGGCAACTACCCCGGCGCCGGCATCACGCTCGGTCCGGCGCTGACCTTTGGCTACGTGGTCGGTAACGCGCTTGCAAACCAACCGAAGAGACCTGCGGCCGCTGATGTCGTCCAGTTGGCCACTCCGCGCCAGCGTGTCCGCGCCGCCTGATCCCCACAAACGAAGCAGGACGCATATATGGAAATCTCCGAACTCATGGCACCACAGGTTCTGAACGGGCGCATCGCTCTTGTGACTGGCGCAGGCCAAGGCAATGGCAAGGCGATCGCAAAGGGTCTCGCGAAAGCGGGCGCCAAAGTCGTCGTAACCGATCTGAATGAAGAGAACGCCACAGCAGTTGCTGCCGAGATCAATGCTGCAGGCGGCCAGGCCGTCGCATACAAGCTGGACGTGACTTCGAGGGAGGCTTGCCAAGCACTGGCGCTCACAGTCGCGAGCGAAGTAGGAAACATCGACATCCTGGTGAATAACGCCGGCATCATCATCCGCGAAGGGTTGGACAGTCCGAGAGTGGCTTCGAACCTCGAGCGCACGCTGACTGTGAATGTGATGGGCACGTTCCTTCCAACGCACGCGTGGTTGGATTCGCTGAAGGAAACCAAGGGCGTGATCATCAACGTCGGGTCCATCGCTTCGAGCACCGGAATTCCGAACGTCGTGGGGTACTCCCCCTCCAAGGGCGCGGTCAAGCTCATGACGCAAGCGCTCGCGGTCGAACTGGCGAAAGACGGTGTCCGTGTGAACGCGATTGCACCAGGTGTCATCGAGACGCCCATGACATCGTTCACGCGGGAAGCGCCAGATCGCCTCGACAAGTTCATGCTGCGCACGCCGATGGGGCGCGTGGGGCAGCCCGAGGAACTGGTCGGCCCCGTGGTGTTCCTGGCATCGCGCATGGCTTCCTACGTGACAGGCGTGACTCTTCCCATTGATGGCGGCTTCCTCGCTTCCTGATTCGCAGGCTTATTCCTTCCTTGTTCACAACCCTGAACTCACTGAGTTCGATAAATCCGGAGACAGCTATGAGCATTCCTAAGTTCCTGAAGCGGGCCGTACTTGCCGCGAGCCTTGTTGCTGCAACGGTCGCAATGGCTCAAGATATCAAATTGGGCTACAACGGCGATTTGTCGGCCTCTCCCTCGGCGCAAAGCGGCCAAGCAGCAGTGTTAGGGATGGAAGCGGCGATCGCCGACATCAATGCTGCGGGCGGCGTCCTTGGCAAGAAGTTGACGCTCATCACTCGCGACGACACTTCGGCACCACCGAAGTCGATCCAGAACATGAGCGAGCTCGTCGATAACGAAAAGGTCGCCGCCGTGTTCGGTCCGACCAACTCCGGCAATGCCATGGCCTGGAAGCACATCGCCAACCAGAAGAAGATTCCAGTCATCGGCAACGTGGGCTCGGGCACTGACATCACGAAGCCGATGAGCCAGGGGGCCGACAACTACATGTTCCGCGTTTCGATGGTGGACCGCGAGCAGGTCGCCGCGCTGATGGCGTATGTCAAGAAGAACACGGACAAGTCGAAGGTCGTCGGCTTCATGGCCGAGACGACCGGATACGGCCAGGGCGGCCTGAAGGACATGGAAGAGATTGCCAAATCCCAGGGCATCAAGATCGCGGCGACGGAGCGATTCGGCGTTGGCGATACGGACATGACTTCCCAGCTGAGCAAGATGAAGTCTGCGGGCGTGGACACGGTGGTGGTCTGGGCGCAGGGAACCCCCATCGCTCAACTGGTACGCAGCATGGAGAAGATCAACTACTTCCCCCTGGTACTGACCTCGTGGGCCGCAGACAACATCACGTTCTATGACGCAGCAGGCAAGACGTTGGCCGAAAGGCCGATCTTCATGCGCACCGTCAGCGAGACCCGTACGCCAGCCCAACAGAAGCTGTTCGACCGCGTTGGCTCGAAGCTGAAGGCGCCGGGCTCCTTCTCCTTTGCGCTGCACGGCTACGACTCGGTCATGCTCTATGCCGCCGCAGCGAAGCAGGCCAACAGTTTTGACGGCCCTGCCGTGCGTGTCGCACTCGAAGATCTGAAGACGCCGGTCCAAGGCGTTCTCAAGACCTACGACAAGCCCTTCAGCAAGACCAACCACGAGGCCTTGACGGCCAAGGACCTGGTGTGGATTCGCTGGAAGGACGGCAAGCTGATGCCGTACACAGACTCGATCGTCGGCTCACTGGCCGGCGCGGACTTCAAGCAGTAACGCGACTTGCGTATCCGGGCCGAATCCGCGGCCCGGGCAATCATCTCGGAGGCAACTATGGTTGGGGCGCTCTTACAAGCGATTCTCAGTGGCTTGGCCGTGGGCGGTGCCTACGCGTTGGTCGCGCTGGGTTTCAGCATCACTTTCACGACGACCAAGACACTGAACTTCTCGCATGGCGAGTTCGTGTCGGCAGGTGCATTCATCGGCATGAGCGCGCTCTTCCTGGTCCTGGGACTTCCTGTGACCTCGACCACCTTTGGGCAGGCACTGCCAGGCGCTGGAGCCCAGCTTCTTGCTCTAGCGGCAGCGCTCGGTATCATGGGCCTTCTCGGTTGGCTCCTCTACGCGGTTGGTGTGCGCCCTTTTGCAGGACGCCCGGGCATGGCCTGGGTCATGAGCACCCTGGGCTTCGGAGTCATCTTGCAGAGTATCGGCTTGGCCATCTGGGGTCCCAAACCCGTGGTGGTACCCGGTCCGGTGGGTGATGAGGTGATCCGCCTCTTCGGAATTGGCGTTCGTCCCCAGGAGCTTCTGACGCTGGCGGTCGCCGTGGTCATCATGATCGGCTTTGACTTCGTCATGAACCGGACCATGGTGGGAAAAGCCATGCGTGCAGTGGCGGCGAACGGCAACGTTGCCAGTCTCATGGGCATCAACACCAACGCCGTGATGATCGGCGCCTTTGTGATCAGTTCGGCGCTCGCAGGGCTGTCTGGCTTCCTGCTCGCGCCGATTGCCCAGGCGTCGCTCTTCATGGGCCTCACCGTCGGCCTGAAGGGATTCTCTGGCGCAATGATCGGAGGCCTGAGCAACCCGCGCGGCTGTGTGATCGGCGGCTTCGTTCTCGGTGTGTTCGAGTCGTTGGTGAATCTGTGGCAAGCGCAGTGGCGTGAGGTAGCCGTCTTCGGCCTCGTGATTCTCGTCCTGGCTTTCCGCCCGACAGGCTTGTTCGGCAAGAAGCTGGTGGAGAAGGTATGAAGCGCACTCGACATCTTGCAGGCGTACTGCTCGCCGCCGCCGCGCTGATCGGCATCACGTCCCTGTTCGGAAACGACTACTACCTGCGCATCGTCTTCATGATGTGCGTCTACTACCTCTGCGCTGCCGGCATGAACGTGCTGGTGGGCTATGCAGGGCAGAAGTCGCTGGGCCAGGCTGGGCTCTTCGCTGCAGGAGCCTATGCGGTTGCACTGCTGACGACGCGTACCGAATTGAATCCATGGCTCGCGCTGGTGATGGCAGCCGGCATATCTGCGGTCTGCGGCATCCTCATCGCTTTGCCATCGCTGCGAGTAAAGGGACCTTACCTCGCCATGGTGACGCTGGCGTTCGGCATTGTTGTGGAAAAGCTCGTGGGCGAATGGACCGAGGTGTTCGGCGGCGCGCAAGGTATCTATGGCATCAAGGCCCTGACCTGGGACGGGCAGCCATTGACCTCGTTGCAATGGGTCTGGCTTGGCATTGGCCTGTGCGTTTTGACTCACCTCTTGTTGCGCAACCTTCTGCAGGGTCGCTTCGGCCGTGCACTGCTTTCGTTGCAGGCTGACGAGATTGCTTCTTCATCGGTGGGTGTCCGGGTCTATCGCGCCAAGGTCATCGCCTTCGTCGTTGCCGCTGTTACGTGCGGCATCGCTGGTGCGCTGGTCGCCCAACAGAACCAGTACATCAACTCTGACTTCATCACCTTCCATCTGTCGATCTTCATCCTGCTTCTGGTGTTGTTCGGCGGGGCGGGATCCCAGTATGGACCGCTGGTCGGCACCGTCATCCTGACGGCGGTCGATGCCGCCTTGGCGCGCTGGCCATCGGCGCAGCATTTCCTGTATGGCTTCTTGCTGCTGTTTGCGCTCTATGTGATGCCAGGGGGCGTGACCGGCCTGTTGTCGAAGTGGTTCAGACGGTCGATTGAAAAACCTGAACTGTCGAACGCTGATGCCGCACCCACGCACATCGGCCTCGCGGGCCAAGGGGAGCTGCTGGTGGTGCAAGGAGTCACCAAGAACTTCGGCGGCGTCAAGCCAGCCCAGAACGTCTCGTTCCGGCTGCAGCGCGGGCATATCCACGCGCTGATCGGGCCGAACGGGGCCGGCAAGAGCACGATGATCAACATGCTGACTGGCCTGATTGACCCGACCGAAGGCTCGATCCGGTTCCTTGGCCAGGAAGTCTCCGGCCAGCCGGTGCACTCGATCTGCTGCATGGGGATGGGCCGCACCTTCCAGAACCTGCGTCTCTTCGCTGAACTGTCGGTGCTCGACAACGTCATGCTCGGTCGTCACAGCCGTATGACGAACGGCTTCTTTGCTTCCCTGTTCCACTTGCCGAGCGCGAAGAAGCAAGAGGCTGCGACGCGGGCGCGCGCCTTGCAGTTGCTGAGTCTGGTGGGCCTGCTGCATCTGGCGCACCAACCTGCTGGAAGCCTGCCCTACGGCTTGCAACGTCGCGTCGAGCTCGCGAGGGCGCTGGCGACCGAACCGCAACTCCTTTTGCTCGATGAACCTGCTGCCGGTCTCAACCCGCAGGAAACTGCCGAGCTCGGGCAGTTGCTGCTTCGGATCGGCAAATGCGGTGTGAGCATCTTGATGGTCGAGCATCACATGGATCTTGTCATGTCGATTTCCGACCACGTCATCGTGCTCGACTACGGCATCAAGATCGCCGAGGGAAAGCCCGCGGAAGTGCAGGCCAACCCCCGGGTTGTCGAGGCCTATCTTGGCGTCGATGAGCCCAAAGAAGCGTTCGCGGCAGCCTGAACCGGAAGGTCAAATATGCTGAAACTCGAATCAATCAAGGTTGCTTACGGCGCCATTCAGGCGGTCAAGGGCGTGAGCATCGAAGTGCGCAAGGGCGAAGTGGTGACCATCATTGGCGCCAATGGCGCTGGCAAAAGCACCTTGCTCAAAAGCATCTGCGGCTTGGAGCCGGTCAGCGCAGGTTGCATCCTTCTCGATGGCAAGGACATCACGAATGTTGCGTCACATCAGCGTGTGGCCCTTGGAGTCGCGATGTCCCCGGAGGGCCGAGGCGTATTCGCCGATCAGACCGTGCGAGAAAACCTGATGCTGGGTGCTTATTTGCGAAGGAGCGACCCTGCCGCCACGGCAGCCTCCATTGAGCGCGAGTTCAAACGGTTTCCGCGACTCCGGGAGCGCCAGGACCAGTTGTCTGGAACCCTGTCCGGCGGTGAGCAGCAGATGCTGGCAATTTCCCGCGCATTGATGAGCGACCCCCGTTTATTGCTGCTGGATGAACCCTCGCTCGGCCTCGCACCCTTGATCATCAAGGACATCTTCAATGCGATTCGCCAACTGCGCGAGGCCGGCCTGACCATCCTGCTGGTCGAACAGATGGCCAAGCAAGCGCTCGGCGTTGCTGATCGGGCCTATGTACTCGAAACAGGGCACATCACCGCGGAGGGTACCGGTCGCGCACTCCTTGACGATCCCAAGGTCAAGGCGGCCTATCTCGGTTCGCACTGATCCATTCACCCAATCCATACAGGGAGTACCCATGACCGAAACAAAAAAGTTCGCGAGCCAGGCTGATTTGGAAGAAAAGAATGTCACCTTCAGCCAGATCTCCGAGCACGCTTGGGCATACACGGCCGAAGGCGACCCGAACACCGGCATCATCATCGGAGACGACGCCGTGCTGGTTGCTGACACCCAGGCCACGCCGGCCATGGCGGCCGATGTCATTCGTCGCATTCGAGAAGTGACTGACAAGCCAATCAGGTACGTCGTGCTGACTCACTACCACGCGGTGCGTGTGCTCGGTGCCAGCGCCTACGGCGCGGAACACATCGTTGCGAGCCAGGACACGTACGACCTCATTGTGGAGCGTGGCGAGCAGGACAAGGCCAGCGAGATCGGCCGCTTCCCGCGTCTGTTCGCAGGTGTCGAGACGGTGCCACCTGGAATGACTTGGCCCACCATGACCTTCACCGGAAAGATGACGCTGTGGCTGGGCAAGCTAGAGGTACAGCTGCTGCAACTCGGCCGCGGTCACACGAAGGGCGACACGGTTGTGTGGCTCCCTGGCGAGGGCGCTTTGCTGTCGGGAGATCTGGTCGAGTTCGGTGCAACACCCTATGCCGGCGATGCCTACTTCAAGGATTGGCCCAAGACGCTGGAGAACGTCGCTGCGCTCAAGCCAAAGGCGCTGGTGCCCGGCCGCGGTGCCGCGCTGACCACGCCCGAGGAAGTTTCGAAGGGCCTCAGCGAAACACGCGATTTCATTTCGGACGTGTACTCCAATGTTCAGAAGGGTGTCGATGCCGGCAAGGACCTGAACGCCGTCTACAAGGACACGTTCGCTGCCATGAAGCCCAAATATGGCCACTGGGTGATCTTTGACCACTGCATGCCGTTTGACGTCACACGGTGCTACGACGAGGTCACCCAGTACACCGATCCGCGCATCTGGACCGCCGAGCGGGACGTCGAGATGTGGAAGACCCTGGAAGGTTGACGCCTTCGCTCGCAAGAGCAAGCACCGATATCTGCATTGTCTCGCGCTGACGCCAGGTCGGCGCGCGCCGCGATGCGCGATACCTATCTGGGTACTCGGCAACCCGCGACCACTCCAGTCGTCGCCCCTTAACTGACAGGCTTCGTATGACGTCCAGCGCCCCACTTCTTTTCCAGCCACTTCGGCTTCGCGGGCTCGTTCTCAACAATCGAATCGTCATCTCGCCAATGTGTCAGCATGCGGCCGAATCCGGACGTGCGACTCCGTGGCATATGGTCCACCTTGGGAAATTCGCTCTCGGCGGTGCTGGACTCATCCTCACCGAAAGTACCGCCGTCGATCCTCGAGGACGCATTGGAACGGCGGATCTGGGCCTTTGGGATGACAGCCAGATCGAACCGTTGAAAGGCGTCGTCGACTTCGTCCATTCCAACGCCGGTGCTATCGGCGTTCAGCTGGCCCACGCGGGTCGCAAGTCGGGAAGCCAGCCACTGTGGGAAGGGGGCGCAGCGCTGTCCGAGCAACGCCTCGCGTCGGATCCGCAGCCTTGGCAACGTCTCGGGCCGAGTGCGCTGCCGGCAGGACCCGGCTGGTCTGCGCCGGTTGCGCTGGACTCTGCTGGCATTGCAGACGTGGTGCAGGCCTTCGTCGATGCGACCTTGCGCGCGGAACAGGCGGGCTTCGATGTGGTGGAGCTCCATTTCGGCCATGGCTATCTGGTTGCGAGCTTCCTCTCGCCCAATTCGAACCACCGTAATGACGAATGGGGCGGCAGCCTCGAGGGACGCATGCGTCTCGCGCTTGAAATAGCGCGCAAGGTTCGTGCTGCCTGGCCCGAAGGCAAGCCTCTCTTCTGCCGGCTTTCGGCGGTGGACGGCAGCGTGGATGGCTGGAGTCTCGAGGACTCGATCGTCCTGTCGCGCGAACTCGCACGTTGCGGCGTCGACGTCATCGACTGCTCCTCCGGTGGCCTCACCGAAGAAACCCGCGCGCTGCCGGTGCCGCGGGGACTTGGCTTCCAGGTTCCTTTCTCAGAGCGGATCCGGCGGGAGGCGGAGATCAAGACACAAGCCGTCGGGATGATCGTCGATGCGCGCCAGGCTGAAGCGGTGCTCGCCGACGGAAAGGCAGATCTGATTGCCCTGGGTCGCGAAGCTCTCTTCGATCCGTATTGGCCACACCATGCTGCCGTCACCTTGGGCGTCGACCCCGAATACAAGCGCTGGCCAATGCGGCACGGCGTCTGGCTTGCCAAGCGCGCGCCGGGCCTCGCCCGCGCCCGCGAGCAAGCTGCGGCCGAACTCATTGAACCCACCGCCAACCAGGAGCAACCGATATGAACGTAAGAATGGGCCTGATCCGCAAGAAGTCCGATTGGTCCACGGAAAGATTCAACGAATACTGGCAGGGCCACCACGGAGAGCTTGCCAGGAGAGCGCCAGGTTTGCGGGAGTACTGGCAAAACCCCGTGACCGAGCGCTTGCAACGGGGCATTGATTTCCCGCGGGGCCCGTGGGACTTCGATGGGTTCTCGCAGCTTTGGTTCGACGACGTCGGCAAGGCGGACCACGCGTTCAACGACAGTGAGCTCGCGGCAGACCTCATGGCGGACGAGGATCACTTCCTAGGGGGCCTTCACATAGTGACCGCCGAGCAACGTGTGGTCATCGACTTGCCTGAGCCGCAAGCCCGTGCTCGCGTCTTGAAGCGCATGTCGATCTTGAAGCGTCGCGGCGATCTCAGCGAGGAGGCGTTTCGCCGCGAATGGAAGGTCCACGGTGATCTGGTCCGCAAGATGCCGGGCGTCAGCGCATACAGGCAGAACGTTGTAATCTCCCGTGAGGTGGTGAAGGGGAAACCATGTGGCTACGACGATTTCCCAATCGACGGCATCGTCGAGCTCTGGTTCGAGGATGTTGAGACGCTGGAGGCGGCGTTCGGCTCCGAGGCTGGGAAGGCGACGATGGCCCACGCAAAGACGTTCCTGGCCGAGATCACGGCCTTCGTAGTAGTCGAGCGACAAGTGCTGTAGTCCCGAAAGGCCCGAGATGATGAAGTGAATGACGTTCCTCGCAAGGAAGGATGGAAGGGTGGACCACGTGCGACTTCAGAGCGTATTGGCGGGACCTCATGCTCAGCTTGCATCGGGCATGGAGGGCACAACCAAGTAGACCCAGCGCCTCGCCCCATTGACGGCGTCGCTTATCTCATCGAACAACTCCACATCAGGTAGTCCAGCAATCTGCGTCGGCGCGGCTCGACGCAAACCTCGTTTTGATAACAAGGCTGTGGCAGCTATCCCGTCGCAAGTGGACGAGTGCAATGCGCGATGGCCATCGACGGGCTGATGCAATGAGCAATGCGGGACGGCTCCTTAACCATCGGTTAAGACCGGCTAAACAAGACGCGAATTGTCGGCCTGCGCGCGAATTGTGAGGATGCGAAGCGCTGACACCGGCGTTGGATCCGTACAAAAAAGAGACAGGAGACAGCATGCACCCCAACAGCCCGATCGGGCGCCAGTTGCGTCTGCACTGGTTCACGGCGGCGAAAGCAGCCGCAGCGGCCATCGTTGTTACTGCCGCGCCCGCGAACGCCCGCGTCACCCGCATCGTGATCGACAGCGTCGCGCCTCTTGCGGCGCAGTCGATTCCGTATGAGCAGATTCGCGGCCGTGCCTTCGGCGAGCTCGACCCGAACGATCCGCACAACAGCGTCATCACCGACATCAAGCTGGGCGCAGACGCGGATGGCAAGGTGCGGTACGAGACCACGTTCCATCTGGTGAAGCCGGTCGACATGAACCGTGCAAGCGGCTTTCTGTGGCACGACGTGCCCAACCGCGGCGGCGCGGGCACCATTGTTGTGGACGAGCGCGAGCTGGGCGACATTGGCCTGCGCAGCGGCTGGCAGGCGGACAACGCGGGCAACACGGGCATTCCCGCCAACCGGGCGGAGGGCACCAATCACTGGGTGGCGGCGCCTATTGCCAAAGTGAACGGCGTGGCGGTCACAGGCAAGGTGTTCGGGCGCATCGTCAACCGCAGCGGCGCAGCCTCGCAGCCGCTGATGGTGCAGACCAACCCCGTGCCCTACCTTCCGGCCACGCTGGACACGGCCAAGGCAACACTGAAGACGCACATCAAGGAAACGGTCGACGGCGTCGTCACCGAAGGGCCGGCCATTGCGGCGGGCGATTGGGCCTTTGCCAAGTGCGATGCGGGCAATCCGTTTCCCGGCACGCCGATCGACATCAACCCGGCCAATGCGCCCGGCAACCTGCCGGTGCACATCTGCCTGCGCAACGGCTTCGACGCCAACCTGCTGTACCAAGTGGTGTACCCGGCGCAAAACGCCTATGTATTGGGCGTGGGCATGGCGGCGTTTCGCGACGTTGGCACATTCTTTCGCTACGAGGCGGCCGATGACTTCGGCACGCGCAACCCGGTGGCCGGGCTGGTTAAGGGCACGGCGGTGCGGGGTGTCTCGCAGTCCGGAAACATGGTGCGGCAGTTCATCTTCATGGGCCTGAACCAGGACGAGCGCAATCGCAAGGTGTACGACGGGGCCTGGCCGATCATCGCGGGCCGCCGGGTGGCGGCCAACTCGCGCTGGGCCCAGCCGGACGGCGTGCTGGAGCTGTACCAGCAGGGCAGCGAAGGCCCGCAGTGGTGGGTGGAGTGGCCAGACCCGGTGCGCAAGCAACCGACCGGCAGCATCTTTTCGCGTTGCGACGCCAACGACACCTGCCCGAAGGTGATCGAGCATTTCGGGTCGGCGGAGGTGTACGCATTGAAGCTCACGCCAGAGTGGATCGGCACGGCGGGCGATGCGGACATTCCGCTGCCGCGCAACGTTCGGCGCTACTACGTGCCGAGCTCCCACCACGGCGGCGGCGTGGGCGGGTTCACGCACATGCCCGCGGCCACGGGCGCGGCCAGCACCGGCCCGAGCTGCCCCGGCAACAACTTCGGCCGCGGGACGCTGGCGGCAAACCCGGTGCCGCACACTGAAATTACCAACGTGCTGCGCCTGGCCATGCGCGACTGGGTGCTGAACGGAACGCCCCCGCCGCCCAGCCGCTGGCCCACGCTTGCGGGCAAGACGCTGGTCGATGCCAACAAGAAAGCGATGGGCTTTCCGAGCGGGGTGCCCGGCATTCCGGACTCGATCTTCCTGCCGGAGAACTTTGCCTTTCCGGTGTTCGACTACGACTGGGGGCCGCAATTCAATCATGCGGAAGCCTCCGGCGCGCCCACCCACGTGCCGCCGGTCATCAAGAAGGTGATCCCGATGAAAGTGCCGAAGGTCGATGCCGACGGCAACGAGATCGACGGCGTTCCCACGGTGCTGGTGATGGCGCCGCTCGGCACTTACCTGGGCTTCAACGTCACCGCAGAGGGGTTCCATCGAGGCCAGGTGTGCAACTACGTCGGCGGCTACGTGCCGTTCGCGCGCACGCGCGCCGAGCGAGCTGCCAGTGGCGATCCGCGCCTGTCGCTCGAGGAGCGCTACGGCAGCCACGAGGGCTACGTGGCCGCCGTGCGAGGCGCCGCCGAGAAGGCGTTCGCGCAGGGCTTTCTTCTGCCGGCGGACCGCGACCGGCTTATCCGGCTGGCTTCGGAGAGTGCCGTGCTCCGCTGAATGCAGCGGTGCTTTCTTCGATCATTTCGACCAGGGCGGCCGCCGGAGCGGAGAGTTCCAGGCGGCTGCGCATGGCCAGCAGCAGCACGCGTTCCATTTCGATGCCTTCAAGGCCGACCTGCACAAGGCCCAGGGCCTGGGCATAGAGCGCGGCTGCCGCGCGCGGCAAGATGGCGACGCCAAGCCCGAACGAGACCATGCGGCACATCGAATCGAAGCTGCGCACCTGCACCCGGATGCGCGGTGTGCGCTTGACCGCGTCGGCCGCCGCCATCACCTTGCGCGTGAGCGATGCGCTGCGTGCCAGGGTGACCAGGTCATGGTCGAGCACGTTCACGATGGAGGCGTTCTGCTGGCCGGCGAGCGCGTGGCCCGCCGGCACCAGCAGCACCAGCTGGTCGACGTTGCAGACGATGGTTTCCAGGCCTTCGTGCGGCACGTTGTCGCCAATCACCGCCAGCTCCGCCGTGCCCTTGAGCACGGCGCGAATGCCGTCTTCGCTCAAGGCGTCTTCCATGTCGATCACCACCTGCGGATAGCGCCGCGCGTACTCGGCCAGCACGCTGGGCAAAAAGCCGCCGAAAGCGGAGGGGTTGGCGCACAGCCGCAGGTGGCCGGTGGCGCCCGATTGAAGATCGTCGACGGCCTGCACCAGCTGTTCGAGCCGCGCAATCACCTCGATGGCGTGCCGGTGCAGGGTCTGACCTTCGGGCGTGGCGGTACGCCGCGCTGGCCGCGCTGGAGCAGCGCCATGCCGCAATGCTGCTCAAGCTCGGTAATGCGCTTGCTTGCCGCCGGGAGCGAAACGCCGAATCGGTCCGCGCCCGCGGTCAGGCTTCCGCCATCGACAACTGCGACAAAAAGTCGCAGAGAGATGAGATCGAAACGATTCAGGTTGATCATTGCGGGTGGATTTGACCACCCCGGCGATACGATCCGTTGAAAGAAGCGACACACACCATGCCCATGCCTCAGCAAACCGGTTTCATCTCTTCCACGCGGGCGCGCGGCGCCATGGCGGCAGCCCTTTGCGCGGCATCGCTGTTCATCGCCGGCTGCCAGGCGCAGCCTGAATTCCGCCCGCTCACCTCCGAGGCGCCGCCGCCGCCGAGCTTCGTGACCCTGCCGGCCGAAGAAGCCTGCCAGGCCGCGCAGGCACGCTACGCGCTCGGCCGGCCGCTCACCGCGCCACTGCTTGAAGAAATGCGCACCCGCACCGGCTCCAAGTCGGCCCGATCCGCGGCGGCCGGCACGCCGTTGCCGGCGCTGGCGGACCCGGCGCGGCTCAATGTCGACCTTGACCCGCAAGGCCTGGTGGTTGCCGCGCGCTGCGGCTGAGGGGCGTTGACCTGATGTTGACCCAATAATCCGCCGATGACGACGAAGACCAGCACCTCCACTTCCTCCGCTGCGCCCATCGCGCTGGACTGCTACTACAGCCTTTCCTCGCCCTGGGCCTACCTGGGCGGCCCTCAGCTGCAAGACATCGTGCGCCGCCACCATGTGCGACTCACGCTCAAGCCCTACGACTTTCAGGCGGTGGTGCCGCAAACCGGCGGCATTCCGCTGAAGACCCGGCCCGAGCCGCGGCGCACGTACCACGCGCTCGAACTGGCGCGCTGGCGCGACTACCTGGGCATGCCGCTCAACCTGGAGCCGGCGTACTACCCCAAGGGCGCTCCGGTCGACCCCAACTGGAACAAGTACCCGGGCTGGATGGTGATCGCCGCCCAGCTGAAGGGCCTCGACGCGCAGCCGCTCTCGCATGCGCTGCTGCGCGCGCTGTGGGCGGAAGAGCGCGACACCTCCGAAGCGGCGGTGCGCATCGCGGTGGCCGATGAGAACGGCTACGACGGCGCCTCGCTGCAGGCGCTGGAGCAGGCGGCCGAAACCCTTGCGATCTACCGCGCCAACAGCGCCGACGCCATAGAGGCCGGCGTGTTCGGCGCGCCCACGTTCATCCTGAACGGCGAGCGCTTCTGGGGGCAAGACCGGTTGGCGTTTCTGGACAGGGCTTTGGACAAGCTGCGCCACGCCAGGGGCGGATAATCGACGGATGCGAATCCGCTTTACCAAGATGCAGGGAGCCGGCAACGATTTTGTCGTGCTCGACGAAACCCGCGGCACGCTGGGCCTCACGGCCGCGCAATACCGCTTTCTGGCCGACCGCCACTTCGGCGTGGGCGCCGACCAGATCCTTACGGTGCGGCGCCCCTCCAAGGACGCGGGCAAAGACATCGACTTTCAGTACGTGATCCACAACGCCGACGGCGGCGAGGTGGAGCAGTGCGGCAACGGCGCGCGCTGCTTCATGCGCTTTGTGCGGGAGCACCAGCTGACCGACAAGGACACGGTGCGCGTCGAAACGCTGGCCGGCATCATCGAGCCGCGCATGAGCGAGGACGGCCGCGTCACTGTGGACATGGGCCCGCCCATTTTCGAGCCGGCCCGCGTGCCCTTCGACACCGCGGGGCTCGACCCGCAGCCCACGGGCGCTTGGCACACCTGGCACCTGGCACTTGGCACGCATGCCGATTCGGCCATTGTTTCGGTGGCTGTGCTGTCAATGGGCAACCCGCATGCGGTGCAGGTGGTCGACAACGTCGACACGGCGCCAGTGGAGCGGCAGGGCCCGCAAATCGAGCACCACCCGCGCTTTCCGCAGCGGGTGAATGCCGGCTTCATGCAGGTGATCGACCGCACGAACGTCAAGCTGCGGGTGTTCGAGCGCGGCGCCGGCGAAACACTGGCCTGCGGCACCGGGGCGTGCGCGGCGGTGGTGGCGGGCATCCGGCTGGGCCTGCTCGACAGCCGGGTCGACGTGCAAACGCACGGCGGCGTGCTCACCATCGGCTGGGAGGGCGAAGGCAACCCGGTGCTCATGACCGGGCCGGCCACCACGGTTTTCGAGGGAGACATCGAGGTGCCCGAGCTGCCATGACCAACTTCAGAAACAACAAAGACGACGCCATGAACCCGATCACCGAAGACGACATCGCCAACTACCTGGCGAACACGCCCGACTTTTTCGAGCGCCACGCACAGCTGCTGGCGCAGGTGCAGCTCACCAGCCCGCACGGCAACCGCGCCGTGAGCCTGCAGGAGCGCCAGGCCGAGATGCTGCGCGAAAAGATCAAGGCGCTGGAGCATCGCCTGATGGACATGGTGCGCCACGGCACTGAAAACGTCGTTATTGCCGACCGCCTGCAGCGCTGGACCAAGGGCCTCTTGACCACGCGCGACCCGCGCAGCCTGCCGTACCGCATTGCGGTCGACCTGCAATCGCTGTTTTTGGTGCCGCAAACCGCCATCAAGGTGTGGGATTGCGGCGCCGACTACCTCAACGAGGCCTACGCCCAGTGGGTGAGCGACGACGTGAAGGCGCTGGCCACCTCGCTCACCTCGCCTTATTGCGGGCTCAACTCGGGCTTCGAGGCGGCCAACTGGCTGCCCGAGCCGGCCGGCGCCATGTCGATTGCGCTGATTCCGCTGCGGCCCGATGCCGAGTCGCCGGCCTTCGGCCTCTTGGTGCTGGCCTCGCCGGACGCACAGCGCTTCAACGCCGAAATGGGCACCGACTTTCTCGAGCGCATCGCCGAACTGGCCTCGGGCGCGCTGTCGCGGCTGCGGCCTTGAGCGGGCGGCACCGGTCCTGGCGGGCCGTGCGGCCCGTGCTGTGGACGGTGCTGCTTGGCGGGTTGCTCGCGTACCTGGCCATTGCGGCCATTATTTGGCGGCGCGCGGCCGAAACGCTCGACAACCCGCCCCAGCGCGCGGCCGATGCCGCGCTGATCCTCGGCAATCGCGCCTACCTGCGGGGCAAACCCAACCCGTGCCTTACGGGTCGGGTCGACGCCGGCATTGCGCTGGCCAACGCGGGCCGTGTGAAGCAGCTGGTGCTCTCGGGCGGTGTCGACAAGGAAGACGGCCGCATCGAAGCCGAGGTCATGCGGCAGCATGCGCGCGCCGAAGGCTATGCCGGCCCGCTGCTGCTGGAGCCGGCTTCCACCTCCACCCGGCTGAATCTTGCGTTGTCGCGCCCCCTGCTGCAGGCGGCGGGCATTCGCAGCGTGATCGTGGTGTCGGAGCCCTACCACCTGTGGCGCGTGGAGCGGCTGGTGCGGGCCGCCGGATTCGACAAGGACTTCGACGTGCAGTACGCCGCTGCCAGCACGCGCTGCTGGCAGCGCTGGGGCATGGTTTTCAAGGGCGCATTGCGCGAGCCTTTGGCTGTCGTGAACAATGCGTTCAATGGCTACCTCCACTGAGACGACCGACACGCGCTGGGTAGAAAAATACCTGGAGCACGTGCGCGTGGAGCGCCGGCTGGCGGCGCGCACGGTCGAGCTCTACGCCATTCACCTGCAGGCGCTCTCGGCCAACGCCGCCGAGGCCGGGCTTGCGCTGGACCGCGTGCAAACCGCGCACATCCGGCGCTGGATGGCGCAGTTGCACAGCGCCGGCCGCGAGCCGCGCGGCATTGCGCTGGTGCTTTCTTGCTGGCGCAGCTTCTACCGCTGGCTCGGCAACGAGGGGCTGGTGGGCTTCAACCCCGTGCAGGACGTGCATGCGCCCAAGGCCGCGCGGCCGTTGCCCAAGGCGCTGGCTGTGGACGACGCGGTGCGGCTCGCCGAAACCTACGACCCCGAGGCCGATCCCTGGACCGAGGCGCGCGACGGCGCCATCGTCGAAGTGCTTTACGGCTGCGGCCTGCGCGTGAGCGAACTCACCGGCCTGGATACGCGCGCCAGCAACACGGCCCTTGGCTGGGTTGACCTGGACGCGATGGAAGCCAACGTGCTCGGCAAAGGCAGCAAGCGCCGCATCGTGCCCCTGGGCAGCAAGGCGGCCGAGGCGCTGCGCGACTGGCTCGCGGTGCGTGGCGATTGCCCGGCGCTGGCCACGGCCGGCTTGCGGGACCCGGGAGGCGCCGCGGCGCTTTTCATCAACAGCAAGGGCCTGCGGATGTCCTCGCATGCCGTGTGGAAGCTGCTGCGCGAGCGCAGCCTGAAGGCCGGACTTGCGGCGCCGGTGCATCCGCACATGCTGCGGCATTCGTTCGCGAGCCACGTGCTCCAGTCGAGCAGCGACCTGCGCGCCGTGCAAGAGCTGCTGGGCCACGCCAACATTGCCACCACGCAGATCTATACCCGGCTGGATTTTCAGCACCTTGCCAAGGCCTACGACGCGGCCCACCCGCGCGCGCAGGCCCGGCCCGAGAGCACGGATACACAGGCCCGCGCCGAAGCAAGTGCGCGGGCCAAGCCCAAAAAAGACGACACCCAAAAATGAAAACCCTCCGCCTCAAGCCCGGCAAAGAGCGCTCGCTGCAGCGCCGCCACCCCTGGATCTTCGAATCCGCGATTGCCCGCGGCGGCGCCGATTCGGGCGAAACGGTGCGGGTCGAATCGCATGACGGCGCCTTCCTGGCGTGGGCGGCGTTCAGCCCGATTTCCAAGATCCGCGCGCGGGCCTGGAGCTTTGTCGAAACGCAGCGCATCGATGCCGCATTCCTGGCCTCGGTGTGCGCCCGCGCCGTGGCCGCCAGAGGGCTTTTCGACCTGCAGAGCGACGGTGTGCGGCTGATCCACGGCGAGGCCGATGGGTTGCCTGGCCTCATCGTCGACCGCTACGGAGACACGCTGGTGGCGCAGTTCCTGTCGGCCGGCGTCGAGCGCTGGAAGGCTGCCATTGCCGACGCGCTGCTCGAGGCGACCGGGCTGCAGAAGCTCTACGAGCGTTCCGACGCCAGCGGGCGCGAGCGCGAGGGCCTGAAGCCCGTCACCGGTTGGCTACGCGGGGAGGGCGTCACCGAAATGACGATTCGCGAGCATGGCTGGAAGCTTTCGCTCGACATTGCGACCGGCCACAAGACCGGTTTCTACCTCGACCAGCGCGACAGCCGCCAGCGGTTTGCCGAGCTGGCGCAGCACCGGCGCTTCAGGCGCGTGCTCAACTGCTTTTGCTACACCGGCGGCTTTACCGTGGCGGCGCTTGCGGGGCTGCAGGCCGCGGGCGCAATGGATGGCGCGGAGCTGGTGTCGGTCGATTCTTCGCAGCCGGCGCTCGAAAAAGCGCGGGCCAACCTGGCGCTGAACGGCTTCGGCGGCGAGGGTTCGGGCGTGAAAGCCGAGTTTCTGGACGCCAACGTCAACACCGTGCTGCGCGAGTTCATCGAACAGGGCCGCACCTTCGACGCCATCGTGCTCGACCCGCCCAAGTTTGCGCCCACCGCGGCCCACGCCGATCGCGCGGCCCGCGCCTACAAGGACATCAACCGCCTTGCGCTCAAGCTGCTGGAGCCCGGCGGCGTGCTGCTGACTTTTTCATGCTCGGGCGGCATCAGTGCCGATCTTTTTCACAAGATCGTGGCTTCGGCGGGTATCGACGCGCAAGTAGACGGCTACATCAGCGAACGCCTGGGGGCGGCGCCCGACCACCCGATGACCATCGAGTTCCCGGAGGGTGAATACCTCAAGGGCCTGGTGGTGGTGAAAAAGCCGGCTTGACCCCGCGCCAACGCAACTGAGTGGCATTGGCTAAACTGCCTCTCCAGTTTTTCTTCTTCCCAGTTTTCCGCTTTCGGAGCACACCATGGCCCTTATTCCCGCCACCATCCTCACCGGCTTTCTAGGCTCGGGCAAGACCACGCTGCTCAAGCGCATCCTGACGGAGGCCCACGGCCAGAAGATTGCGGTGATCGAGAACGAGTTCGGCGAAGAGAACATCGACAGCGACATTCTCGTGACCGAATCGAAAGAGCAGATCGTGCAGATGAGCAACGGCTGCGTCTGCTGCACCATTCGCGAAGACCTGCGGGAAGCCCTGCAACTGCTGGCGGCCAAGAAGCGCCAGGGCCTGCTCGACTTCGACCGCGTGGTGATCGAGACCACCGGCCTGGCCGACCCCGGCCCCGTGGCGCAGACCTTCTTCATGGACGACGAAATTGCCGAGAGTTATTTGCTCGACTCGATTTTGACGCTGGTCGATGCCAAGCATGCGCCGCAGCAGCTCAACGATCGCCAGGAAGCGCGCCGCCAGGTGGGCTTTGCCGACCAGATCTTCATCAGCAAGAGCGAGCTGGTATCGGCCGAGGAAACCGAGGCGCTGATTCACCGCCTGAAGCACATGAACCCGCGCGCGCCGCAGCAAAAGGCGCATTTCGGCGATGTGCCGCTGAAAGACATTTTCGACCTGCGCGGCTTCAACCTGAACGCCAAGCTGGACATCGATCCGGACTTCCTGAAGGAAGACGACCACGACCATCACGACCATGACCACGCGCATGGCGAGCATTGCGACCACCCCTCGCACAAGCACGAAGGGCATGGCCACCATCACCACACGGACGACGACGTGAAGAGCTTCGTCTACAAGGCCGACCGGCCTTTCGACCCGGCCAAGCTGGAGGATTTTCTGGGTGCCATCGTCAATATCTACGGCCCGCGCATGCTGCGCTACAAGGGCGTGCTGAGCATGAAGGGCACCGAGCGCAAGGTGATTTTCCAGGGCGTGCACCAGCTGATGGGCAGCGACCTGGGCCCCGAGTGGGGCAAGGACGAAGCACGCCAGAGCCGCATGGTGTTCATCGGCATCGAGCTGCCGCGCGAAATCCTGGAGCAGGGGCTCGAGCAGTGCCTGGTGTGACAGCGCGCTGCCGGCACTGAGGCCAGCCAATAAAAAAGGCGCCGCCCCGAGGGGCAGCGCCTTTTTTAGTTGAGCCGAAGCTTACTTGCCGGCCATGCCGCCCAGCGGCTTGCCGTTGACCTTCAGGTTGCCTTCGCTGTATTCGACCTGGCTCGTGATGTCGGTGCCGTCGCGCTTGACGAAGCCCATGCCTTCGCCCTGCTCGACCAGGCCCGCCACCATTTCTGGCGGCGGCAGCTGGCCGCTTTCGGCGCCGGTGGCGGCAACCTGCTCCAGCCATTGCATCGGCAGCCGCACGCTGGCCTTGAGCACGCCGCGCTTCATCAGGAGCGCCATGCCGGGTTCCTTCAGGTCTTCGTCGGTCACGCCGACCAGGCCGGCCGTGTAGCTGATTTCGCCGCGCTTGCCGCCGATTTCGACCAGCATCTTGTCCAGCCCGAGCTCGGGGTTGTACTTGGCCATGGCCTTGAGGTCGGGGGCGAGCTGGTCCATCAGCGCCTGCATGGCAGCCTGGGAGGCCTTGCCGCCGCCCTTGCCGCAGCCGTTGATGGCGGCCGACTGCATCCAGGCGTCGGCCAGCTTCTTGTAGCCGGCCGCGTGAATGCGGCGTCCGCCGCTGGTCATCTCGAACTTGTCGATCTTCGTTTCGCCGACCTTGCCGGTGCCCTTGATGGTGCCGATCGATTCGTAGAGCCCGTCCTTGATGTTGGCATCGGCAATCATGTCGATGTTCTGCAGCAGCACGGCGGGCAGGGGCTTGCCGCTGCCGCTGGCGCCCAGGCCCTTGGGCGCCGAGAACTCGAAGCTGTCGAGCCGGGCTTCGGTCTTGCCCGTGGCCAGGATCCAGCCTTCGCTCTTGTTCATGTCGGCCTTGCCGGCCAGCTTGCCCATTTTCAGGGTCACGCCGGTGCGCGTGTCGGTCAGGTCCAGGCCGGGCATTGCGAGGCTGTAGTTCACCTGGGTACGGGCGCCGTTCATCTCGGCGCGCATTTGTGCGCCTTGCCAGGTGAACTGTCCCTTGCCTTCTTCGGCCAGCTTGATGGGCGCGACGGCCAGGTCGGTTGCGTAGCCGCCGTTGAACGCCACCTTGGTGTGGGCGGTCAGGGGCTTGGCCTTGCCGAAGAGCTTTTCGGCTTCGGCCTGGGCCTTCACGTCGAGCACCAGTTCGCTGTCGATGGTGGCCGCGGCCAGCGTGCCGCCGGCAATTGGGCCGTGGCGAATGGTGTCGCGCACGGTAATGCGCACGGGCTTGAACGGCGTGCTCTCGGCATCGGCTTCTTCGTCGTCCTCTTCGCCCGGCTCGGCGGGCTTGGCGACAGCGGGCACCTGCGCGGCGGCCGTATCGGCGGCGCAACCGAACTCGAAGGTCACGGTGCTGACCGCACCGAAGAATCCGCTTTCGTATTTGCGATCGATCACGCGCACCAGCGCGGTCTGCTTCGGCAACTCCTCCAGGGCGGCTTCGTAGCTGGACTTGACTTTGGAGCCCGCCCACCACGTGCTGCCACCATAGGCAACGGCGATGGCTGCGGCCAGCGTGCCCAAAACTGCTTTTTTGCTCAAGATTTCTTCTCTTTTGTATGAATGATCGGATCGATCCGCAGGGCCCGATGGGCTCGGCAGGTCTTGTTGCCCCCTCCGGCAACGCTGGGGATGCTAACGGACGTAAGCGGTTTGCAGGTACATCTCCCTTCTGTTTTGAGTTCTCTATACAATCGCGCGCCTGTTCCGGCAGCCACGCTTTCGTTTTAAGAGCGAGATGTGGCTTACGGCAGGGGGCGCCGCAAGTTTCTGGCGGGCTTTCGGGGGTATAACCCCGGGGTTCGTCGCTGCGAGCACTCCGACAATGTGGAGCCCGGGGCCTCAACCCCGCAGTGGTTCCCTTGGGAGGAGACACCCAGTGAAAGCGCGTTCCAGTTCGTTCAAGGAGCCAGTCACCGTGAAGAAACCCGCCGCCAAGGCAATGCCAGCAACCAAGTCCGCCGCCGCCAAAGCGGTGGCTGCAAAGCCGGCTGTACCCGCGGCAAAAAAGATTTCTTCCGCTGCAAAAGCTCCGGCCACGAAAGAAAAAAGCGCTCCAAAGAAGCCAGCAACGCCAACGGCCAAGGCCGCGACCGTTGCAAAGAAGCCCGTCAAGCCTGCAAAGTCTGCTGCGCCGCCGGAGGCATCCGCCCCGGCCAGGAGTGCAACCAAAACTGCAGATGCGGGTCTACCGCCATCCAAAACTGTCGGCCGCACTGCTGCCGTTACTTCTGCCCCTCCGATACCAATGAAAAAAACGGCTGCCGCCTCTTCTTCCGCCACGGCGACACCTTCGATGCCCGCTCAGACCGCCGCACCCGCCCCCGCGCGAGGTGGCCGCGTGTCCCGGCTGTCGCAGCTGACCGTGCCTTCCATGCCGCAATCGGTGGCTTCCACCGCTGCCAAGTCCTCCTTCTCGCAGGCGCCCTCCAACGCGCTGGTGCCGCCGCCTCCCGTGGCGGTCAAGAAAGACCCGAAGCTCGCCAACAACTGGAAAGCCAAGTCGGCTGCCGAGTTGACCGACGCCGAAGTCATCGCCATGCCCGACTCCGAGTACATGAATGAAAAGCAGATGGCGTTCTTCCGCCTGAAGCTGGTCGAGCTCAAGCGCGGCATTCTCGAAAACGCCGGTGAAACCACCGAGCACCTGCGCGAAGACACCGTGGTGGTGCCCGATCCGGCCGACCGCGCCACCATCGAGGAAGAGCACGCACTCGAGCTGCGCACGCGCGACCGCGAGCGCAAGCTGCTCAAGAAGATCGAGCAGTCGATCCAGCGCATCGACGCCGGCGACTACGGCTACTGCGACGAAACCGGCGAACCCATCGGCGTCGGCCGCCTGCTGGCCCGCCCCACGGCCACGCTGTCGCTCGAAGCGCAGCAGCGCCGCGAACTCAAGCAGAAGATGTTCGGGGACTGAGCGGAAAGACAAAAAAGCCCAGTTCGCCTCGAAATTCCTGTAGATGGCTAAGGAAGAAACGAGCCGCCTCCTTTCCAAGGTGGCGAAGTTCGTCCGCAATCCGCTGAAGGATTGGTCGGAGCTGAATGCGGCCGCCGATTCCACGCTGCCCGACCAGGCCTACAGCCGGGAAATGCTCAAGGAAATGATCGAGCGGCGCCAGCGCAACGACTTTGTGCGCCGGCGCGAGTTCGACATGCTCCGCAAGCTGCGGCAACGCGAAGCGGCCGCCCATGCCTTCGAAGGAACGGTCACGCCGTCGTCCTTCAACCTGAACACCACCACGGAAAAGTCCGAGGGACGCGCGCTCACGCTCAAGAAGATCGACGAGATCGAAGAGCAGATGTCGCAGCAGTGGTGGAAGGGCCGCGGCCCCAATGGCGAGGTGCTGGCCAATGCGCCGCCTGAAGCCGGCGCCGAGACGTTGCCCCCGCCCATGGACGAGGCCGAAGTGGCCAGCCTGCTCGCGGCACCCACTTTCAGGGCCGCGCCTGCTGCGCCGGCCGCTGCCGCCGCCGCCGAGACTCCTGTTCCGGACCACGCGGCCGCTCCCTTTTCGGCCAGCATTCCGGGCAGCGCGGCGGTCGACGACACCTCGTTGCTCACCGCGCGGCTCGCACGCGACAGCGCGCTCGAAGAGGCCGTGATCCGTTTCGCGCATGGCGACGACACCGGCGCCGAAGCCATTCTTCTGCAGGCCCTGGCCTCCGAGAGTGCCGGCGCCGAAGGCGACCACGCCGCCGCCGAGCGCGAC
Source organism: Variovorax sp. CCNWLW186 (assembly GCF_037203865.1). Classification (NCBI taxonomy): domain Bacteria; kingdom Pseudomonadati; phylum Pseudomonadota; class Betaproteobacteria; order Burkholderiales; family Comamonadaceae; genus Variovorax; species Variovorax sp. CCNWLW186. Next base: position 78,713 of record NZ_JBBCBO010000012.1, on the reverse strand, counting down.
GAGACCCGCTGGCGCGCCTTGTTCGACCTGTACCGCGCCACCGGCGACGCCACCCGGTTTGCCGCCGCCCGCATGCGCTACGCACAGCGCATGAAGCGCATGGGACCCGACTGGGTGCCGCTCGACGAACTGGCGCGCGACGTGCAGGCGGTAGCCGCCAGCGAGCACGCCGAACTGGCTTCGGCGGCTGCCGACTGGACCAGCCCCGGTCGCCTGTCGCGCGATGGGCTGGTCAATCTCACACGTGCGTTGTCGCAGGCGGGCCCCATCTGGACGCTCGACTGGCGCGCGCTGACCGCTGTCGAGGCCGATGCTGTCTCGCCGCTGCGCGTGCTGTTCACCCACTGGGCGAATTCGCCGGTCAAGTTGCGCTTCATCGGCTCGGCCAAACTGCTTGCCGTACTGGCAGAGGCCACGCCCAACAACGAACGCAGCACCGAAGACGTGTGGTGGCAGCTGCACCTGGCCACGCTGCGCATGATGAACCTGCCGGACGACTTCGAGCTGGTGGCGCTCAACTACTGCATTACCTACGAGGTGTCGCCACCTGCATGGCAAGACCCGAATGGCGAATGCACCACGATCGAGGCGCCGGAGGGGAGCCGCTCGGGTTCAGGCTCCGTGTGGTCGCTGTTGTCCGTCAACGGCGAATCGGACAGTTTTCCTTCGACCGACAGCGGTTTTGCCGCGCTGGCCGGCGACCTTCGCGGCGAGGCGCATTCAAGCCTGCAGCGGCTGGATGTGGACCTGCGCAACACCACCGCGCCGGTTATCTCGTGTGCGGCGCTGCTGCGCATGGACCTTGCCGCCGCCGGCACGCTGCTGAGCTGGGTGCGCGCGCGCGACGCCCAGGGCGAGCGGGTCCAGTTCGTGGACGCCCACCGCCTGATTGGGGCGCTGTTTGACCTGGTGGGCATTGCCGACCACGCCACGGTGGCCGTCCGCAAGAACTAGCCCCGGCGCGGCGAGTTGGCGCGCACGGGGTTGCATTGCCCCAGGGAGTCCCCAGATGGCTTCGATGGAACAGTTTCACGGCACCACCATCGTGAGCGTGCGCCGCAAGACCCCCCAGGGCGACCAAGTCGCCATCGGCGGGGACGGGCAGGTCACTCTCGGCAATATCGTCATCAAGGGCACGGCGCGCAAAGTGCGGCGGCTCTATCACGGCAAGGTGCTGGCTGGCTTTGCCGGCGCCACCGCCGACGCCTTCACGCTCTTCGAGCGCTTCGAGGCCAAGCTCGAAAAGCACCAGGGCCACCTGACCCGCGCCGCGGTAGAGCTCACCAAGGACTGGCGCACCGATCGCGTGCTGCGCAAGCTGGAGGCCATGCTGGCCGTGGCTGACGCCACCACCTCGCTCATCATCACCGGCAACGGCGACGTGCTGGAGCCTGAAGACGGCGTCATCGCCATCGGCTCGGGCGGTGCGTATGCGCAGTCGGCCGCCAAGGCGCTGATCGACAACACGGACCTGACGGCTGAGCAAATTGTGCGCAAATCGCTCGCGATAGCCGGCGAAATCTGCATTTACACGAACATGAACCACACGGTGGAAGCGCTCTGACCATGTCCATGACCCCGCAGGAAATCGTTTCCGAGCTCGACAACCACATCGTCGGGCAACCGGCCGCCAAGCGCGCCGTGGCCATTGCGCTGCGCAACCGCTGGCGCCGCCAGCAGGTCGAAGAAAAGCTTCGCACCGAGATCACGCCGAAGAACATCCTCATGATCGGCCCCACGGGCGTGGGCAAGACCGAAATTGCGCGCCGCCTCGCGCGGCTGGCCGATGCGCCCTTCATCAAGGTGGAAGCGACCAAGTTCACCGAGGTGGGCTATGTGGGCAAGGACGTCGATTCGATCATTCGCGACCTGGCCGAGATTGCCGTCAAGCAGACGCGCGAAGCCGAGAGCGCCAAGGTGCGCGCCCGCGCGGAAGACGCTGCCGAGGAGCGCATTCTCGACGTGCTGCTGCCGCCCGCGCGCGGTAGCGACGGCGCCACGCCGGCGCTGGACGGCCCCAACCCCACCCGGCAGGCCTTCCGCAAGAAGCTGCGCGAGCACCAGCTCGACGACAAGGAGATCGAGCTCGACCTTCCCGAGACCCGCGCTCCGCTAGAGATCATGGGCCCGGCGGGCATGGAGGAAATGACCGAGCAGCTGCGCGGCATGTTCGGCCAGCTCGGCGGCGGCAAGCGCAAGACGCGCAAGCTCAAGATCGCCGAGGCCATGCGCCTGCTGATCGACGAAGAGGCCGCCAAGCTGGTCAACGAAGACGAAATTCGTACCCAGGCCATCACCAATGCCGAGCAGAACGGCATCGTCTTCATCGACGAGATCGACAAGGTTGCCACGCGCAGCGAAGCCCAGGGCTCCGACGTGTCGCGCCAGGGCGTGCAGCGCGACCTGCTGCCGCTGGTCGAGGGCACGGCCGTGACCACCAAGTACGGCGTGGTGCGCACCGACCACATGCTCTTCATTGCGAGCGGCGCCTTTCACCTCAGCAAGCCGAGCGACCTGATTCCCGAGCTGCAGGGGCGCTTTCCGATCCGCGTCGAGCTGCAGTCGCTCTCGGTGGCGGACTTCGAAAGCATCCTCACGCAAACGCGCGCTTCGCTCGTGAAGCAGTACCAGGCGCTGCTTGCAACCGAAGGCGTCACGCTCGAGTTCACGCCCGAGGGCGTCAACCGCCTGGCGGCCATTGCATTCGAAGTGAATGAGCGCACCGAGAACATCGGCGCACGCCGTTTGTCGACCGTGATGGAACGGCTGCTCGATGAGGTAAGCTTCGATGCCACCCGCATCGGCGGACAGACCATCCGCATCGATGCCGCTTACGTCGACGAGCGCCTTGCGGCACTAAGTCACGACGAAGACCTTTCGCGCTTCATCCTCTGAAGCCCGCTTTGCAGCCCCTGTTACGGGGTTGCGCTTCACGCATTACATTCATTGCGTGAGCTAAGTACTTCTTTTTCAACGAAATTCGCCGATTTCCAGGTTTGGAAATCGGCGCTAAGTCGTTGATTCCATTACAAAAAATACCACCAACGACCAGTTGCGCGTGAAGTGTTTCCTGCTACAGTGCAAAAAAGTGCAGTTAAGTGGGAAAAAGTGCGGATGGCGCCCCTTTCGGGTGCCGCGGCCTTCCCAACACAAAGGTCCTGGTCGTGTTTCAAGGCGCTTCATCGCTCAGTCTCGATGCCAAGGGGCGGCTCTCCGTGCCGACCCGGCATCGTGACGTCCTGAGCGCGACGGCGAACGGCCAGCTCACCATCACCAAGCACCCGCACGGGTGCCTCATGGTGTTCCCGCGTCCCGAGTGGGAGAAATTCCGCGAGCGCATCGCCGCATTGCCGATGTCGGCACAGTGGTGGAAGCGCGTTTTCCTCGGCAACGCCATGGACGTCGAGATGGACGGCACCGGCCGTATCCTCGTGTCGCCCGAACTGCGTGCGGCCACCGGCATCACGCGCGAGACGCTGTTGTTGGGCATGGGCAACCATTTCGAGCTCTGGGACAAGGCCACCTACGAGGCCAAGGAGGCCGAGGCCACCCAGGGCGAGATGCCCGATGTGTTTCAGGACTTCGCGTTCTGAGGGCTTGTGTGAACACTCCATGGATTCATACAACCGTGATGCTGAACGAAGCGGTGGAAGCCCTTCTTTCCGGCAGCACCGCGGCGACCGGCACCTACGTGGACGCGACGTTCGGGCGCGGAGGGCATTCGCGCGCCATTCTCGCGAGGCTGGCTCCGGAAGGCAGGCTGATCGCATTCGACAAGGATGCGGAAGCGGTGGCCGAAGCAGCGCGCATCTCGGATGCGCGTTTTTCCATCCGGCACCAGGGATTCCGTTCGCTGGGTGAATTGCCCGATGCCAGCGTGGCGGGTGTGCTGATGGACCTGGGCGTGAGTTCGCCGCAAATCGACAACCCGGTGCGCGGTTTCAGTTTTCGTTTCGACGGCCCGCTCGACATGCGCATGGACACCACGCGCGGCGAGAGCGTGGCCGAATGGCTGGCAACAGCCGAACTTCAGCAGATTGCAGAGGTGATCCGTGACTATGGCGAAGAACGGTTTGCTGTTCAGATTGCAAAGGCGATTGTTGCTCGCAGACAAGAACGGGGCGCAATTTCAACCACCACCGAACTGGCCGAGCTCGTGGCTGGCACGGTCAAAACCCGCGAGCAGGGCCAGAACCCTGCAACGCGCACATTTCAGGCTTTTCGGATTTTCATCAACGCCGAGCTTGAAGAGCTGCAACAGGCGCTAGAGGCGAGCCTGTCGGTGCTGCAGCCCGGCGGCCGGCTCGCGGTGATCAGCTTCCACTCGCTGGAAGACCGCATCGTGAAGCAGTTCATCGCCAAGCACTCCAAGGAGGTGTACGACCGGCGTGCGCCTTTCGCGGCGCCCAAGGTAATGAAGCTCAATGCGCTGGAGCGCATCAAGCCCTCGGCCGAAGAGGTGAGCGGCAACCCGCGCTCGCGCAGCGCCATCCTGCGCGTGGCCGAGCGCACCGGGGCCAACTGATCATGGCCCGCCTCAACCTGCTCCTGCTGCTGGCAGTCGTTGCGACGGCGCTGTACCTTGTGCACACGCAGTACCTGTCGCGCCAGCTGTACACCGAGCTCGACCGTTCGCAGCAGGAGGCGCGTCGCCTCGAGCTCGACCACGACCGGCTGCAAGTGGAAAAGCGCGCCCAGGCCACGCCGCTGCGCGTTGAAAAGCTCGCCAAGGAGCAGCTCCAGATGCGCACCACCACGCCGGCCATCACGCAGTACGTGCGGCCCGATGGCACGGTCATTCCGGCCGTGGTGGCCCCGCCGCCCGCGCCGCCGGCCGGCCCCGCGCCAAAGCCCACCGCAGCGAGGCCCCAGCGATGAGCCGCCGCAGCGTCCGCTACACCACCAGCCCCTTGCTCGCGAGCAAGACGCCGGTCTGGCGCAGCAAGTTCATCGTGGCCGGCATTGCGCTCGGCTTCGTCGTGCTGGCGGGCCGGGCCGCGTACGTGCAGGTCTTCAACAACAGCTTCTTCCAGCGGCAGGGCGAAGTGCGTTTTGCGCGCACGCTGGAGCTGCCGGCCAACCGCGGGCGCATCCTCGACCGCAACGGGCTCATCCTGGCCTCCAGCGTGGTGGCGCCGAGCATCTGGGCCATTCCGGAAGACATCGAGCGCGACGACCCCGAGGTGCGGGCCAAGCTCAAGCAGGTGGCCAAGCTGCTCGAAATGCCGCAGAAGGAGTTCGACAAGAAGCTCGAGGACGAAGACAAGACCTTCGTCTGGATCAAGCGCCAGGTCGACGAGCCCATTGCCAAGCAGATTGCCGCGCTCAACCTCAAGGGCATCTACCAGCGCAAGGAATACAAGCGCCAGTACCCCGAGGGCGAGGCTGCCGCGCACGTGGTGGGCTTCACCAACGTCGAAGACAACGGGCAGGAAGGCATCGAGCTTTCATTCAACAAGGAGCTGGCCGGCAAGGCCGGCTCGCGCCGCGTCATCAAGGACCGCCTGGGCCGGGTGGTCGAGGGCGTGGGCGAGCAGGTGCCGCCCGTCGACGGCAAGGACATCCAGCTCAGCGTCGACAGCAAGGTGCAGTTCTTCGCCTATCAAAAGCTGCGCGACGCCGTGACGGCGCGCCGTGCCAAGGCCGGCAGCGTGGTGGTGCTCGACGCCGTGACCGGCGAGGTGCTGGCGCTGGCCAACTACCCGAGCTACGTGCCCGACAAGCGCCAGAACCTCACCGGCGAGCAGCTGCGCAATCGCGCGCTCACCGACACCTTCGAGCCCGGCTCGACCATGAAGCCGATCACCGTGGCCATGGCGCTGGAGGCCGGCCGCGTGAAGCCGTCCACGCTCATCGAAACCTCGCCAGGCCGCTACCAAATGGGCGGCTTCACCATCAGCGACACGCACAACTACGGCACGCTCACAGTCGAAGGCGTGATCCAGAAGTCGAGCAACGTCGGCGCGCTGAAGATCGCGCAGAAGATGTCTCCGCATGAAATGTGGGACACCTACACCGCGCTCGGCTACGGCCAGAAGCCGCAGATCCAGTTTCCCGGGGCGGTGACCGGGCGACTGCGCCCCTGGAAGACCTGGAAGCCGGTCGAGCAAGCCACCATGGCCTACGGCTACGGGCTGTCGGCGTCGTTGTTTCAAATGGCGCATTCGTACACAGCCTTCGCGCACGACGGCGCGATCATTCCGGTCACCATTCTCAAGAGCAACGAGCCGCCAGCGGGCGTGCGGGTGTTCTCGCCTTCGAACGCGCTGGCGGTGCGCAAGATGCTGCAGATGGCCGCAGGGCCGGGGGGCACCGGCACGCGCGCGCAGACCATCGGCTATTCGGTCGGCGGCAAGTCGGGCACGGCGCACAAACAGGTTGGCAAAGGTTACGCAAGCAACAAATATCGCGCGTGGTTCACCGGCATGGCGCCCATCGAAAAGCCGCGCATCATCGTCGGCGTGATGATCGACGAGCCGAGCGACGGCCAGTACTTCGGCGGCGTGGCCGCCGCGCCTGTTTTCAGCGAAGTCGTGCAGCAGACCCTGCGCATGATGAACGTTGCGCCCGATCTCGCGGTCAAACCCCTGGTGGTGACGCAAGGCGTCGACGAGAGCTTCTGAGCATGCTGACACTCACTTCTCCCCAGCTCGCCGCGCTCTGGCTCCAGGAGCGCGTGCAGGGTGCGCTGCATGCGGACAGCCGGCCCGTGGGCGCCGGCGACGGCTTCATTGCCTGGCCCGGCGCCGCAACCGACGGGCGCAAGCACGTGGCGGCTGCACTGGCGCAAGGTGCCGCGGCCTGCCTGGTCGAGCACGAAGGCGTGGAAGCCTTCGGCTTCGACCAGGGCGAATTCAGCGACCGCATCGCAAGCTACCCGGGCCTCAAGGCTGCGACGGGCCCGATCGCCTCCGCGTTCTACGGCAACCCCTCGGCCGCGCTCGAAGTGCTGGCCGTTACCGGCACCAACGGCAAGACGTCGACCGCATGGTGGCTGGCCGAAGCGCTGTCCACCTTGACCGTGCCCGGCGGCGTTCGCACCCTGCGGCTCGACGGCAGCACCGAGCGCAGCGTGCCGTCGCCCTGCGCGGTCATGGGCACGCTGGGCATCGGCGTGCCGCCGGAGCTCACCTACACCGGCCTCACCACGCCCGATCCGGTAATGATGCAGCGCGAACTGCGCGCGCTGGTCGAACGCGGTTTCGGCGCCTGCGCCATCGAGGCATCGTCGATCGGCATTGCCGAGCGCCGGCTCGACGGCGCGCGTATTGCCGTGGCCGTGTTCACCAACTTCACGCAGGACCACCTCGACTACCACGGCAGCATGGAGGCCTACTGGCAAGCCAAGGCCGAGCTGTTCCGCTGGCCCGGATTGCGCGCCGCGGTGATCAACATCGACGACGTGCACGGCGCGAGCCTGTGCGCCAACCTGATCGAAGCCGGCGTCGGCGCGCTCGACGTGTGGACCGTTTCGGCCGCCGGTTCTCCAGCGCGATTGATGGCGCGCGATGTGGGTTACGACGCGCAGGGGCTTCAGTTCTCGGTGGCCGAGCACGGCACCGATGCCGTCGAGCGCATCTCGACCGGACTGATCGGCCAGTACAACGTGGCCAACCTGCTGGGCGTGCTGGGCACGCTGCGCGCGTTGGGTCTTACGCTCGCGGAGGCCGTGGCGGCTTGCGCGAATCTCGGCAGCGTGCCGGGCCGCATGGAGCGGGTGAGTGCCGGTGCGGGTGCGCCGCTGGCGGTGGTCGACTACGCCCACACGCCCGACGCGCTCGACAAGGCGCTGGCCGGCTTGCGCCCGCTCGCTCAGCAGCGCGGCGGCGCGCTCTGGTGCCTGTTCGGCTGCGGCGGCGACCGCGACCCGATCAAGCGGCCGATGATGGCGGCGGTCGCCGAGCGCCAGGCCGACCGCGTGATCGTGACCAGCGACAACCCGCGCAGCGAGAACCCCGACGCGATCATCAGCCAGGTGCTGCTCGGCCTCTCGCGCCCCGAAGCGGCCCAGGTGCAGCCCGACCGGGCGGCCGCCATTGCCGACGCCATTGCGCAGGCCGCGCCGCAAGACGTGGTGCTCATCGCCGGCAAGGGCCATGAAGCCTGGCAGGAAATTGCCGGCCAGCGCATTCCGTTCTCCGACCGCATCCACGCGCAGGACGCGCTCGCCCAGCGAGGTGCCGCATGAGCGAGCCGATGATGCTCACGCTGGCCCAGGCGCAGCAGTGGATTCCCGGCTCGCGCCTGGTGGGCGACCCCGGAACCGCGATTGCCCGCGTTCACACCGACACCCGCACGCTGTCGCAGGGCGACCTGTTCGTGGCGCTCAAGGGCGAGCGCTTCGACGCCAATGAATTCCTGGCCGATGCCAAGGCACACGGTGCCGTGGCCGCCATTGCGCACCATGGGCTGGAGGCTGCCGGCCTGGCCGGTCTCGAGGTGCCCGATTCTCTCGCGGCGCTCGGTGCGCTGGGCGCGCGCTGGCGCGCACAGTTCGATCTGCCGCTCATCGCCGTGACCGGCAGCAACGGCAAGACCACCGTCACGCAAATGATCGCGGCCATCCTGGTCGCCTTCAGGGCCGACCGTGCCTTGGCGACGGCCGGCAATTTCAACAACGAGATCGGCGTGCCGCTGACGCTGCTGCGCCTGCGGGCCAAGCACCAGCATGCGGTCGTCGAGTTGGGCATGAACCACCCGGGCGAGATTGCACGCCTGGCCGCCATTGCGCGCCCGACCATTGCGCTGGTGAACAACGCCCAGCGCGAACACCTCGAGTTCATGGCCACCGTCGATGCGGTGGCGCGCGAAAACGGTGCGGTGTTTTCCTTCTTGCCGGAGGGTGGCACCGCCGTGTTCCCGCATGCCGACGAGTTCACTCCGCTGTGGAACGACATGGCACGTGACGGCGCATCGCCCCGGTGCATGACCTTCGGCGAGCAGCCGGACGCCGATATTTCGCTGGTCCGTGCCGACTGGGGGCATGGCGCCTGGCAGGTCGGCATTCGCACGCCGCTGGGAGACTTCGATGCGAGCCTGCACATTGCGGGCCGGCACAACGTCGTCAATGCGCTGGCGGCCACCGCCTGCGCGCTTGCGGCCGGGGTTTCGCTCGAAACCATTGCAGCGGGCCTCACCAAATTCGAACCGGTGAAGGGCCGTTCCAAGGCGAGCGAGGTTGTGCTGCCCGGCGGGCATTCGCTCACGCTTGTGGACGACACCTACAACGCGAATCCCGATTCCGTGCGCGCCGCCATCGACGTGCTCGCGGCGCTGCCTGGCCCGCGCCTGCTGGTGCTGGGAGACATGGGGGAGGTGGGCGACCACGCACTTGAATTTCATACCGAGGTGGGCGACTGGGCGCGGCAGCGCGGCATCGAGGCCGTGTACGCGCTGGGTGCCGAAACGGCGCACAGCATTGCCGCATTCGGCGGTGGAAGCAGCGGCAGCGATGGCCGGCACTTCGCGGAGATCGATGCGCTCAACGCCGCCGTGCTCGCGCGCTTGCCGCAGGTCGGGAGCGTGCTGGTCAAGGGCTCGCGCTTCATGAAGATGGAGCGGGTGGTGCAGGCCATCGAGCAATCACGACAACAACAAAAGGAGGCCGGTCATGACGCATGAGCCGCGCAAGACAACATGCTGATGAGCCTGGCCCAATGGCTGCAAACACTCTCGCCCGAATTCGGGTTTTTGCGCGTTTTTCAGTACCTCACCTTCCGTGCGCTGATGGCCGCGCTCACGGCGCTGGTGGTCGGCCTGGTCGCCGGCCCGTATGTGATCCGCCGCCTGGCCGCGCTCAAGATCGGCCAGCCGGTGCGCGGCTACGGCATGGAAACGCACCTGACCAAGAGCGGCACGCCCACCATGGGCGGCGTGCTGGTGCTGTTTGCCATCGCCTTTGCCACGCTGCTGTGGTTCGACCTGTCGAACCGCTTCGTCTGGATCGTGCTGTGGGTGACGATGGGCTTCGGCGCCATCGGCTGGGTCGACGACTGGCGCAAGGTGGTGCGCAAGGACCCGGAAGGCATGCGCTCGCGCGAGAAGTATTTCTGGCAGTCGGTGGTCGGCCTGATCGCTGGCTTCTACCTGCTCTTCAGCATTTCCGAAAGCTCCAACTGGCGCGTGCTGCAGCTGTTCTTTGCCTGGGTGCAGTCAGGGTTCGACCTCGACTTTCCGCCGAAGATCAACCTGCTGGTGCCGTTCTTCAAGGAAGTGAGCTATCCGCTCGGCGGTATCGGCTTTGTGGTGCTGACTTACCTGGTGATCGTGGGCGCAAGCAATGCCGTCAACCTGACAGACGGCCTGGACGGCTTGGCGATCATGCCGGTGGTGATGGTGGGCTCGGCGCTGGGCGTGTTCGCCTACGTCACGGGCAGCGCCGTGTATTCCAAGTACCTGCTGTTTCCCAACATTCCGGGATCGGGCGAGCTGCTGGTGTTCTGCTCGGCCATGGCCGGTGCGGGGCTGGCGTTTCTCTGGTTCAACACCCATCCGGCGCAGGTGTTCATGGGCGACGTGGGCGCGCTGGCGCTCGGCGGCGCGCTGGGCACCATCGCGGTCATCGTGCGCCAGGAGATCGTGTTCTTCATCATGGGCGGCATCTTCGTGGTCGAGGCGATCTCGGTGATGGCCCAGGTCATGTACTTCAAGTACACCAAGAAGCGCTACGGCGAGGGCCGGCGCGTGCTCAAGATGGCGCCGCTGCACCACCACTTCGAGAAAAGCGGCTGGCGCGAGACGCAGGTCGTGGTGCGCTTCTGGATCATCACGATGCTGTTGTGCCTCGTGGGTCTTTCAACGCTGAAGCTGCGGTAACGGGCACATGCGACACCTGAAAGACCTCCCCGTATTGATCCTCGGCCTTGGTGCGTCCGGGCTGGCGATGGCGCGCTGGTGCGCACGCCACGGCGCGCAGGTGACCGTGGCCGATACGCGCGAGGCACCCGCGCTGCTTGCAACGCTGCGGGCGGAATTGCCCGAGGTGGCGTTCGTCGGCGGACCGTTTTCGGCCGCGCTGATCGAAGGCACGCCGATCCGGGCCGTCTACCGTTCCCCGGGGCTGTCGCCTGCGACCATCGCGCCGGTCGCCGATGCGGCGCGCGCCGTGGGGCTGCCGGTCGGCGGCGAGCTCGACCTCTTTGCGCGCGCGCTGCAGGATTTGCGAACGGTCGAAGTGCCGGTCGTGGAAGCGGAGCCCGAAGTGGAAGCGCCGGCCGAAGCCGAGCCCGCCGCGGAAGTGCCCGTGGAAGTTGCGGAGCCTGAAGCGCAGGCCGAACTGGCCTTGGACGTGGAACCGCCGGCAGCCGCACCTGTCGAGGCTGAAGCTTCTGAAGCGGCCGAAGTGCCGGAATCGACCGGGCAGGTCGAAGCTGCTGCGCAAGCGCCTGAAGCTGCAGAGACCGCTTCGACAGTCGAAGCCACGGAATCCACCGAAGCAACGAACGCAACCGAAGCGCCGGCAACACCCGGGCCAACGGAAGCGCCGGCCGAGCCGACCACCGAAGGCGAGCTTGCGGCAACCCCCGCCATGGCGGAAGCCATGCCGCGCGATCCTTCTCTGAGCATTCCTGTTTCGCCGCCTTCGGACGAAGCGCCGAACGCAGAAGCGCCGAACGCAGAAACACCTGAAGCGACCGCCGCATCGCCGGCGCCCGCTACCGTTTCGAGGCTGCCGAGCACCGGCAAGCCCTACGTGCCTACCGCCGCCAAGGAGGCCGCCGAGTTCGTCGCCAGGATTGCCGAGCTCGCCGCCTCCAACCCGGCTTCCGCCGCCGTCGAGGAAGAGCCGACGGCCCAGCTCCCACTGGTGCCGATCGAAGAGCCGCCGGCACCGAAGGGCTACACGCCCGCCGTGCTTGCCATCACCGGCACCAACGGCAAGACCACCGTCACCGCGCTCACGGGCCAGCTGGTCGAGCGCGCGGGCAAGACCGTGGCGGTGGCGGGCAACATCGGCCCGACGCTGCTCGACACGCTGGCTGCACACATCGACGCCGAGACGCTGCCCGACGTGTGGGTGCTCGAACTCTCGAGCTTCCAGCTCGACGGCGTGCAGGGCTTCGAGCCCACGGCCGCAACGGTGCTCAACCTCACGCAGGACCATCTCGACTGGCACGGCGACATGCCCGCGTACGCGGCTGCGAAGGCGCGCATCTTCGGCGCGCAGGGCCTCATGGTGCTGAACCGCGACGACCCGGGCGTGATGGGGATGTTGCCCGCGCCCGTCAGGGTGAAGCTGCAGCGTCCGCAGATCCGCACGCACATTACCTTCGGCAGCGCGATGCCGCTGCGCCCGGGCGACTACGGCATCGAGCGCGTCAACGGCATGGCCTGGCTGGTGCGTGCGTTGGAAGCCGACGAAACGCAAAAGCGCAAGCGCGGCGCGGTGGTGGAAGAAGAAATCTTCCTTCAGCGCCTGATGCCTGCGGACGCGCTGCGCATTCGCGGGCGCCACAACGCCATGAACGCATTGGCTGCACTTGCGCTCGCCAGCGCCGCCGACTGCCCACTCGGCCCCATGCTCTATGGCCTGCGCGAATACCGCGGCGAGCCGCACCGGGTCGAGCCGATCGCGCTGGTGGACGATGTCGAGTATTTCGACGACAGCAAGGGCACCAACGTCGGTGCCACGGCCGCCGCCCTGAGCGGCCTGGGCGAAGACCGGCGCGTGGTCGTCATCCTCGGCGGCGAAGGCAAGGGACAAGACTTCGAACCGCTGGCCGAACCGGTACGCCAGTACGCGCGCGCCGTGGTGCTCATCGGCCGCGACGCACCGCTCATCGAGCAGGCGCTGGCCTCCACCGGCGTCTCGCTGATGCATGCGGGCTCGATGGAAGAAGCCGTCAACCTGGCCGCCGCGCGCGCCAATCCCGGCGATGCCGTGCTGCTGTCACCCGCCTGTGCGAGCTTCGACATGTTCAAGGACTACGAACACCGCGCGGCGGTGTTCCGCGAGGCCGTGCAGACGCTCGCGGACAACCCCCGCGAATCTGACTCGTCGAACGATTCCGACTTTTCCTCGGGAGACCCGGTTTGAACACCACAGCCGCCGGCGCCACGCCCAACGCCAAGCCAACCCGTTTCGGTGGCTGGTTCGGGCGCGCGCGCAGCGGCATCGACGCCTTGCCCATGCACCTGCCGGTGCGGCTGGGCGGCGCCGGCGTTACGCAGACCAAGGCCACGCCGATGCGTGTGCTGGGCTTCGACCAGGCACTGGTCTGGGTCACCGTCGCGCTGCTCACCTGGGGCCTGGTGATGGTGTATTCAGCTTCCATTGCGCTACCGGACAACCCGCGCTTCGCACGTGCGGGCTACGGTCCGGTGTTCTTTCTCACGCGGCATGCGGCGTCGGTGGCGGTCGCGTTCATTGCGGCGCTACTGGCCTTCCAGATTCCCATGAAGACGTGGGAGCGCTCTGCGCCCTGGCTCTTCGTGGCCTCGTTGCTGCTGCTGGTGGCGGTGCTCATTCCGCACATCGGCATCAACGTGAACGGCGCGCGGCGCTGGCTGCCGCTGGGCTTCATGCGCTTTCAGCCGTCCGAACTCGCCAAGCTCGCAATGGTGTTCTATGCCGCCAGCTACATGGTGCGCAAGATGGAAATCAAGGAGCGATTCTTCCGCGCGGTGCTGCCGATGGGCATTGCAGTAGTGGTGGTCGGCATGCTGGTGATGGCCGAGCCCGACATGGGCGCCTTCATGGTGATTGCCGTGATCGCCATGGGCATCCTGTTCCTGGGCGGCGTGAACGCGCGCATGTTCTTCGTCATTGCCGCGCTGGTGGTGGTGGCCTTCGGCACCATCGTGGCCAGCAGCCCGTGGCGGCGCGAGCGCATCTTTGCGTACCTCGACCCGTGGAGCGAGGAGCATGCGCTGGGCAAGGGCTACCAGCTCTCGCATTCGCTCATTGCCATCGGCCGCGGCGAGATCTTCGGCGTGGGGCTGGGCGGCAGCGTTGAAAAACTGCACTGGCTGCCCGAGGCGCACACCGACTTCCTGCTGGCCGTAATTGGCGAGGAGTTCGGCCTGGTCGGCGTGCTGCTGATCATCGGCCTGTTCCTCTGGCTGACCCGCCGCATCATGCATATCGGCCGCCAGGCGATTGCTCTGGACCGAGTGTTCTCGGGGCTCGTGGCGCAGGGCGTGGGCGTGTGGATCGGCTTCCAGGCCTTCATCAACATGGGCGTTAACCTGGGCGCGCTGCCGACCAAGGGGCTGACCTTGCCGCTGATGAGCTTTGGCGGTTCGGCCATCCTGATGAACCTGGTGGCTCTGGCGGTAGTGCTGCGAATCGATTATGAGAATCGTGTGCTGATGCGTGGAGGCCGCATATGACAGGCCGCACAGCACTCGTCATGGCCGGCGGCACGGGCGGCCACATCTTTCCGGGACTCGCGGTGGCCGAGGCCCTGCGCGAGCGCGGCTGGCGCGTGCACTGGCTGGGCGCGCCCGGCAGCATGGAAGAAAAACTGGTGCCGCCGCGCGGCTTCGCTTTCGAGCCGGTCCAGTTCGGCGGCGTGCGCGGCAAGGGGCCGCTCACGCTGTTCCTGCTTCCGCTGCGGCTCCTTCGTGCTTTCTGGCAGAGCCTTGGCGTGGTGCGCCGTGTCAAGCCCGACGTCGTGGTGGGCCTGGGCGGCTACATCACCTTTCCGGGCGGAATGATGAGCGTGCTGCTCAACAAGCCGCTGGTGCTGCACGAGCAGAACTCGGTCGCCGGTCTTGCCAACAAGGTGCTGGCGGGCGTGGCCGATCGGGTGTTCACGGCTTTTCCCAATGTGCTGAAGAAGGCGCAGTGGGTGGGCAATCCGCTGCGCGCGGCGTTCACGTCGCAACCCGCGCCGGCCGTGCGCTTTGCGGGCCGCAGCGGGCCGCTGCGGCTCTTGGTGGTCGGCGGCAGCCTGGGCGCCAAGGCGCTCAATGCCGTGGTGCCGCAGGCGCTCGCGCGCATCGAGCCGGGCACGCGCCCCACGGTGCTGCACCAGAGCGGAGCCAGGCAGATCGACGAGCTGCGCGCCAACTACGCCGCAGCCGGCGTCGAGGGCGAGCTCACGCCGTTCATCGAAGACACCGCGCAGGCCTATGCCGATGCCGACATCATCGTCGCGCGTGCAGGGGCCAGCACCGTTACAGAAATCGCGGCCGTCGGCGCAGCAGCGCTGTTCGTGCCTTTTCCTTCGGCGGTCGACGACCACCAGACCACCAACGCGCGCTTCCTCGTCGATGCGGGCGGCGGCTGGCTGGTGCAGCAGACCGACCTCACACCTGAATTGCTGGCTGATTTGCTACAGAAAACCGAGCGCACCGCGCTGATCGAAAAGGCCGCCAAGGCCAAAACCATGCAGAAGACCGAAGCCGTCGACGCGGTCGTCCGCGCCTGCGAGGAGCTTGCCAAATGAAGCACGCGATTCGTCATATTCACTTCGTGGGCGTCGGCGGCTCGGGCATGAGCGGCATTGCCGAAGTGCTGCTGAACCTGGGCTACCGCATCACGGGCTCCGACCTGGCGGACAGCGCCACGCTGCGCCGGCTCGCGAGCCTGGGCATCGGTACCTTCGTGGGCCACGCGGCCGCGCACATCGAGGGCGCCGACGCCGTCGTGACCTCCACGGCGGTGCAGTCCGACAACCCCGAGGTGCTCGCCGCGCGCGAGAAGCGCATTCCCGTGGTGCCGCGCGCCATGATGCTGGCCGAGCTGATGCGCCTGAAGCAGGGCATCGCGATTGCCGGCACGCACGGCAAGACCACCACCACCAGCCTGGTGGCGAGCGTGCTCGAAGCCGCCGGGCTCGACCCGACCTTCGTGATCGGCGGCCGCCTGAACAGCGCCGGCGCTAATGCACAGCTCGGCAGCGGCGACTACATCGTGGTGGAGGCCGATGAGTCGGACGCTTCGTTCCTGAACCTGCTGCCGGTGATGGCGGTGGTCACGAACATCGATGCCGACCACATGGAAACCTACGGGCACGACTTCGCGAAGCTCAAGAAGGCGTTCGTCGACTTCCTGCACCGCATGCCGTTCTACGGCGTGGCCATCTTGTGCACCGACGATCCGGCGGTGCGCGACATCGTGGGCGAGGTCACCTGCCCGGTCACCAGCTACGGTTTCGACGAAGGCGCCCAGGTGCGCGCGGTCGACGTGCGCGCCGTGGGCGCGCAGATGCATTTCACGGCGCAGCGCCGCAATGGCGTCACGCTGCCCGACCTGCCCATCGTGCTGAACCTGCCGGGCGAGCACAACGTGCGCAACGCGCTCTCGGTGATCGCGGTGGCGGTGGAGCTCGGTATTCCCGACGAAGCGGTGCAGCGCGGGCTGGCCGACTTCAAGGGCGTGGGGCGCCGCTTCCAGAGCTACGGCGACGTGGCCGTGCAGGGGCAGGCCGGCGTGGATGCGCCGGGCACCTTCACCGTGATCGACGACTACGGCCATCACCCGGTCGAGATGGCCGCGACCATTGCCGCCGCGCGCGGCGCCTTCCCGGGCCGCCGGCTGGTGCTGGCCTTTCAGCCGCACCGTTACACCCGCACGCGCGACTGCTTCGAAGACTTCGTCAAGGTCATCGGCAATGCCGACGCGGTGCTGCTGGGCGAGGTGTACGCCGCCGGCGAGCCGCCCATCGTGGCCGCCGACGGCCGCTCGCTGGCGCGTGCCCTGCGCGTGGCAGGCAAGGTGGAGCCGGTGTTCGTGGACGACATCAACGCCATGCCGCAGGCCATTGCGGACAACGCGCGCGCCGGCGACGTGGTGCTTTGCATGGGCGCGGGCTCCATCGGCGCGGTGCCCGGCAAGGTGGTCGAACTTGCCACCGCAGCGCGCGGCGCGGAGGTTACCCAATGACTCTTCAAGATCCAAAGCAATTCGGCAAGGTGGCCGTGCTGTTCGGCGGAAGCTCCGCCGAGCGAGAAATTTCCCTCATGTCGGGCAACGGCGTGCTCGAGGCCCTGCGCTCGCGCGGCGTCGATGCGCATGCCTTCGATCCGTCGGAGCGCGATCTGGTCGAGCTTCGGCGCGACGGCTTTGCGCGCTGCTTCATTGCGCTGCACGGGCGGCATGGCGAAGACGGCACGGTGCAGGGCGCGCTCGAGCTGCTCGGCATTCCCTATACCGGCTCGGGCGTGATGGCTTCCAGCGTGGCCATGGACAAGGTCATGACCAAGCGCATCTGGCAGGCCGATGGGCTGCCGACGCCGAAATACGTGCGCCTGGCTTTCGACCAGCAAAGCCGCGAACAGATTCGCGCCGTGCCCGACGTGCTGGGCCTGCCGCTGATCGTGAAGCCACCGCGCGAGGGCTCGTCCATCGGCGTGACCAAGGTCGAGGGCTACTCGCAGATGCAGGACGCCGTGGCGCTTTCGGCCAAATACGACGCCGATGTGTTGTGCGAGGAATTCATCGAGGGCGAGGAAGTGACCTGCGCCGTGCTCGGCCAGGGGCTCGATGCGCGCGCGCTGCCCGTGGTGCGCATTGCCGCACCCGAAGGCGCCTACGACTACCAGAACAAGTATTTCACCGACGACGTGAAGTACCACTGCCCGAGCGGCCTCGCCGAAGCCGAGGAGCGCGAGATCCAGCGCATCACGCTGGCCGCGTACCACACGCTCGGTTGCCGCGGCTGGGGCCGTGCCGACGTGATGATTCGCGCGAGCGACCGCAAGCCCTTCCTGCTCGAGATGAACACCTCGCCCGGCATGACCAGCCACTCGCTGGTGCCGATGTCGGCGCGCGCATCGGGCATTGCCTACGAAGACCTGTGCCTGCGCGTGCTGGCCTCGGCTTCGCTGGACTCCACAGGGGAAACGCAATAGCCATGGCCGACAGCATCCAGGCGCCGTTCGACGTCAAGCTCATGAACATCGTCTCGAACCTCGCGTTCGCGGTGGTGGCGCTCATGCTGCTTGCGGCGGGCGCATGGTGGGTGCTGCGGCAGCCGTTCTTTCCCATTGCCGGCATCAAGGTCGACGGCGACGTGACGCACAACAACGAAGTGACCCTGCGCGCCAACGTGGCGCCACAGCTCTCGGGCAACTTCTTCACGGTCGATCTCGCCCGTGCAAGAACGGCCTTCGAGTCGGTGCCCTGGGTGCGCAAGGCGGTGGTGCGGCGCGAGTTTCCGAACAAGCTGCGCGTCACCCTGACCGAGCAGGTGCCCGTGGCCAACTGGGGCGACGAAGCAGGCTCGAAGCTGATCAACAGCTTTGGCGACGTGTTCGAAGCCAACGTGGCCGAGGTGGACGACCGCCTGCCGCGGCTCGACGGTCCCATCGAGCAGGCCGGGCAGGTGCTGGGCATGTACCGCGTGATTGCGCCGATCTTCCAGCCCTACGACTTCAGCGTCGACGAGCTCACGCTTTCGAGCCGGGGCAGCTGGAAGGTGGTGCTGAACAGCGGCGCCGAGATCGAGCTTGGCCGCGGGCAGCCCGAAGAGGTGGCCGCCCGTGCGCAGCGTTTCCTGAAAACCGTGACCCAGGTCGCGGGCCAATACCACCGCACCGCGGCGGACGTCGAAGGGGCCGATCTGCGCCACAACGATGCCTACGCGTTGCGCCTTCGTGGCGTCACCACGGTCGTTACCGACCCGAAGACCAAGAAGAAGTAAATAGCGAATACCGAGGACATTCAATGCCCAAAGAATACAAAGACCTGGTTGTCGGACTCGACATCGGCACCGCCAAGGTGATGGTGGTGGTGGCCGAGGTGCTGCCCGGCGGTGAACTCAAGCTGGCCGGGCTCGGCATTGCGCCGAGCAACGGCCTGAAGCGCGGCGTGGTGGTGAACATCGACGCCACCGTGCAGAGCATCCAGCAGGCCCTGAAAGAGGCCGAGCTGATGGCCGACTGCAAGATCAGCCGCGTCTACACGGGCATTACCGGCAGCCACATCCGCGGCATCAACTCGAGCGGCATGGTGGCCGTGAAGGACAAGGAAGTGACGCCCGCCGACGTGGCCCGCGTGGTGGAAACCGCGCGCGCCATCAACATTTCGAGCGACCAGCGCCTGTTGCTGGTGGAGCCGCAGGAGTTCGTGATCGACGGCCAGGACGTGAAGGAGCCGATCGGCATGAGCGGCATGCGGCTCGAAGCCAAGGTGCACATCGTGACCGGTGCGCAGAGCGCGGCTGAGAACATCATCAAGTGCGTGCGCCGCTGCGGCCTGGAGGTCGACCAGCTGATGCTGAACCCGCTGGCCTCGAGCCAGGCGGTGCTGACCGAAGACGAGCGCGAGCTTGGCGTGGTGCTGGTGGACATTGGCGCGGGCACGACCGACGTGGCCATCTTCACCAACGGCGCGATTCGCCACACGGCCGTGATTCCGATCGCGGGCGACCTGATCACCAGCGACATCGCCATGGCGCTGCGCACGCCCACCAAGGACGCGGAAGACATCAAGGTCGAGAACGGCTATGCCAAGCAGCTTCTGGCGGACCCCGACACACAGGTGGAAGTGCCTGGCCTCGGCGACCGCGGCCCGCGCATGCTGAGCAAGCAGGCACTGGCCGGCGTGATCGAGCCGCGCATCGAAGAAATCTTTTCGCTCGTGCAGCAGGTGGTGCGCGAGTCGGGCTACGAAGAGGTGCTGTCGTCGGGCGTGGTGCTCACGGGCGGCAGCGCCGTGATGCCAGGCATGGTCGAGCTCGGCGAAGACATCTTCCTGAAGCCGGTGCGGCGCGGCATTCCGAAGTACTCGAGCGCGCT
Organism: Variovorax sp. CCNWLW186; assembly: GCF_037203865.1. Taxonomy (NCBI): domain Bacteria; kingdom Pseudomonadati; phylum Pseudomonadota; class Betaproteobacteria; order Burkholderiales; family Comamonadaceae; genus Variovorax; species Variovorax sp. CCNWLW186. Next base: position 59,027 of record NZ_JBBCBO010000012.1, on the reverse strand, counting down.
GTCCGACATGGTCGCGCAGCCGCGCGCCGCCACCGTGATGGGTTTGCTCGAAGAAGCACGCTTCGCACGCATGCGCGGCTTCAAGGTCGCGCAGAAGAACGGATCCGTAAAGACTGCGTTCGGACGTTTCAAGGACTTCATCGTGGGGAACTTCTAAGCATGAATCACTCCCCACTCTGGCTCGCACGCGGCGGCCCCCCATTGCATTTCAACGAGCGATGGCGGCGCACAGGTCCACCGCCGCGACGACGGCTACGTTGAACTCGTCAAGACACCAGAAAAATTCATAGATACACAACGGCAACTGCAAAATTCAAGGAGTTAGAAATGACCATCGAAATGATCGAAGTCGAAGAATTCAACCAAGGCACTCAGATCAAGGTGATCGGAGTGGGCGGCGGTGGCGGCAATGCCGTCGCTCACATGATGGAGCGCGGCGTGCAGGGCGTTCAGTTCGTCTGCGCCAACACCGACGCGCAAGCGCTCCAGCGCAGCAACGCACACAAGATCATCCAGCTGGGCACGAGCGGCCTGGGCGCGGGCAGCAAGCCCGACAAGGGCCGTGACGCGGCCGAAGCCGCGGTGGACGACATCCGCGCCGCCATCGACGGCGCGCACATGCTCTTCATCACGGCCGGCATGGGCGGCGGCACCGGTACCGGCGCCGCCCCCGTGATTGCACGCGTGGCAAAGGAAATGGGCATCCTCACCGTGGGTGTGGTGACCAAGCCCTTCGACTGGGAAGGCGGTCGCCGCATGACCAACGCCGACGCCGGCCTGGCCGAGCTCGAGGCGAATGTCGACTCGCTGATCGTGGTGCTCAACGAGAAGCTGCTCGACGTGCTGGGCGAGGACATCACCCAGGACGAAGCCTTCGCGCATGCGAACGACGTGCTGAAGAACGCCGTGGGCGGCATCTCGGAAATCATCAACGAGTACGGCGGCGTGAACGTCGACTTCGAAGACGTGCGCACCGTGATGGGCGAGCCGGGCAAGGCCATGATGGGCACCGCAGCCGCTGCCGGCCCGGACCGCGCCCGCATCGCCGCCGAACAGGCCGTGGCCTGCCCGCTGCTCGAAGGCATCGACCTCTCGGGTGCCAAGGGCGTGCTGGTGCTGGTGACCGCGTCGAAGGGTTCGCTGAAGCTGAACGAGTCGAAGCTCGCGATGAACACCATCCGCGCCTACGCCTCGCCCGATGCGCACGTGATCTACGGCGCCGCCTACGACGAGAGCCTGGGCGACGAAATGCGCGTGACCGTGGTGGCCACCGGCCTCTCGCGCGCCGACGCACGCCGCCAGGCACCGACGCTCGAAGTGATCCGCACCGGCACCGACAACATCCCGTTCAACGTGCCCACGCTCGGCGGCACGGGCCATGCAGGCCACGGTGGCCACGGCGTGAGCCAGCCCAACTACGACGGCATGGCGGTTCCCAGCGTGTGGCGTACCAACCGCACAATGGCCGCGGCCAAGGTGGACGCGCTGTCTTCGGGCGGCATGGACGACTTCGAGATCCCCGCATTCCTGCGCCGTCAGGCTGACTGAGGCCGGGCCACCGAACGCAGAGGGCACGAAGGTTCGCAAGGGGTACGGGGAAGACCTGAAAGGGACTTCCGCCGCCCTAGGCGCTGCGTTCGCTTCGTGCCCTTTGCGTCCATCGCCCCGCTGGAAATAGAACCTATGTCTATCGGTGCCATAGCGAGGGGCATAGGCCGCCATGCCCGTCGCCCGCCTAAAATCGCGGGCGTGCTGCAACAAAGAACTCTCAAGTCGATCAGCCGCGCCGTGGGCGTGGGGCTTCACAGCGGACAGCGCGTGGAGCTCACGCTGCGCCCGGCTCCGTCGGACACGGGCATCGTGTTCCGGCGCGTCGACCTGCCCGAGCCGGTCGACATCCGCATGACCGCCGAGGCGGTGACCGACACGCGCCTGGCTTCCACCGTTTCTACTGGCGGCGCGAAAGTGCAGACGGTCGAACACCTGATGTCGGCCTGCGCAGGCCTGGGCATCGACAACCTCTACATCGACATCACGGCCGACGAAGTGCCGATCCTCGACGGATCGGCTTCGTCCTTCGTGTTCTTGCTGCAAAGCGCGGGCATCGAGCTGCAGAAGGCGCCGCGCCGCTTCATTCGCGTAACCCGCAAGGTGGAGGTGCGCGAAGGCGAGGGCGCCAACGAGAAGTGGGCGAGCCTTGAGCCGTACCACGGCTACAAGCTGAGCTTCGAGATCGACTTCGACCATCGCGTGGTCAACTCCACCGGCCAGCGCGTGGAGTTCGACCTGGGCAAGGATTCCTACAGCCGCGACATTGCACGCGCCCGCACCTTCGGCTTCACGAAGGAAGTCGAGTACATGCGCAGCAAGGGCCTGGCGCTCGGCGGCGGGCTGGACAACGCCATCGTGATGGACGACACCAAGGTGCTCAATGCCGGCGGGCTGCGCTACGACGACGAGTTCGTGAAGCACAAGATTCTTGATGCGATGGGCGACCTGTACATCATCGGCAAGCCGCTGCTGGCCGCGTATACCGCGTTCCGGTCGGGCCACGCGCTCAACAACAAGCTGCTGCGCGAACTGCTGGCGAATAGCGATGCCTACGAGGTCGTGACTTTCGAAGACGAGAAGCGCGCACCGCGCGGTTTCGGCGAAGTGGCGCGGGCCTGGTAGCAGGCAGGTTCTTCAGTTCCTCGTTTCACGCAATGCTTGTCTTCCGCTGGGCCATCCTGCTGCTTCTGCTGGTGGCGGGCGTGTCGTTCGCGTTCTATGCCGGAACCGGGCAGGTCAAGTACCGGCGCTTCGGTTGGATCGTGCTCAAGTGGACGCTGCTCGCGGCGTTCGGCTTCTTTGCGGTGCTGATTGCCGAGCGTGTGGCCTAGCTGGTAGCGGGCCTGGCTTGCGCCGCGCCATTGATGAGCGCCTGAACGGCGCTACCTCGAGCGGCCTTGCCGGTAGGTGCCGGCGTGCGTCTTCGACAGATCGGCCGCTTCGGCCAGCCGTGCCATCGAACGGCCCACCTGCGCATGCGTGATGGCAATGCCTAGTGCATCGGCTGCGTCCGCGCCCGGCAGGCCCGGTAGGTCGAGCAGGCGCTTCACCATTTCTTGTACCTGTGCCTTGGCAGCCTGGCCGTGCCCCGCCACGGCCTTCTTCATTTGCAGCGCGGTGTATTCGGCCACCGTGAGCTTGCTGTTCACCAGCGAGGTCACGCAGGCGCCGCGCGCCTGGCCGAGCAGTAGTGTCGACTGCGGGTTGACGTTGACGAAAATGATTTCGACCGCCGAAGCGTCGGGCTGGTAGCGCTCGGCGATTTCGGCGATGCCGTCGAACAGCACCTTGAGGCGCGCCGGCAGGTTGCCGCTGCCCAGGTGCCGCGTGCTGATGGTGCCGCTTGCCACGTAGCGCAGCGCATGGCCGTCCGCATCCACCACGCCGAAGCCGGTGGTGAGAAGGCCGGGGTCGATGCCGAGAATGCGCATGTGGTCAGACGTTGAAGTACCAGCGGATCGAATGGAAGAAGATGGGCGCCGCAAAACACAGCGCATCCACACGGTCGAGCAGGCCATTGGCGCCGGTCACGCCCACGCCTTTCTTGCCCCAGTTGGGAATACCGCGGTCGCGCTTGAGCGCCTTCATCACCAGGTGGCCCATGGAGCCCGCGATGCAGGCGATGAACGACACGGCTAGCGCCTGACCGAACTTGAACGGAGTGATGAACGAGAACAGCGCACCCACCAGGCTGGCCACCGTGATGCCGATGCCCCAGCTGGTCCAGTTGAAGCTGCGGCTCACGTTGGGCGCAAAGGGCTTGCGCTGCGTGCGGCGCGAGATCACGTGCTGCACCAGCACCGAGGTCTGCACCACGAACACCAGGAAGAACACGAGGAATGCGCTTTTGCCTTCGTAGCCCGGAAAGCTCAGGAGCAGTAGCGCCGGCACGTGGCTCATGCCGTAGACGCAGACCATGATGCCCCACTGCAGCTTGGCGTTGCGCTCGAGAAAGTGGCTGGGATCGTTGGCGAGTGCGCTTGCGACCGGGATCGCGAGAAACACGTAGACCGGAATGAAGACGGTGAACAGGTCGAAGCGCGCGGTGGCCACGAGCCAGAACTGGATCGGCAGCACCACGAAGAAGGCCAGGATCAGGCTGCGGTGGTCGCCGCGGCGTGTGGGCGAGAGCGTGATGAACTCGCGCAGCGCGAAGAAGGCGATGAGCGCGAACAGCACGGTGGCCACGGTTTCGCCCAAGGCCCAGCCAACCCAGAACACGATGACCATGAACCAGGTGGTGCCCAGCAGCTTGCGATAGTGGGCGAGTTCGGCTTGCCAGGTGGCATCGTGCACGGGGTTGCGGCGTTCCCTGAAGCTCAGGAAGAGCGCCGCTGTGCTTGCGATCACGAGCAGGCCGAAGACGATGAGGAACAGGGTCGCGACTTGCTGGGTCGGAGTGAGGCTGCGCAGGAACTGGTTCATGTCAGTTTTCCTTCGCGCGTTGTTGGGGACTGCGTTCTAGGCGCTGTTGTTCGGGGCTTGTGCAAAGGCCACCGGGTACTCCCCTCCGCGAATGTCCCCCGTCGGCGGGTGCGCGTCCCGAAGACGGCCCGCAAAAAAACACCACGCAAAGCAAAAGCCTTCATTTCAAACATCGCGCAAAGCAATCACCGCAGCACGCGCGCGATCGAGGAAAGGGCGGCGCTCTTCGCCTTCTTCCACGCGGATTGGCGCACCGAAGGTCACGGAACACAGGATCGGCACCGGCACGATCTCGCCCTTGGGCATGACGCGCTGCACGTTGTCGATCCATGCCGGCACCAGCACCACTTCGGGAAACATCGTCGCGAGTGTGTAAAGGCCGGACTTGAACTTCTGCGGCTCGCCCGTGTGGCCGCGTGTGCCTTCGGGAAAGATGATGATCGAGTCGCCGCTGCGCAGTGCTTCGACCAAGGGTGCGAGCGGATCGGAGGTGGGAGCTGCAGCGGGTTCCGAAGGCGCTGTTTCCGACGCGACGGACGGTGATTCGACAGGGGGTGCGACCGGGGGCGGTGGCGGCGGCGGCGCGGGAAGATCGAGCCGCCCTTGCACTTCGTCGAAAGCCTCGGGAGTCACATCGACGACGGTCTGGGCCGCTGGCGCCAGTGGAAGCAACGGTTCCATCGAAGGCTCGATGCGCTCGGCTGGCGCTGCAACGGTGTCGCGTACTGGCGCGGGCGGCGCCTCAGGTTCCGCCGCGGCTGCCGCCGGTGCTGCCGAAGCGGGCGCAGCGGCCGCCCGTTCCACGTAAACGGCGTTGAAAACCTCGGTCGTGATCCAGCGCTTGAACGGCGTATTGGCCCAGTAGTCGCGCGCCGCAATGGGCCGCGTGATGCTGCGCAGCTCTTCGGGCAGGGCTGCCCAGATCATCACGAGGTCGGCGTGGCTCTGGTGATTGGCGAAATAGATGCGCTGCTCGGCCTTGGGCGGGCAGCCGTACCAGCGTGCCTGGGCCCCCGTGAGCAACCGGACGATTCCCAACAACAACCAACCTGTGAGCTTTGCCAGCATGGGCGCGATGATACGGGGCATGCGATGGCGTTTCGATCCTCTTTCTCTGGTGTGGGCGGTGGCCCTGTTCGTGGTTCTCGTGCTGCTGGCCACCGTCGGCGCGCGATGGGGCTGGCTGCGGAGTTTCTTCGGCGACGTGCTGGCCGTGGCGTGGGTCTATGTCGTCTTCAAGACCTTCATTGCCGCGCGCGTGCTGCCATTGGCGCTGGCCGCACTCGGCGTGGGCTTGGCGGTCGAGCTGGGCCAGTTCCTGGCATCGGCCTGGCACCTGCACATTCCGAACCGCGCCTTGCGCATCGTGCTCGGCAGTACGGCCGACTGGTGGGACGTGGTGGCCTACCTGATCGGCTTTGCGGCCGTCCTGGCCATCGAAGCGCTGTGCGGTGCAGTCAGGGCAACTCGGCCGACGGCATGCGCGCCACGATGGTCGAAGCCCGTCCGCTGAGGTAAGAAGAAGAGCCCAGCCGGCGCTCGAAGAACTTGGGGCTCGGCAGCATCACCGCCAGACGCGCGGCCTCGCCGGCGCTCAGGCGCGAGGCGGGCTTTTTGAAGTAGTACTGGGCGGCAGCCTCGGCACCGAACACGCCTTCGCCCCATTCGACATTGTTGAGATAGATCTCGAGGATGCGGCGCTTGTCGAGCAGCACCTCGAGCGTCATGGCGAGCACCAGTTCCTGGCCCTTGCGCAGCAGCGTGCGCTCGCCGGAAAGCAGCAGGTTCTTCGCGAGCTGCTGCGTGATGGTGGAGCCGCCACGCAACTGCACGGGTCGCACCGGCTTGCCGCGCGCAATGGCACGCGCCGCGCGCCGGGCCGCAAGCTCCTCGGCCTTGGCATTGCGCTGCCGCGCGCGTTCGATGGCTTCCCATTCCACGCCGTTGTGGTCGATGAAGTCGGCGTCCTCGCTGGCGATGACGGCCCGCTTGAGGTTGTCGCTGATCTGTGCGTAGGGCACCCACTCCTGGCGCCAGGCGCCCTTGCTGCCCTGGTGAATGGCGATCTGCCAGGCTTCGGAGCGCTGGAACGCCGTGCTCTGCGGAGCGATCACGGCCATCGCGGCAATGCGCGCCACGAAGAAAAGCTCGAGCGCCACCGCCGCGACCAGCAGGTACGCAATCAGCCGCAGCAGCCCCTTCATTGGCCGGCGGCGATTGAAGCGCGCAATTCGGTCAGCACCTGCGCAGCGGGCGGGCGCACGCCGCGCCAGGCCTCGAAGGCTTCGGCCGCTTGCTCGACCAGCATGCCGAGCCCATCGCGTCCCACAGCGCCGTGCGCTTCGGCCCAGGCAATGAAGCCGGCGGCGGCAGGCCCGTACATCAGGTCGACCGCGAGCGCGCCGGGGCGCAGCACCTGCGCACGCACCGGCACCGCATCGCCCGCAAGGCTGGAGGCGGTGGCGTTGATCACCACGTCGAAATTGCCGGGTACTTCGTCGAGCGCCCATGCTTCGAGCGTGGCGCCGTGGCGCAAGGCCGAGGCCGCATGGCGCTGCACCAGGGCCATGGCCTTGCCGACGGTCCGGTTGGCCACGACGATGCGCCAGGCGCCCGCATCGAGCAGCGGCCCGAGCACGCCCGCGGCAGCGCCGCCCGCGCCGATGAGCAGCAGTTCGCTGCCGGCCAACGGCACGGCGGCGTTGCGCACGATGTCGTTGACCAGGCCGATGCCGTCGGTGTTGTCGGCATGAACGCTGCCGTCCGCTTCGAAGCGCAGCATGTTCACCGCTTGCGCGAGCAGGGCGCGTTCGCTGGTGTGCTGCGCGATTGCGGCGGCATCGAACTTGAACGGCACCGTGACATTGCAGCCGCGCGCGGCGTTGCCCTGCTCCGCGGCCTCTCGCCGGAAGTTGGCGACGCCTTCGGCAAAGGCGCCGATCGGCACGAGCCGGCGGGTGTATTCCAGCTCCTGGCCGCAGAGTTCGGCAAATCGGGCATGGATGCGCGGCGAGCGGCTGTGCTCGACGGGGTTGCCCATTACGCAGTACAGGTCCATGGCGCCGTGATTCGCAGTTGTTGCTATTGGGTTGCTATTGAGAAGAGAGCTCGATGGTTTCGTCGCGCGTGAACTTGAAGCGCGACTGCAGCACGATCTGGTCGGTCTGCTTGCGCATCGCATCGGTGAACTTGCCGAAGTTGCCGATGCTGTGCACGATCGCCTTGGCGCGCCGGTCGAGCGTGGTGTCGCCCGAGCTTTCATCGACCACGGTGTCGAGGATCTTGCCGTCATGGTTGATGGTGATCGTCATCTTGAGCTGGCCGTAGAGCTTCTTGCCGGCGGCGGTGGGAAAGTTCTCGGTGCCCCGCACCTCGATGCGGCGGCGCAGCGTGTCCACGTAGATGGCATAGGCCGCCTCGCGTGTGGAAGGGCTCAGGTAGCGCTTCTTGGGGCGTGCGTTTTCTTCGTTCACGCGCCGTTCGATTTCGGCCAGCAGCTCGACCATCTGGCGCCGCTTTTCCTCGCGGGCCACGGCTTCCTTCGGGTCGCCCGAAACGCGTGGATCAGGCGCGGGCATGGCGGCCAGGTCGCGCTTGAGTTGCGCGAGCAGCTGCATCTGCTGCGCCTGCATGGCCTCGACCTGGCGCTGCGCTTCCTCGGCGGAGTCGCCCACGGCGGTAAAGCTCGACGGCGGCAGCGGGCTCGTGGCGCGGCCCCGTTCGAGGTCGCCGCCGCCGGCCAGCGAGGTTTGCGCCATGACGCGGGCCGTGGCGTCGGGTTTGTCGTTGGTCTTGCTGTTGACCAGGATCACCTCGAGCGGCGTGTCGCTGAAGACCCGGTTGAACGATTCAGGGTCGACGAAGCGCACCGTCAGAAGCGCGGCGTGCGCGATGATCGACACACCGAGTGCAATCTGCAGCGTGCTCAGATCCCTGAAGTTCATTGACGACGCTCCTCGCGGCTCATTGAATGGTTTTTATGTTCCGCGCGGCGCTCACGCCGGCGTGTTCTCCGGTGCCGGCTCGCTGTCGGTGAGGTCGACCGCAATCGCGATGGGACCGGCCACTTCTTCTTCCTCGTCGCCGCTTTCTTCGTCGGCTGCGGCATCCGCCTTGGGCGCATCGAGGCGCTCGAGCACCGTGCCGTGCACGTCGAGCGCAATTTCGTCGATCTCGCCGAGCTTCACGCGCAGGCGCGCACCGCGCTCCTGCTGGCCCGCCACCGGGAACACCAGCGGCAGCGTGTCCGCACGCACCAGCGCGCCGTTCTGTATGTCCTTGATGACAGTGACTTCAAGCTCGGTGATGCCTTGCTGCTCCAGGTACTTGAGCGTCCAGAAGCGTTCCATGCCGCCCTGATAGGCGTTGTAGGTTGCGTAGGCGGCGTCGAAGCCCGAGAGAATCGAGAACAGGTCCGCGTCCTTCGGCTTGAAGGGTGCGGCCAGCGCGGCCGTCTTGCCGTGGCGGGCGGCCGCAATGATCTGCCACTGGTTCACGAGGTCGGTATAGCGGCGCAGCGGCGAGGTGCTCCAGGCGTAGCTCTTCACGCCCAGGCCCGCATGCGGCAATGCCCGCGTGCCCATGCGCACCTTGATGCCCGGCGCCAAGCTGGCTTGGCTGCGGTAGAGGCCGGGCACGCCGAGTTCGCCGAGCCAGCCGCCCCAGCTGCTGTTGGCCAGGATCATGGCCTCGGACACGATCAGGTCGAGCGGCGCACCGCGTTGGCGCGTGGTGATCTGCACCTGCTCGCTGCCGTCCGGCTCGCCGTCGTTGCCGACCAGGCGAAAGTTGTAGTCAGGCCGGTTGAAGTTCTCGGGCTTGCCGCGCACCACTTCGCGCTGGGCCTTCAATTGCTTTGCAAGGCGGAACAGGAAGGAAAGCGGTGCGCGCAAGTTCGCAGCCGCCTCGGGCGTGTTCTCGTTCGTGAACGATGCGTCTTCGAGCCAGGGTTGCGTGACGACGCTGTCGAGTTGGTCGTGGCGCAGATTGGCCACGATGGGCACGCGTTCGAGCTTGGTCTCGCTGGACTGCAGTTCGAGCGTGGCTTCGTCGAAGCGCACGTAGAGCGACACGGCCGGCCGGTCGCCGCCTTCGAGCAGCGTGTAGGCGTTGACCACCTCGTCGGGCAGCATGGTGATCTTGTGGCCCGGCATGTAGACCGTGGACATGCGTGCGCGCGCCACCTGGTCGATGGCGCTGCCCGGCGTGAGCGCAAGGCCCGGCGCGGCAATATGGATGCCGACCGTGACGGTGCCGCTGCCGAGGCCCTGCACCGACAGCGCATCGTCGATTTCAGTGGTTTGCGAATCGTCGATCGAGAAAGCCTGCACGCCGTCGGCCAGCGGCAGGTCGTCGGCGATGGCCGGTGCGGCGAGTGCCGGAAAACCCGTGCCTTTCGGAAAATTCTCGAAAAGGAAGCGGCGCCAGTGAAACTGGTAGGGCGAATCGATGGCGCCGGCGCGCTCCAGCAGTTCGAGCGGCGGGCGCTGCGTGGCGCGCGCGGCGTCGACCACGGCCTTGTACTCGGGCGCGTTCTTGTCGGGCTTGAACAGGATCTTGTAGAGCTGCTCGCGAATCGGCTGCGGGCACACGCCTTCGGCCAGCTGCCCGGCCCACTCGACGATTTGCGCCTGGACGACTTTTTTCTTTTCGATGGCGGCCAGCGCCTGCTGCACGATTTCGGCCGGCGCCTTCTTGAAGCGCCCTTTGCCTGCGCGGCGAAAGTAGTGCGGTGCCTCGAACAGCGCGAACAGCGCGGCGGCCTGCTGTGCGAGCGTGGGCTTGTCGCTGAAATAGTCGGCCGCGAGTTCTGCAAAGCCGAATTCGCCTTCGGCCGCAAACTCCCATGCGAGGTCGAGGTCCATTGTGGCGGCGATGGCGCGCGCTTCGGCAATCAGCTCGGCCGGGGCCGGCTTCTCGAAACGCAACACGATATTGGCGCCCTTGACCTTGACGCGCTTGCCGGTGTCGAGCTCGACCTGCGCCGATGCTTCGGCCTCCGACAGCACGCGGCCGCCGAGGTACTTGCCGGCTTCTTCAAACAATACAAACATGAGCCGATTGTCCCACGCTGGACCCGGCCCGCCGCTCGGCGCCGGAGGACTTCAGACCGGGTTGATGAAGTCGATGACGTCGTCCAGATGGTTCTGCTCGAAATCGGACAGCGCGTGGTCGCCTCCCTCGAGCAGCTTGATGTTGCTGTCGGGGTAGCGTGCGGACATTTCGTGCCAGTCGAGCGCCTCGTCGCCCTTGGCGATGATGGCCAGCACGCGCTCCGGGCGCGTGAGGGCGCCAACCTCCATGGTGCGCAGCTCCTGGATGTACTCGGGCCGGAAATAGAAGTGCTCGGCCGGGTCCTGCCACGTGGTCTGGTCGCCGATATAGAGCTGCAGGTCGCGCGCGGGGTGCACGGCGGGGTTGAGCAGCACGGTGCGGCAGCGCGTCATTCCCGCAACGTAGGTGGCATAGAAGCCGCCGAGCGATGAACCGACCACGGCCATCGACTTGCGCGGCCAGTCGGCAATGCCTTTCATCACCATGTCGATCGCTTCGCGCGGAGAGGGCGGCAACTGCGGGCACCACCACTGCAGGTTGGGGTGCTCCAGCGCCACGCGCCGCGCCATCAGCCGCGCCTTGGTCGAGCGGGGCGAGGAGCGGAAACCGTGCAGATACAACAGGTGAGTGGTTTTCGGATCCATGCGAGGCGGAGACTGAAAATGTTGCGTTCGACGCAACTCCATAGAAGGAGCCGGGTAATTTTGCATGAGGTCCTCGTGCGGGGCGCGGGTGCCGGTGAGGGCTCTCGCATGCAGGCTTCGTGCGGGGAGGTGAATGTTTACCACTGGAATCTCCGGCCCGCGGGATTTTTCTGCATCCGATCGGGCGCGGGCCGTGTCCCGGAACCCGAAAGTACTCAGCTGATGCACCAGGAGTGGCCAAGTTCGTCTGGTGCTGTTGCGTTTTTGCAAGCGGCGCGAAGTTTCGCGGCCCGGGATCGATGCCTGCATCCCATGAAGATGGGAGGTGCCGCGGCCTTTTGAATCGACGTGGCGGCTTATGCTAAGCCCATGAATATCGAGGCTCCTGATCCTGGAACGGCACGCCGCTGGGGCGTGCTCGTGGTCGAGGACGACAGCCGCGCGCGTGCCTTCTTCGAGGCCAGCGTGCAGCGCAGCGCAAGCCTCTTCTGGCTTGGAAGCGCCGGCACCGTGCATGAGGCACTGGCATGGCTTGCGCAGACCGCCACCATTCCCGACGTGCTGCTGGTCGATCTCGGCATGCCCGACGGCAGCGGGCTCGACGTGATCCGTGAGGCCGTCGCGCGCTTTCCGGGTTGCGAGCCGCTGGTGATCTCGGTCTTCGGCGACGAGGAAAACGTGCTTTCCAGCATCGAGGCCGGCGCTGTCGGCTACATCCACAAGGACGCGGCACCCGAGGACATCGCGCAGACCATCGTCGAGATGAAGGCCGGCGCGTCCCCGATCTCGCCCATGATCGCGCGGCGGGTGCTTGCCAAGTACCGCAGCCTGCAGACGGCGGGCACGCCCGCCGCGGCATTGCCCCAGGCGGCCATCGACAGCACGGCGCCCAGCCTGCTCTCCGCCCGTGAACATGAAGTGCTGACGCTGATTGCGCGCGGCTTTTCCTATGCGGAAATCGCCCGGCTCAAGGGGTTGAGCGTGCACACGGTGCAAACCCACATCAAGAACCTCTACGGCAAGCTGGCGGTGCATTCCAAGAGCGAGGCGGTGTTCGAAGCGACGCGCCTCGGCCTGCTGTCCCACCCCGGGTGAGCCGTGTGGCGGGGCGCATGTTCGCAAGGCCTGGAAGGGCGCTGTTCGCGCTCTGGCTTGCGGTAGTCCTGCTGGCGCCGGCGGTTGCCGCGGCGGCGGATGGCCCCCTTGAGCTGCGCAGCGGCACGGCGACCGTCACCGTCGACGGTGCCACGCGGACAGCGCCCGTCGAGCTTTCCTACCATTGGGATCGCCAGCACCGGGGGCGCCCCGGCTTCGCGAGCTTCGAACTGCCTTTCACGCTCGATGCCGCGCCCGAGACGCCATGGGGCATCTTCATTCCGCGGGCCGGTAACGTCCTCGAGGTGTCGCTCAACGACGCATTGCTGCAGGTGTACGGCGATCTGGACCGTGGCAACGGGCCCGACTACGCCAAGGCGCCCATCTATGTGCCGATTCCGGGGCATTTGCTGAAAGCAGGCGACAACCGCTTGCAGATTCGCATCCGCGCCGACGGCGCCCGGCGGGCCGGGCTTTCACGCGTGACGATCGGGCCGGCCACCCCCGTGCGCACCGAGCTTTTCGAAACCGCCTATGGCTGGCGCTTTACGGGCTCGGTGCTCCTGAGTGCCTTCAGCCTCATCGTCGGCGGCATTGCACTGGCGCTGTGGCTCACCCAGGTGGACGCCGACGCGGTGGGGCGGCATCGGCGCGACGGCATCTATTTCTGGACGGCGCTCGCCGAATTCTGCTGGGCGCTGCGCGTGGCCGACGGCGTGATTGCCGAACCGCCTCTGCCCTGGCCGGCCTGGGGTGTGCTCATGGCCGCCTGCTATGCCGGCTGGGCAGCGTCCGCCATGATGTTCTGCTACCACCTGGCGGGCTGGGACCACAGGCCCCGCATGCGCTGGCTGCGGTGGCCAATGGGGGGAGTGGTTGCCGGAACGGTCGCCGCAAGCTCGATGGCGCTGTTCCGCGAGGAGCCGTACTGGCTTACCGGCTGGCTTGCGGCGGAGATCGTGTTCATCGCGCTGTTCGTCTGCGCCTTCGTGGTGGCGACTGTGCGGCGGCCGAACCTGGGGCGCCTGCTGGTGGCGGCCGCCGCGCTGGCAACGCTGGGCTTCGGCATCCGGGACTGGCTGGTGATCCGCCTGAGCGACGCCTACGGCGAAACCACCTGGGTGCGCTATTCCTCCGTGTTCTTCGGTATTGCGCTGCTGCTGATCGTGCTGCGTCGCTTTCGCGCCGCCAGCATCGAAGCGCGCGGCTCGGTGGCGGCACTGGCCCAGCGGGTGGCGCAGCGCGAACGCGAGCTCGCATCGACCTTCGCGGCACTGGAGCAGGTGGCCCGCGACCAGGCCCGCACCCATGAGCGCGAACGCATCCTGCGCGACATGCACGACGGCGTGGGCTCGCACATCAGCTCGGCCATCCGGCAACTGCAGTCCGGCCAGGCCAGCTCCGAGGAGCTGCTGCGCACGCTGCGCGACTCCCTCGACCAGCTCAAGCTCTCGATCGACTCCATTCACCTGCCGCCGGGCGACGTGGGCGCCCTGCTGGCGGCGCTGCGCTACCGGCTGGAGCCGCGCCTGGCGGCCGCGGGCATCCGGCTGGAGTGGGGCGTGGAAGAGGTGCCGACGGTAAAGGGGCTCGATGCGCAAGGCATGCGGCAATTGCAGTTCCTGCTGTTCGAGGCGGTTTCCAACGTGATGCAGCATGCCCAGGCAAAGACGCTGCGGATCGAGTCGGAAGCGCCGGCCGGAAGGGTGCAGTTGCGCGTGATCGATGACGGCCGGGGTTTCGACGCGTCCCAGGTGCCGCGGGCACTCACGGAGCGTGCCGGCGCCGTCGGCGCGCGGCTGGCGGTCGAAAGCCGACCGGGACGCACGGTCGTTCAGTTCGAATTCGACTGACGGGGCGTGCCGGGCGCGGATAATCCAGCCCCATGTCCGCCGTGTTCAATCAGCCCTCCCTGGCGCGCCGCGTCGCGCCCATCTTCCAGGGGTTCGACGGCTTTCTGGCTTTTGCCGTGCTGTTGCTGGCGTTCGCCGGGTTGCTGACGATGTATTCGTCCGGCTACGACCACGGCTCGCGTTTTGCCGACCACGGCCGCAACATGCTGCTGGCGGGCTTCATCATGTTCGTGGTGGCCCAGGTGCCGCCGCAGCGGCTGATGATGTTCGCGGTGCCGGTGTACGTGACCGGGGTGGCGCTGTTGATTGCGGTCGCGCTCTTCGGAATCACGAAGAAGGGCGCCACGCGCTGGATCAACCTCGGCGTGGTGATCCAGCCGAGCGAAATCCTCAAGATCGCGATGCCGCTGATGCTGGCCTGGTGGTTCCAGCGCCGTGAAGGCCAGTTGCGGCCGCTCGATTTTGTGGTGGCGACAGTGTTGCTGGCTATCCCGGTCGGGCTCATCATGAAGCAGCCCGACCTGGGCACTTCGCTGCTGGTGCTCGCCGCCGGCCTGGCGGTGATCTTTTTTGCCGGGCTGCCGTGGAAGCTCATCGTGCCCCCGGTGGTGATCGGCGCCGTGGCCATCACGCTGATCGTGAGCTTCGAATCGCGGCTGTGCGCGGAGGGCGTCGACTGGCGGGTGCTGCACGACTACCAGAAGCAGCGCGTTTGCACCCTGCTCGACCCCAGCAAGGACCCGCTGGGCAAGGGCTTTCACATCATCCAGGGGATGATCGCCATCGGCTCGGGCGGCGTGGGCGGCAAGGGGTTCATGCAGGGAACGCAGACGCATCTCGAATTCATTCCCGAGCGCACCACCGACTTCATCTTTGCGGCCTATTCCGAAGAATTCGGCCTCGTGGGCAATCTGGCGCTGATTGCCGCCTTCATCCTGCTGATCTTCCGCGGCCTGGCCATCGCGGCCAGCGCCACGAGCCTGTTCTCGCGGCTGCTGGCGGGGGCGGTGACGATGATTTTCTTCACCTACGCCTTCGTCAACATGGGCATGGTCAGCGGCATCCTGCCGGTGGTGGGCGTGCCGCTGCCTTTCATCAGCTACGGCGGCACTGCGATGGTCACGCTGGGGCTTGGGCTGGGCATCCTGATGTCCATCGCGCGTGCCAGGAAGCTTTCTCAAAGCTAGGCCGCAGCCGTAGGGTCGGCGTTGGCCCCGGCCGGGGGAAGGCGAAGCGCCGCCGGGCGCGCGCGGTCCGGAGGCGAGCCCTAGAATCCACTTCATGATCTCTCGCGAACCCACCATCGAGCGCCTTGCCACGGCGCAACAGCTCCTGCTCACGCCGTTCGGGCTCGACGAATCGCACCTGAGCAAGGCCCTGGCCGAGATCACCGCCCACAAGGTGGACGATGCCGATCTGTACTTCCAGTACACGCGCAGCGAGGGCTGGAGCCTGGAAGAAGGCATCGTCAAGACCGGCAGCTTCAGCATCGACCAGGGTGTCGGCGTGCGCGCGGTCAGCGGCGAGAAAACCGCTTTCGCCTATTCGGACGATATTTCCGAGGCGTCGCTGCTCGATGCGGCCCGCACGGTCCGCTCGATTTCCTCCGCCGGCCGCACCGGCCGCGTGAAGACGCCGGCGCGCAAGATCGCTTCGAGCCGTTCGCTCTACAACGGCGTAGACCCCATTTCCACGCTCGACAGCACGGCCAAAGTCAAGCTGCTCGAACGGGTCGAAAAGCTCGCGCGCTCGCGCGATCCGCGCGTGGCCCAGGTCATGGCCGGCCTGGCGAGCGAGTACGACGTGGTGCTGGTGGCGCGGGCCGACGGCACCCTGGCCGCCGACGTGCGGCCGCTGGTGCGGCTGTCGGTGACCGTGATCGCCGAGCAGAACGGCCGGCGCGAGGTCGGCTCCGGCGGCGGAGGTGGGCGCTTCGGGCTGGCCTATTTCACCGACGAGCAGATGGCCGAATACGTCGACCAGGCGGTGAAGGCCGCGCTGACCAATCTCGACGCCCGTCCGGCGCCCGCCGGCGAAATGACGGTGGTGCTCGGCTCCGGCTGGCCCGGCATCCTGCTGCACGAGGCCATCGGCCACGGGCTGGAAGGCGACTTCAACCGCAAGGGCTCGAGCGCGTTTTCGGGCCGCATTGGCCAGCGCGTGGCAGCCAAGGGCGTGACGGTGCTCGACGACGGCACCATTGCCGACCGCCGCGGCTCGCTCAACGTGGACGACGAGGGCAACGCGAGCCAGCGCAACGTGCTCATCGAAGACGGCATCCTCAAGGGCTACATCCAGGATTCGCTCAACGCGCGCCTCATGAAGGTCAAGCCCACCGGCAACGGCCGGCGCGAGAGCTACGCCCACGTGCCGATGCCGCGCATGACCAACACCTACATGCTCGGCGGCGACAAGGACCCGAAGGAAATCGTCGCCAGCATCAAGAAGGGCCTGTACGCCACCAACTTCGGCGGCGGCCAGGTCGACATCACGAGCGGCAAGTTCGTGTTCTCGGCCAGCGAGGCCTTCTGGGTCGAGAACGGCAAGATCCAGTACCCCGTGAAGGGCGCGACCATCGTGGGCAACGGCCCTGACGCGCTCACCCGCGTGACCATGATCGGCAACGACATGGCGCTCGATTCGGGCGTGGGCACCTGCGGCAAGGAAGGCCAGAGCGTGCCCGTGGGCGTCGGCCAGCCGACCTTGCGCATCGATGGTTTGACCGTAGGCGGAACGGCCTGAGAGCTTGCTAAGCTCCGCTCCTTATTTTTCAAAAAGAGGAGCATTCGATGAGGATCAGGATCAATTCGTCCGCGGCCCTGTGGGCTGCAACCGCCGCAGTGGCGCTCGCAACCGCAGGCTGCGCTTCGCGCGGCGGTTCGGGCGACAGCAGCCAGCCCGCGGCCTCGGCCCCCGCTGCCAGCGCACCCGCCGCCCCGGCGCGCGGCGGCGTCAAGGCCGGCATGGACGCCAAGGGCAACGTCATTGATTCGTCCAAGGTCGAAGCCGGCAGCGGCCGCACCGTCAAGGGCCTGAATGGCTACGAAGGCGAAATCACGGGTGTTCCCGCCCGCAACAGCAAGTTCTCGCGCCTGCAGATCGGCATGAGCGCCAGGCAGGTGACCGACCTCGCCGGCCAGCCGACGGACCAGGGCGCCTATGTCACGGGCAAGGCCTTCATTCCGTTCTATTTCGGCAGCGACCGCCACCGCTACGAGATGACCTACAAGGGCCAGGGCCGGCTGGTTTTCGCGGGCGGCGGCATGGGCGACTACTCCGGCGGCAACCTGATCTGGATCATTCACAACCCCAACGAATCGGGATACCGCTGAGCGTTCGGAGCCGGGCTTTTGCCCGGCTTTTTGTTTTCCGTGCTACATTTCGCCCACATGTCCGCCCTCCGCGCTTATTTCTTTGCCTACTTTTGGTTCCCGGTTTCCGGCGGACGAGAGGCGAGCGCGTAAAGCAAACGAACACCCTCCCAGAACCGCCGGTGGCCCAGAGCCCCCGGCGGTTTTTTTATGCCCTGACGATTTCACTCCAACAAGGAAAAGCACCATGAGCACGAACACTGCCCCCGCCAGCGACAGCTGGTATGCGAGCGTCGAAAAAACCAGCAAGACCGACGACGAACGCATCAAGGACATCAACGTGCTGCCCCCTCCCGAACATCTGATCCGCTTCTTTCCGATCCGCGGCACGCCGGTCGAAACGCTGATCGAGGGCACCCGCCGCAACATCCACAACATCATGGCCGGCAAGGACGACCGGCTGCTGGTGATCATGGGGCCGTGCTCAATCCATGACCCGGCCGCCGCGCTCGACTACGCCCGCCGCCTGAAGGTGGAGCGCGAAAAATACGCCGGCACTCTCGAGATCGTGATGCGCGTGTACTTCGAGAAGCCGCGCACCACGGTGGGCTGGAAGGGCCTCATCAACGATCCGTACCTGGACGAAAGCTACCGCATCGACGAGGGCCTGCGCATTGCGCGCCAGCTGCTCATCGACATCAACCGGCTCGGCCTGCCGGCGGGCAGCGAGTTTCTCGACGTGATCTCGCCGCAATACATCGGCGACCTGATCGCCTGGGGCGCCATCGGTGCGCGCACCACCGAGAGCCAGGTGCACCGCGAACTGGCCTCGGGCCTCTCGGCGCCCATCGGCTTCAAGAACGGCACAGACGGCAACATCCGCATCGCCACCGACGCCATCCAAGCGGCGGCGCGCGGCCACCACTTTCTTTCGGTGCACAAGAACGGCCAGGTGGCCATCGTGCAGACCAACGGCAATCGCGACTGCCACGTGATCCTGCGCGGTGGCAAGGCGCCGAACTACGACGCCGAGAGCGTCGAGGCCGCCTGCAAGGACCTGGAAGCTGCCAAGTTGCCGCCCACGCTGATGGTCGACTGCAGCCACGCCAACAGCTCCAAGCAGCACCAGAAGCAGATCGACGTGGCGAAAGACATCGCCAACCAGATCGCGGGCGGATCGAACCGCGTGTTCGGCGTGATGGTCGAGAGCCACCTGCAAGCCGGTGCCCAGAAGTTCACGCCGGGCAAGGACCAGATCGCGGGCCTCGAATACGGCAAGAGCATTACCGACGCCTGCCTGGGCTGGGACGATTCGGTGCAGGTGCTCGACGTGTTGTCGCAGGCGGTCAAGCAGCGCCGGGGATAAACCCGGCTGGGCGGGATCAGAGCATCCCGGCCAGTTCGGGCCAGTGGTGCCGCATGGCGGTGGCTTCATCGCTTTCGGGCGGCACCAGGGAAAAGTCTGCGAAATCGAAGCCGGGGCCGACCATGCAGGCGACCAGTGTGTAGTCGCCGCTCGCGTGGCCCTGGATTGGCCGGGCGGCCTGCCACTGGCCGGCCGGCACCACGTGCTGCGGGCGCGTGCCGTGTGCGTCGACCGGCCCTAGCCGCACGTGCGCCGGCGCGGTGCGCATGGCGGCATCGCACGTCCAGAGCGCCAGCGGCACGCCTTCCAGATGGACCCACACCTCGTCCGAGAGCACCCGATGCCAGCGTGAATGCTGGCCGGCCTCCAGCAGAAAGTAGATGCTGGTGAGCGCGCTGCGCGGCGCGCGGCCGTCTGTGGGAACCACGCTCGCGGCCGAACGGAACACCTCGCTGTACCAGCCGCCCTCGGGGTGGGGCTGCAGCTTCAGGCTCTCGATCAGCTCGCGGGCGCGCATGGCGGTCATGGAGCCGCGGCGCTGCGCAGTGCCGCAAGCAGCTTGTCGTGCACGCCGCCGAAGCCGCCGTTGCTCATGCAGACGATGTGATCGCCAGGCCGCGCCGCGGCAACGATCTGCGCGACCAGCGGCTCGACGGCACCGGCTACCTGCGCGCGGTCGCCCATCGGCGCCAAGGCCGCGGCGGCGTCCCAGTCGAGCCCGGCGGTGTGGCAGAAGGACAGGTCGGCCGCTTCCAGGCTCCATGGGAGCTGCGCCGCCATCACGCCGAGCTTCATCGTGTTGCTGCGCGGTTCGAAGGCCGCGAGGATGCGCTCGCCTTGCTTGCCGGCATCGTCGAGCTTCTTGCGCAGGCCGTCGAGCGTGGTGCGGATGGCGGTCGGGTGATGGGCGAAGTCGTCGTAGACGGTGATTGCGCCGCCGCTGCGCTCGACCGTACCGCGCAACTCCATGCGCCGGCGTACGTTGCGGAAGCTGCCGAGTGCCTTGGCCGCATCGGCCGGCGCAACGCCCACATGCTCGGCCGCCGCTATGGCGGCCAGCGCGTTCATCTGGTTGTGCAGGCCTGAAAGCTCCCATTCAACGCGGCCCACGGCCTCGCCGCGGTACAGCACGTCGAAGGCGTCGTGCGTGCCACGCGCCTGCCATTCACCGCCAGCGCCAAAGCGGGCGAGCCCGCTCCAGCAGCCTTGGCTCAGCACGCGCTGCAAGCTCTCTTCGGTGGCGTTGACCACCAGCCGCCCGCTGCCGGGTACCGTGCGAACGAGGTGATGGAACTGCCGTTCGATGGCGGCGAGGTCATCGAAGATGTCCGCGTGGTCGAATTCCAGGTTGTTGAGAATCGCCGTGCGCGGGCGGTAGTGCACGAACTTGCTGCGCTTGTCGAAGAAGGCGGTGTCGTACTCGTCCGCCTCGATGACGAATGCCGGGCCGTCGCCAAGCCGGGCCGACACGCCGAAGTCGAGCGGAACACCGCCCACCAGAAAGCCCGGCGCCTTGCCGCCTTTCTCGAGCACCCAGGCCAGCATCGACGTGGTGGTGGTCTTGCCGTGGGTTCCGGCCACGGCAAGCACGTGGCGGCCCAGCAGCACGTGCTCGGCGAGCCACTGCGGTCCGCTGGTGTAGGGCTTGCCGGCATCGAGGATGGCTTCCATCAGCGGGAACTTGGGGCTGCCGTCGGGCAGCCGGGCCCTCGAAACCACATTGCCGACCACGAACATGTCGGGTGAAAGTGCCAATTGGTCGGCGCCGAAGCCTTCGATCAGGTCGATGCCGAGCGACCGGAGCTGATCGCTCATGGGCGGGTACACGCCGGCGTCGCAGCCCGTGACCCGGTGGCCTGCTTCGCGCGCCAGGGCGGCCAATCCGCCCATGAACGTGCCGCAGATGCCAAGAATATGAATGTGCATCGGGCGATTCTAGGGAGGCCGCATGCCGCGGCCGCGCCGCAGCCTTGCCCTTTGTACTGATGTTTGGTGTGAGGGCGGCGTAGTGCGGGCAAAATGTTCCGATGGACACGACCACCAAGCGTGAGATCGCCGCCACCGCAGCCCGACTCGTCGTCGAGGAGGGGCTGGAGTACGGCCCGGCCAAGCGCCGGGCGGTGCGAGACCTTGGCCTGTCGTCGCGCACGGCGCTGCCGAACAACGACGAGGTCGAGGCCGAAGTGCGTGACTACATCGCGCTTTACTGCGCCGACACCCAGCCGCAGGAGCTGCATGCCTTGCGGCTGCTCGCGCTCGAATGGATGGAGCGGATGGCGGCGTTCCGGCCGCACATCGGGGGGGCTGTGTG
Source organism: Variovorax sp. CCNWLW186 (assembly GCF_037203865.1). NCBI lineage: Bacteria > Pseudomonadati > Pseudomonadota > Betaproteobacteria > Burkholderiales > Comamonadaceae > Variovorax > Variovorax sp. CCNWLW186. The sequence continues at coordinate 37,917 of NZ_JBBCBO010000012.1, read as the reverse complement.
GCACGGCACGGCCACGCGGCTGTCAGACATTTATATTCAATTGTTCTGCGATGATTCCAAGTCGGCCGAAATTGCCCTCATCGACCATCACGTGGATTACGAGCCGCGAATGGTCACCGGATTTCACGGTGAGCAGGTCGAGGCATTGAGCGTGCATGCCGCAAGCCGTGCGCTGGGCGAGGAAATCGGGGTCCACCTGCTGGTGTACGACCTCGACGACCTGCGCGGAGCGCTTCGGCCCGACGCCCAGGGGCGCACACCGCGCGGCGATCTGGCCGCGCTGCGCCGGCTGATTGAAAGAGAAAAGGACAAGTGAATGACTTCTTCGCCCACACGGCGCCGCCTCATGTATGGCGGCGTGGCGGTCGCGGCCGCCGCGGCAGGCTTGGGCGGCGCGTGGTGGCGTGAGCGTGGCGGCAGCACCAAAGGCGAAGTCCTGGATGCCGCCTTCTGGGATCAGCGATTCGACCGTCCGGAGGGCGGTGAACTGGTTTTCTCGAGCCTACGCGGCAAGCCGCTGCTGTTGAATTTCTGGGCCACGTGGTGCCCGCCATGCGTGGAAGAAATGCCGATGATCGATCGCTTCTTCCGCGAAAATGGCGCGAACGGCTGGCAAGTCGTCGGTTTGGCGATAGATCAGCCTAGCGCCGTCCGCAAGTTCCTGCAGAAGACGCCCGTCAGCTACCCGCTTGGGTTGGCCGGTTTGCAGGGTACTGAACTGGTAAAAAGCCTTGGCAACACCGCCGGAGGATTGCCGTTCACGCTGGTTCTTACGGGCGCGGGGACCGTCGCGGCTCGTAAAATGGGCAAGCTCGAGCCCGCCGATCTGGACACGTGGCGACGTGAACTCGTTCACGGTTAGAATCAGATACACCTCGGCATTCGCCGCCAATCGCTAAAGATCAACGATTTTTGGCCAAGTTACATCCTAATGACCGGCAAAGTCGGCACTGGAGCCTCATGGATCTGCGCAAACTCAAGACACTGATCGATTTGGTGTCGGAATCCAATATTTCCGAACTGGAAATCACCGAAACCGAAGGCAAGGTTCGCATCGTCAAGGGCGGCGGCGCTGCCCCGGTGCAATATGTTCAGACCGTGGCGGCACCTGCCGCTGCTCCCGCCGCCGGTGCGCCTGCGGCGCCTGCGCTTGCTGCTGCCGCGCCGGCCGCCGAAGCCGCGCCCGCCGGGCATGCGGTCAAGTCGCCGATGGTCGGCACCTTCTATCGTTCGTCCAGCCCTGGCGCACCGGCTTTTGTCGAAGTTGGCAGCAAGGTCAACGAGGGCGACACCGTCTGCATCATCGAAGCGATGAAGATCCTCAACGAAATCGAAGCGGACAAGTCCGGCACGATCACCCAGATCCTCGGCGAAAACGGTCAGGCAGTCGAATACGGCCAGCCGCTGTTCATCATCGAGTGACCATGTTCAAGAAGATCCTGGTTGCAAACCGGGGGGAAATTGCCCTCCGGATCCAGCGCGCCTGCAGCGAGCTCGGCATCAAGGCCGTGATGGTCTATTCCGAAGCGGACCGCGACGCAAAGTACGTCAAGCTGGCGCAGGAAGCCGTGTGCATCGGCCCCGCGCCATCGTCGCTGAGCTATCTCAACATGCCGGCGATCATCTCGGCGGCCGAGGTCACCGACGCCGAAGCGATTCACCCCGGCTATGGTTTCCTGAGCGAAAACGCCAACTTCGCCGAGCGCGTGGAGCAAAGCGGTTTCCAGTTCATCGGCCCCACGCCCGACAACATCCGCACGATGGGTGACAAGGTCTCGGCCAAGCAGGCCATGATCAAGGCCGGCGTGCCTTGCGTGCCCGGCTCCGAGGGCGAGCTGTCCGACGACGCCGCCACCAACAAGCGCATCGCGCGCGCCATCGGCTACCCGGTCATCATCAAGGCCGCCGGCGGCGGCGGTGGCCGCGGCATGCGCGTGGTGCACACCGAAGCGGCACTGGTCAACGCGATCCAGATGACCAAGGCGGAAGCCGGCGCTGCGTTCAACAATCCGGCCGTGTACATGGAGAAGTTTCTCCAGAACCCGCGCCACGTTGAAATCCAGATCCTGGCCGACAAGCACAAGAACGCGGTCTATCTGGGCGAGCGCGACTGCTCCATGCAGCGGCGCCACCAGAAGGTGATCGAGGAATCGCCGGCGCCCGGCATTCCGCGCAAGCTGATCGAGAAGATCGGCGAGCGCTGCGCGGCGGCCTGCAAGAAAATCGGCTACCGCGGCGCCGGCACCTTCGAGTTCCTGTACGAAAACGGCGAGTTCTATTTCATCGAGATGAACACGCGCGTGCAGGTGGAGCACCCGGTGACCGAGTTCACCACCGGCATCGACATCGTGAAAACGCAGATCATGGTGGCGGCGGGCGAGAAGCTGCCGTTCACGCAGCGACAGATCGAAATGCGCGGCCACGCGATCGAGTGCCGCATCAACGCCGAAGACGCCTGGAAGTTCACGCCGTCGCCGGGGCGCATCACCATGTGGCACCCGCCGGGCGGCCCTGGCGTTCGCGTCGATTCGCATGCGTACACCAACTACTTCGTGCCGCCCAACTACGACTCGATGATCGGCAAGATCATTGTGTATGGCGACACGCGCGAGCAGGCCATGGCGCGCATGCGCACGGCGCTGAACGAAACCGTGATCGAAGGCATCCAGACCAACATTCCGCTTCACCGCGAGCTGATGGTCGACGCCAAGTTCATGAGCGGCGGCACCAACATCCACTACCTGGAAGAGTGGCTGGCGGCACACAAGCGCTGAGCAACACCCGACGCCACCCATGTTTGAACTTCGCCTGATGGCGCCGGAAGACCGGGTCGAAATGGTCAGCGACGCGCTCGACGCACTCGATGCGCTGAGCGTTTCGGTGGAAGACGCCGATGCGCAGACCGATGCCGAGCAGGCGCTGTTCGGCGAGCCTGGCATGCCGCCGCCCAAGGAGGGCTGGCAGCGGTCGCGCGTCATTGCGCTGTTCGCCGACGAAGCCCTTGCCAAAGAGGCTGCGTCGGTGCTCGCGCTGCAAGACTTCTTCGAAGGCTGCGCGGTGCTCGGCGTGGCGCCGGTGCCCGATCAAGACTGGGTGCGGCTCACGCAGTCGCAATTCGCGCCGGTCGAAATCACGCCCGAGTTCTGGATCGTGCCCACCTGGCATGAGCCGCCCGAGCAAGCCAGGCAGTTGATCAGGCTCGACCCGGGGCTCGCTTTCGGCACCGGCACGCACCCCACCACGCGCATGTGCCTGCGCTGGATCGCGAAGCAGGGCGAAGGCGCATTCGGCGACCAGCGCGTGCTCGACTACGGCTGCGGCTCGGGCATTCTTGCCATTGGCGCGGCGAAGTTCGGCGCACGCGATATCGATGCCGTCGACATCGACGAGGCCGCCGTTTCGTCGACCCGCCTCAACGCCGAAGCCAATGGCGTGCGCCTGAATGCCGGCCTGCCGGAAGCGGCCAAGGGCAGCTACAACACGGTGCTGGCCAACATCCTTGCAACGCCGCTCAAGGTGCTTGCGCCCTTGCTGCGCAGCCACGTGGCGCCGGGTGGATCGCTGGTGCTCGCCGGCATTCTCGAGCGGCAGGCCGACGAACTGAAGCAGGCCTACGCGCCCTATGCCGCGCTCGAGGTCAGCGACAGCGAGGACGGCTGGATCCTGATGACGGCTCGCTGCTGAGCAGCGCGGCCGGGATTTCGCACCGTCGCGCACCGCTCGCGAGGCGGGGGCTCAACCCTACAATCGCCCGGTCATGAGCCTTGTCACGCGTTGCCCCGCCTGTGCCACCACCTTCAAGGTGGTGCGCGACCAGCTTCGCATCTCGGATGGATGGGTACGTTGCGGCCGCTGCAGCCATGTGTTCGACGCCACGCTCGATCTGCACGAGGCGCCGGACGGCGTGCCGGGTCCGGCGGCGCCACCTCCGCCTCCGACGGCGCCTTCCGCAAAGGCCGAGGCGGAGCCCGGGCCGTCTGAGCAGCAGCACCCTACGCAGGCCGAGCAGGCCGGGCCGGAGTCTTCGAGTGCGACGGAAGACGCGGACTTCTTCGACGACGAACCGGAGCATGGTGAAGCGTCGGACGCGGTCGCTTCGTCGCCGCTGGAAGAAACGGACGAGCTTCTGCCGCCGGCGCCGCTTCCGGAGACCAGGCCTGCACCGACGCCTGCGCCAAGTTCCGCACCTGCGACGCCGTCCGCGACGGCCTTCGTCCTGCCTGCGCACGGAATCATCGCCGACGAGTTGTGGTCCGACTTCGAGGCCAACGAGCCCGAATGGCGGCCACCTGCGAGCTCGCTGCCCCCGTTTCCGAACATCGACCTGAATCTCGCGGCGCCACCTTCGCCGCCACCACCACCGCCGCCTCCCTTGCCGGCCTTGCGCATCAAGGCTCGCGAAATGGCGGCATCGGCCAGCGTCGAAGACGAAAAGCACGAGGCCGCGCAAGACCGCGACCAGGTGCAGATGCAGAAGGCGCTGCGCCGGGCACGCATCAAGTCGGCCAAGATCGCGAGCGCCAAGGCGCGCGATGAGCGCACCGCCGCAAAGGCGTCCGCGTCGATGGTGAGGCAGGCGAGCGAACTGGACGGCGATTCGGGTCCTCTGCCGCTCCCGGCGCCGCTTCACGAAGCGGAGGATTCGGACAGGGTTCCTTTCTCCGGTGACGAGAAGGCGGACCGTGGCACCGAAGGGTTCTGGCATCGCGGCGTCGTACGATTTGCGCTCTGGTTCTTCGCCGTGCTGGCCGTTCTGCTGTTCGTCGCGCAGGTCTTGCATCACGAGCGCAATGGCATCGTGGCCCGCCAGCCGAACCTGCGCCCCGCATTCGCCGCCATGTGCCGATTGACCGGCTGCGAGCTCACGGCGTTGCGCCAGATCGGCGACATCGTGATCGAAGGCGCCGCCTTCGCGCGCGAGAAGACCGGCAACAACGACTACCGGCTCAGCTTTACCTTGCGCAACGGTGCCACGGTTCCGCTGGCCATGCCGGCCATCGAGCTTTCGCTGCTCGACACGCAGGAGCGGGCAGTGGTGCGCCGCGTGCTGGCGGCTTCGGATTACGGTGCGCCGACGGTGCTTGCGGCGCGCTCCGACCAGGCCGCATCGCTGCCGCTCACGTTGTCCGCAACGGAGGCGGCAACGCTGCCGCCTATTGCCGGCTACCGCGTGGAAGCGTTCTATCCTTAAGCCCGGGTTCGCGCCCGTGCCTCGTTCATTTCATTCATTCATCCTTCAACCAACGGCTCACCATGGCAGCAGTGATTTGCGGTTCCCTCGCGTTCGACACCATCATGACTTTCGAGGGCCGGTTTGCCGACCAGATCCTTCCGGACCAGCTGCACATTCTCAATGTGTCGTTCCTGGTGCCGGGCCTGCGGCGTGACTTTGGCGGCTGTGCCGGCAACATCGCCTACAGCCTCAACGCGCTGGGCGGCACGGCATTGCCAATGGCCACGCTCGGAAGCGACGGAGCCGACTACCTGGAGCGCTTGCGCACGCTGGGCATCAGCACCGAGTTCGTGCGCCAGCTCGACGACACCTTCACCGCGCAGGCGATGATCATGAACGACGTCGACAACAACCAGATCACGGCATTCCACCCCGGTGCGATGCAGCAGGCGCATCTCACGAAGATTGCCGCCCGCGAAGACATCCGCGTCGGCATCATCGCGCCCGATGGCCGCGACGCGATGCTGCAGCATGCCGAGCAATTCGCCGCCGCCGGCATTCCGTTCGTGTTCGATCCAGGCCAGGGCCTGCCGATGTTCGACGGCGAGGCGCTCAAGCACTTCATCGATCTGGCAAGCTGGGTGGTCGTCAACGACTACGAGGGAAAGATGCTTTCGCAGCGCACCGGCTGGAGCCTGGCAGAAATCTCCAAGCGCGTGCGCGGCCTGGTGGTCACGCTGGCGGCCGAGGGCTGCGAAGTGTGGACCGATGGCGAGCGCGAGCACGTGCCGGGCGTAACGCCGACTGCGGTGGTCGAACCCACTGGCTGCGGCGATGCATGGCGCGGCGCGCTGCTGTTCGGCCTGGAGAAGGAGTGGCCGCTCGCGCAATGCGCGGCGCTTGGCAACCGCATCGGTGCGCTCAAGATCGCGCAGCGCGGGCCTCAGAACTACCAGATTGACAAGAAGGCGCTGGGCCTCTGAGCCGCCGCTTGCTCGCTCGCCTTCGCGGGCGGCGCGCATAAAAAAAGCCCGACACCGTGAGGTGCCGGGCTTTTTGCCGTCAAGGCCGCTGAGAAGCTCAGGGCTTGCTGGCCGTCGGAAACGGCCAGGCTGCCTGCGGGTTCAGCGTCGTTTGCGCAGCAGGAGCAGGCGCTGCGGCAGGGGCTGCCTTGGCGGCCTTCTTCGCAGCAGGCTTCTTGGCAGCAGGCTTCTTGGCAGCAGCGGCAGGCTTGGCAGCGGGCTTTTTCGCGGCTTTCTTGGCCGCAGCCTTTTTGGCAGGAGCCTTCTTGGCGGCAGCCTTCTTCGCAGGGGCCTTCTTGGCAGCGGCCTTCTTCGCCGGAGCCTTCTTCGCCGCCGCCTTCTTGGCAGGAGCCTTCTTCGCTGCGGCCTTCTTCGCCGGAGCCTTCTTGGCAGCGGCCTTCTTTGCCGGAGCTGCCTTCTTGGCGGCTACCTTCTTCGCAGGCGCCTTCTTGGCAGCTACCTTCTTGGCAGCGACCTTCTTGGCCGGAGCCTTCTTCGCAGCTACCTTCTTGGCGGGAGCCTTCTTAGCGGCCGCGACCTTCTTTGCCGGAGCCTTCTTTGCAGCGGCTTTCTTAGCCGGCGCTTTCTTTGCAGTTGCCATTTCTATTTCTCCTTGATCAAGTTGAAAAAATCAACCTATTGAAGCACTCCGCGCACGTTGGTAGCGCAAAGCGATTCATGGCGTTGGAATCTGTGCTCCAGCACCATGAACACCTGAGCCCTCGTCCATGCCGCGCTCTTCGGCGCGATCGGTGGCAAGGGCAATTCTTGAATTCATTAATTCTTATCGGAAAGATTCAATCCCAGGAGAGCGCGCCACCCGACTGGTACTCGATCACGCGGGTCTCGAAGAAATTGCGCTCTTTCTTCAGGTCAATCATTTCGCTCATCCAGGGGAACGGGTTTTCCTCGTTCGGGAAGAGCGTTTCGAGGCCGATCTGCTGTGCACGCCGGTTGGCAATGTAGCGCAGGTAGCCCTTGAACATGGAGGCGTTCATGCCGAGCACACCGCGCGGCATGGTGTCTTCGGCGTATTTGTACTCGAGCTCGACGGCCTTCATGAAGAGGGCCTTGATCTCGGCCTTGAACTCGTTGGTCCAGAGGCCGGGATTCTCGAGCTTGAGCTGGTTGATCAGGTCGATGCCGAAATTGCAGTGCATCGACTCGTCGCGAAGGATGTACTGGTACTGCTCGGCGGCGCCGGTCATCTTGTTCTGGCGGCCCAGCGCAAGAATTTGCGTGAAGCCGACGTAGAAGAAGAGACCTTCCATCAGGCAGGCGAACACGATGAGCGACTTGAGCAGCGTCTGGTCGGTTTCGTGCGTGCCGGTCTTGAAGTGGGGGTCGCTGATGGCGTCGATGAACGGGATCAGGAACTGGTCCTTCTCGCGGATCGACGGCACTTCGTTGTAGGCGTTGAAGATCTCGCTCTCGTCCAGGCCGAGCGACTCGACGATGTATTGGTACGCGTGCGTGTGGATCGCTTCCTCGAAAGCCTGGCGCAGCAGGAACTGGCGGCATTCGGGCGCCGTGATGTGGCGGTAGGTGCCCAGCACGATGTTGTTGGCGGCCAGCGAGTCGGCGGTCACGAAGAAGCCGAGGTTGCGCTTGACGATGCGGCGCTCGTCTTCGGTCAGGCCGTTCGGGTCTTTCCACAATGCGATGTCGCGCGTCATGTTCACTTCTTGCGGCATCCAGTGGTTGGCGCAAGTGGCGAGGTATTTTTCCCAAGCCCACTTGTACTTGAACGGCACCAACTGGTTGACGTCGGTCTGGCCGTTGATGATGCGCTTGTCGGAAGCCTTGACGCGCTGCGCTGCGACGGGGGCCGTGGGTTGTGCAATCGACGAAGTCGGAGCGTCCACCGGTCGGCCTGCGGGCAAGCCGCTGGTCGATGCGTGGTGTTGCTGCAATCCTTGTTGCATATCCTTTGGTAAGGAGGGCTTGACTTCTTCGTCCCAGGTCAACATAGAAAAATCCAATGCTCAATTATCGGAGCAACGATGTGAGTTGCAAAGTGCTCGTTCACGTCGCGCTCCATTTATGTGGTTGTTATGTTGCTCTCATGCATCGCGCGATGTCAGTCAATGCCGTGATCGACTGAGAGTTCGCGCGTTGTGCATGGACCTCGCTCTCTTCACTGACGCGTCATTGGCATGCTTCGCAAGTCGGATCGTCCACGCCGCAGAACGCGATGTCGGTTGCGGGAATCGCGTTCATCTGCGCCTTTGCTGCGGCAGCCGCTGCGTCGAGTGCGCTCATGCCCGAAGGTGCATCGCTGCCCGACGACACCGCATTGAGGCGGCCCGATTGCACCGTGGATTTCTCGGCGTGCGTCGCGCTCTGCGTGCGCAGGTAGTAGGTGGTCTTCAGGCCGCGCAGCCATGCGAGCTTGTAGGTGTCGTCGAGCTTCTTGCCCGATGCGCCGGCCATGTAGATGTTGAGCGATTGCGCCTGGTCGATCCACTTCTGGCGACGCGAGGCGGCTTCGACGAGCCACGTGGTTTCCACTTCGAACGCGGTGGCGTAGAGCGCCTTCACGTCTTGCGGCACGCGGTCGATCGGACGCAGCGAACCGTCGAAGTGCTTCAGGTCCATCACCATCACGTCGTCCCACAGGCCCAGGCGCTTCAGGTCGCGCACCAGGTAGTGGTTGATCACGGTGAACTCGCCCGACAGGTTCGACTTGACCGAGAGGTTGCCGAAGCACGGCTCGATGGAGGCGTCGACGCCGATGATGTTCGAGATGGTCGCGGTCGGTGCGATGGCCACGCAGTTGGAGTTGCGCATGCCGTCGGCCTTGATCTTCTGGCGCAGCGCGTCCCAATCGAGGGTGGCCGAGCGGTCGACCTCGACATAGCCGCCGCGTGCTTTTTCAAGCAGGTCGAGCGTGTCGATCGGCAGGATGCCCTTGTCCCACAGCGAGCCCTTGTAGCTCGAGTACTTGCCGCGTTCCTTGGCCAGCTCGGTCGAGGCCCAGTAGGCGTGGTAGCAGATGGCTTCCATCGACTCGTCGGCAAACTGCACGGCTTCTTGCGAGGCGTAGGGAATGCGCAGTTCGTACAGCGCGTCCTGGAAGCCCATCAGGCCCAGGCCGACCGGACGGTGGCGCAGGTTCGAGTCGCGCGCCTTCTTCACGGCGTAGTAGTTGATGTCGATCACGTTGTCGAGCATGCGCATCGCGGTCGAGATCGTCTTCTTGAGCTTTTCCTGGTCGACCTTGCCGTCCTTCAGGTGCTGCAGCAGGTTCACGGAACCCAGGTTGCACACGGCGGTTTCGGTGTCGCTGGTGTTCAGCGTGATTTCGGTGCACAGGTTCGACGAGTGAACCACGCCGGCGTGCTGCTGCGGCGAGCGCACGTTGCAGGCGTCCTTGAACGTGATCCAGGGATGGCCGGTCTCGAACAGCATCGTCAGCATCTTGCGCCACAGGTCCGACGCCTGGATGGTGCGGGCGGGCTTGATCTCGCCGCGCGCGGCCTTTTCTTCGTAGGCGACATACGCCTTCTCGAAGTCGGCGCCGAACAGGTCGTGCAGGTCGGGCACGTTCGACGGCGAGAACAGCGTCCAGGTGCCCTTTTCCATCACGCGGCGCATGAAGAGGTCGGGAATCCAGTTGGCCGTGTTCATGTCGTGCGTGCGGCGGCGGTCGTCGCCGGTGTTCTTGCGCAGTTCCAGGAACTCCTCGATGTCGAGGTGCCAGGTTTCAAGGTACGTGCAGACCGCGCCCTTGCGCTTGCCGCCCTGGTTCACCGCCACGGCCGTGTCGTTCACCACCTTGAGGAACGGCACCACGCCCTGCGATTCGCCGTTGGTGCCCTTGATGTGGCTGCCCAGTGCGCGCACGCGGGTCCAGTCGTTGCCCAGGCCGCCCGCAAACTTCGAGAGCAGGGCGTTTTCCTTGATCGACTCGTAGATGCCGTCCAGGTCGTCGGGCACGGTGGTCAGGTAGCAGCTGGACAGCTGCGAGCGCAGCGTGCCGGCGTTGAAGAGCGTGGGCGTGCTCGACATGAAGTCGAACGAAGACAGCACTTCGTAGAACTCGATGGCGCGGGCTTCGCGGTCGATTTCGTTCAGCGAGAGGCCCATCGCCACGCGCATGAAGAAGGCTTGCGGCAGTTCGATGCGCGACTTGCGCACGTGCAGGAAGTAGCGGTCGTACAGCGTCTGCAGGCCGAGGTAGTCGAACTGGTTGTCGCGCTCGGCCTTGAGCGCCGCGCCCAGGCGGGGCAGGTCGTACTGCAGCAGCTTCTCGTCGAGCAGTTCGTTCTCGACGCCCTTCTTGATGAACTGCGGGAAGTAGTCGGCGTAGGTCTGCGCGCGCTCGGCGGGCATGACTTCGCGGCCGATGATTTCCTTGAAGATCGTGTGCAGCAGCAGGCGGGCGGTCGCGAAGGTGTAGTCGGGGTCTTTCTCGATGAGCGTGCGGGCGGCCAGGATCGAGGCCTTGTACACCTCGTCGAGCGGCACGCCGTCGTACAGGTTGCGCATCGTCTCGGCGACGATCGGTGCGGCGCTGATGCCGTCGCCCAGGCCTTCGCAAGCCGATTCGATCAGGCCCTTGAGCTCGTTAAGGTCGAGCGCCACCCGCTCGCCGCGGTCCAGCACGTGGAGCAGCGGCGCAGCCGGCGTTTCCTGCGTGCCTTGCTTGGAACGCTCTTGCGTGCGGCGTTCGCGATACAGCACATAGGCGCGCGCAATTTCGTGGTGGCCGCCGCGCATCAGGCCGAGTTCGACCTGGTCTTGCACGTCTTCGATGTGGAAGGTGCCGCCGCCCGGACGCGAGCGAACCATGGCGCGGATCACGCCTTGCGTGAGGGCGTCGACCGTTTCGCGCACGCTGGCCGAAGCCGCGCCCTGGGTGCCGTGCACCGCCAGGAAGGCTTTCATCATCGCGATGGCGATCTTGTTGGGTTCGAAGGGAACCACGGCGCCGTTGCGACGGATGATCTGGTAGTGCGCGAGGTTCTGACCGGTAGGCGAGCCAGCAGTGTCTCGTTGCTGCTGCGGCGTCGAGGGAACGGCACGCGGGGTCGATGGGGTGTTCAGGGCTGTTTGCATTCGCTTCCTCTCGGTGTGGCAATTCTTGTTGGGTGGCAATGCCTTGGCGGGGCATTGCGCCGGTGCGTGATGACCGGACGGAAGACACTATATCTAGGGTGCGAAGCGTCTACAACCACTAGATGTAGTGTTTTTTGAGATATTCAACACAGTGGCGTATTTGTTTGGGCGCGGCACTCGGCCAGCGATGCCCCATGAATACTGGCCTATGGTCGCGCAACCCGCGCGGGCTGTGGCTTGCAAGCGGATTTGGGCCTGCAAGGCGCATGGTTGCTGGAGGCGCGCTCTGGATTTTAGAGATTGCTGCGGCGCAAGAACGCCGCATCGCATACCGCCGACCGATTAAAAAAATTAGAGCGGCAGCACCTGTTCGGGGAACATCCGCGGACTCCAGCCGAGCTGGCCGCGCAGCAATTGCCAATCGAAGCCCGCGCCCGGATCCTGTTTGCGGCCCGGCGCAATGTGCTCGTGGCCCGCGATGAACGCGATGGCGTAGTGCTGCGCAATCGCCGCGCAAAGGCTGGCCAGCGTTTCGTATTGGGCCTCGTCGAAAGGCTGGCCTTCCAGGCCTTCGAGCTCGATGCCGATCGAATCGTCGTTGCAGTTTTCGCGGCCGCGCCAGGACGAGACGCCGGCATGCCAGGCGCGGTCGTCGCAGCTCACGAACTGCCAGAGTTCACCGTTGCGCCGCACATAGAAGTGCGAGGAAACCTGCAGGCCGCGAATGGATTGGAAGTAAGGGTGTGCGTCCCAGTCGAGCTGGTTCGCGAAGAGCTGCTGCACCGCATCGCCGCCATATTCGCCGGGCGGCAGGCTGATGGAATGCAGCACGATCAGGTCGGTCTGCGCGCCTGCCGGTCGCGGGCCGAAATTCGGCGATTGCAGCGCCTTTGCAAAGCGGTACCAGCCGGCGCGCCAGAGGCCGTCCTCGCCGCTCGCGTTCGACGTTGCTGCTTCAGTCGTCGGCATTGCTCGCGGTACCTTCGTCGCCGTTGGGCGTGGTGATGCCCAGGCGCGCGATGCGATAGCGGATCTGGCGCAGGCTCATGCCGAGCCGCGCGGCTGCGGCGGTGCGGTTGAAGCCGCTTTCATGCAGCGCACGCACCAGAATTTCGCGCTCCTGCTGGTCGAGGTAGGCCTGCAGGTCGGACGGCAAGGGTGGCGGTGCGGTCTTGGGTTCAACGAAGGCGGCCGCGGGTGCTGCAGCGGTGAGTGGTTCGCCGTCGTCCGGCGGCGGAGAAGACGAGGGCGCCGAAGCCGCAAGCCCCGCGACGGCGGGCTGTCCACCGCCCATCAGGTCCAGGTGCAGTTCGTCGCCGTCGTTGAGCGCCACGGCGCGGTGCAGCAGGTTTTCGAGTTCGCGCACATTGCCGTGCAGCGGATGCTGCGCGAGACGGTGCAGCAGGTCGCCGGAAAGATGCGGCACCTGCAGTCCGCCGTCGTGCGCAATGCGCGCAAGCAATGCGGCGCACAGCGCCGGCAGGTCCTCGCGCCGGTCGCGCAGCGCCGGCACCGCGATCTCGATCACGTTGAGCCGGTAGAACAGGTCCTGGCGGAAGCGGCCGGCGTTGACCTCGGCATGCAGGTCCTTGTGGGTGGCGCTCACGATGCGCACGTCGACCGCGTCTTCCTGCGTGGAGCCGATGGAGCGCACGCTGCGCTCCTGGATCGCGCGCAGCAGCTTGGACTGCATTGCCAGCGGCAGGTCGCCGATTTCGTCGAGGAACAGCGTGCCGCCTCGCGCGGCCTGGAAGTAGCCATCGCGGTCTTGCGACGAGCCGGTGTACGAGCCCTTGCGTGCGCCGAAGAATTCGGCCTCGAGCAGGTTCTCCGGAATGGCGCCGCAGTTGACCGCAACGAACGGGCCGTCGCTGCGCTGGCTGCAGGCGTGCACGGCGCGCGCCACCAACTCCTTGCCGGTGCCCGATTCGCCGCGCACCAGCACGGGCGCCATGCCGCGCGCCACTTTGGCGATGCGCGACTTGACCAGGCGCATCGGCTCCGAGTTGCCCACCAGCCGCTCGAGCGCCGCAATGCCGCTGCCTGTCACTCCGGGCGTGTCGCCGGCACGTTCGCCTTGTGCCGCCGGTGCCGTTTTCGTGGCCTTGACGGGCGCGGCCTGCTGCGCCTGCACGGCCGAGGCAACCACGGCGCGGAACTGCTTCAGGTCGACGGGCTTGGTCAGGTAATCGAACGCGCCGGCTTTCAGCGCCTCGACCGCGTTCTCGGCGGAACCGTAGGCCGTCATCACTACGCAGCGCTCGGTGCGCTGGTCCTTCTGGATGCGATGGATGATTTCCATGCCCTGGCCATCGGGCAGCCGCATGTCGGTGATCACCGCATCGAATTGCCCGGCCTCCAGGTGCTCCCATGCTTCCGAAACGCTGCCCGCGGCTTCCACGCGGTAGCCCTCGCGCAGCAGCGTGAGTTCGTACAGCGTGCGCAGGTCGGGCTCGTCGTCGATGACCAGGATGTTGGCCGGGCGCTGCAGGGAAGGGGGATTGGGAGTGCTCACGGCGCTATTGTGTCAGCCGGTTTTCGCTGGGAGCGAAGCTGACGAAGAATTCGTTGCCTTCGGGTCCGCCCGCCACAAGCGCCCGGCGCTCGTAGCCGATGGTGGCGCCATGGCGTCGGCACAGCTCGCGGCACAAGAACAGGCCGAGTCCGCTGGAGCGGCTTTCGGAAGAGAAAAACGGCTCGAACAAATGGCGCTGCACCGCCGGCTCCAGCGGCGCGCCGTCGCTCCACACCTGCAGGCTCGGCCGGCCTGAGCTTCCGCGCTGCGTGGTGGTGACGACCTGGATCGAGCCCTCGCGCTTGCCGGCGTAGCGCGCCGCGTTGTCCAGCAGGTTCACCAGCAGCCGGCGCAGGTGCTCGACGTCGAAGCGCACCTCGCTGTCGGCGGCATCGAGCGTGATGAGAACGCCCGGGCGCTGCGTCTGGCGCACCCATTCTTCGGCGAGGGCGCGCACGGCGGGGTCGAGCGCGACCTGCTCGCCGAGCGAAAGCACGCGCTGCTGGCGCGCGCGCGAAACGTCGAGCACGTCGTCCACGATGCGTGCGAGACGCTGGGCGTTGTGCTGCACCATGCTGGTCAGCTTTCGGTGCGCGGGATCGGTGAGGTCTTCGTTGAGCAGCGCGCTGGCCTGTGTGATGGCGGCCAGCGGATTGCGGATTTCATGCGCCACTGCAGCCGACATGCGGCCCATTGCCGCCAGCTTCTCGGTGCGGATGCGGGCCTCGAGTTCGCGCAGGTCTTGAAGGAACATCACGCACAGGCTGTCCACGCGCTGGTCGCTGGTGGGCGTGAGCCGCGTGCGCACCCGCACTTCGCGTGCCGCGCCGCGCGCTTGCGCCACCGGAATTTCTTCGGATTGCGGCGCCCGGCGCGCAAAGGTCTGGCGCGCCAGCGCGGCCAGCGCATGCCAAGCGGGCTGCGTGTGCAGCGCAAAGGGCAGGGGGAGCTTGGCCAGGCCTTGGCCGAGGATGGCATCGGCGGCCGGATTGGCCGCGTGCACCAGGCCTTCGGCGTCGATCACCAGCACGCCTTCACTCAGCGTTTCGATGACCAGGTCGTTCACCTGCGCCTGCATTTGCGCACTGCTGCGGTTGCGCTCAGCGGTGGCTTCTTCTCGTGCGAGCCGGCGTGCGAGCTCGTGCGCCAGCAGCGCCACCACGAAAAGCCCGGTGCCCGTGAGCGCCGCCTGCACGAAGCGGGTGGACGAGTCGCCGGGCTGCTGGAGCCAGTGCCAGCCCGCGTCCGCCAGCAACAGCAGCGTGACAGTGGCCGTGGTGCCCAGACCCACGGTCACGGTTCCGAGCACCGCGCTCATGAGCACCGGCAGTGCGAACAGCGGCGTGTAGTTGATGTTGCCGCCTTGCAGCACCTGGAGCGCGGTGAAGGTGCCCAGGTCGATGCCGATGGTGACGAACCAGAGCGCCGCAAAGCCCCGGATCGGCGGCGTGAAATGCGCGTAGCGCGCACCCAGCCAGGTCGCCGCCAGGTAGCCCGCCGAAAGCGCAATGGCCAACGGCTGCATCGTTTGGCCGAGTGCGAAGGACACGCCCTGCAACAGCACGAGCACCAGCGCCACGAAGCAGCGCGCCGCCATGAAACCGCGCCACAGCCGCAGCAGCGCGGCGCTTTCGCTGCGGCCCGGCTCGAGCACGTCCCAGTCGGTGACGGCCTCGCCGCGCGACCAGAGAGACGAGCTCATGGAGGCAGCACCCGTTCAGCCGCGCTCGGCGGCCTCACGGTGCGCAGCGCTGCAGTAGACCGCGTCGCCCGGGCCGCCGAGCGCATCGCTCGCAGGCAGGTGCAAGCCGCAATGCGCGCAGCGCAGCATGGCCTTGGGTGCGGCCGGTGCGGCGGGCTGGCGCTGGGCGCGGGCTGCCTTTTCGCGCTGCGCGTCGCGCATTTCTTCGCGGCGGTTCTTGCGCCAGAGCCAGATTGCCACCCAGAGCACCGCGAGGACGAGCAGGTATTTCATGCCGTGCCGCGCGCCAGCACCACTTCGAGCACAAAACGCGAACCCACATAGGCCAGCAGCAGCAAGGCGGAGCCGGCATACAGCACGCGGCGCGCCGTGCGGCCGCGCCAGCCGAAGCGCGCGCGCCCCACCAGCAGCACGGCAAAGCTCATCCACGCCAGCACCGAGAACACTGTCTTGTGGTCCCACTTCCAGGCGCGCACGGTGGCGCCGTAGAGCGTTTCGCTGAACAGCAGGCCCGCCAGCAGCGTGGCGGAAAGCAGAACGAACCCCGCCGTGACAAAGCGGAAGGTGAGCCGTTCGAGCGTGAGCAGCGGCACCCCGGCCTGCGGCTCGGTGGCGAGGCGAATCTGCTTTTCAGCCCGTGTGATCAGCCAGGCGTGCACCACCGCGGCGCCGAACAAACCATAGGACGCAATTCCGAGCGCCAGGTGCAGCGGTAGCCAGGGCGATGCCGAAACGTGCAGCGGCGTGCCGGGAAACAGAACGGCCAGCACCACCGCGGCCGCGCCTAGCCAAGCCAGCGCCCGCCGAACTTTCAGTTGCGGGTACATGCGGCTTTCGACCGCGTAGACGGTAAGCACCAGCCATGCCGTGACGGAGAGCGCCGGCGCAAAGCCGAAGCGCGGCTCGCTGCCGATCAGGCCATGGGCAAGCACCGCGGCATGCAGCAGCCATGCGAGTCCCAACGCCCATTGGGTGGCTTTTCGGCTCAGGCGGGCGCCCGCGGCGGCGGCAAATCCGTAGGCAGCCGCGGTGGCGATGCCCAGCGCCACGGCAAGTGGGGAGGGGATCGCTAAAATCATTGCACGAGTGTAATAGGCTCGCCCCCAGTCTTCGCGCACATCGTGGCGCATCGCCAACCCGCTGCCGGGGGCAACACCTGCGGTTCGGCAAAGCCGGTCTGGCGGCGTTTCGCGAATGGGCGCAGGCGGCCGACACTCACATCAGTTACGACTTCCCAATGACCCGCCCCGGCGGGCAGCAAGGCATTTCTTCCATGGCCACCGCCCTCTCAGAAAAGTTCTCCCGCCTCGTCAAGACGATGAGCGGCCAGGCGCGCATTACCGAAAGCAACGTGCAGGACATGCTGCGCGAAGTGCGCATGGCATTGCTCGAGGCCGACGTAGCGCTACCCGTGGTGCGCGACTTCGTCGCCCGCGTCAAGGAAAAGTCGCTCGGCCAGGAAGTGCTGGGTTCGCTCAAGCCGGGCCAGGCGCTGGTCGGCATCGTCAACCGCGAACTCGCCGCCACCATGGGCGAGGGCGTGTCCGACATCAACCTTGCGGCCCAGCCGCCGGCAGTCATTCTGATGGCCGGCCTGCAGGGCGCGGGCAAGACCACCACCACCGCCAAGCTGGCCAAGCACCTGATCGAAAAGCGCAAGAAAAAGGTGCTGACCGTGTCGGGCGACGTCTACCGGCCCGCCGCCATCGAGCAGCTCAAGATGGTCACCAAGCAGGCCGGTGCCGAATGGTTCCCGAGCACGCCGGACCAGAAGCCGCTCGACATTGCACGCGCCGCGCTCGACCATGCCAAGCGCCATTTCTTCGATGTGCTGCTGGTCGACACGGCCGGCCGCCTCGCCATCGACGAAGTGCTGATGACCGAAATCAAGCAGCTGCACGGCGCGCTCGACCCCGTCGAAACGCTGTTCGTGGTCGATGCGATGCAGGGCCAGGATGCGATCAACACCGCCAAGGCCTTCAAGGACGCGCTGCCGCTCACCGGCATCATCCTGACCAAAACCGACGGCGATTCGCGCGGCGGCGCGGCGCTGTCGGTGCGCCAAGTCACAGGCGTGCCGATCAAGTTTGCCGGCACGAGCGAAAAGATCGACGGGCTCGAGGTGTTCGACGCCGAGCGCCACGCCGGCCGCATCCTGGGCATGGGCGACATCGTTGCGCTGGTCGAGCAGGTCACGGCCGGCGTCGACGTGGCGGCGGCGCAGAAGCTCGCGGCCAAGGTCAAGAGCGGCGCGGGCTTCGACCTGAACGACTTTCTCGGCCAGCTGCAGCAGATGAAGCAGATGGGCGGCCTGTCGAGCCTGATGGACAAGCTGCCGCAGCAGATGGCCGCCAAGGCCACCGAAGCCGACATGACCCGCGCCGAGCGCGACATCCGCCGCAAGGAAGGCATCATCCAGAGCATGACGCCGCTGGAACGCCGCAAGCCCGAACTGCTCAAGGCCACCCGCAAGCGCCGCATCGCGGCCGGCGCGGGCGTGCAGGTTCAGGAAGTGAACCGCCTGCTCAACGAGTTCGAGCAGATGCAGGGGATGATGAAGAAGATGAAGGGCGGCGGCCTCATGAAGATGATGAAGAAGATGGGCGGCATGAAAGGCATGGGCGGAATGGGTGGCCCTGGGGGTCCGAAGCTGCCGTTCTGAGCCCCACGCATATATATAGGTAGACAGAAGCCCGCCCGGGACATTCCCCGGCGGGCTTCGTCGTTTTCAGGTCTGCACGTCGTAGACCGTCGCGTGCGCCTCCACGGGCGCCGGCAGCTCCCAGCGATGCAGCATCCGCTCGATGCCCGCGTTCGACAACGTGGTGTCGCGCTCGCGGTTGCGGCGCATCAGCTCGGGATGCGGCACCTCCAGGTACACCAGTTCGATCCGGGCGTGATACGCCCAGAGCAGGTCCAGCGTCTTGGTGCGCATCTGCTGGCTCAGGTGCGTGGCGTTCCAGACGAAGCGCTCCTGCTTGCGCAGCAGCGCCTTGGCCCCATCGACCGCATGGTGCGCGGCCAGCCCGTCGTTCTCGCCGTGCTTCAACCCCAGTTCGGCACGCGCATCGTCGAACGACACGACCGGCCAGCCCTTGCGGTGCTGCGCCACCCAGTGGTTCTTGCCGCTCGCGGGCAGGCCGCACATCACCGTTACCTGCGAACCCGCAGCCTGGAACAACGGGTAGTCGGGACTGGTGTCCGCGCCTCGGAAGTAAGCCAGCCGCGTGTGGGCATCCGCCATTTGGCGAGGGCCTTCCCAGCAGCCTTCTTCCCGGGCCAATTCCTCGAAAAGCGCGATGTCGGCCATGCTGTCTGCGCGCTTCTCGCAGTGGCGCCCGAGCATGTCGCAGCGCGCCACGCAGCACAGGTCGGGCAGGCTCAGTTCCCACGAGAGCTTGTGCACCAACCACTCGGGCCGCACCCCCTTGCGCGAGGCAAAGGCATGGAACGGTACCTGGTGCACCGCGATGATCCGGCATACGGCTTCGCGCAGCGCGAACGGCACGCGGGCCTTCCACATCAGCACGCGCACATCGACCGAACCGCGGCGCGAATGGCCCGGCTGGCCGATACGGCCGCTGGCTTCGTCGATCACGGTGGTGTCCGGCTTGGCGATGTCGTGCAGCAGGCAGGCCATGAACAGCACGAAGCGGCCTTCGGCGCCGGCGCGCTGGTAATGCGGATCCTGCATCAGCGCGTCCAGCACCATGCGAGTGTGGATGCCGACATTGCCTTCGGCGTGGTAGTACGGGTCTTGCGGCGTCTCTTCAAGGCGCAGCAGGGCCGGCAGCAGTTCGCAGCACTCGGCCCAGTCGTAGCCCTGCGGAGGCGTCGGCGCCAGTGCGCGCAAGTCGTCGTAGGTCATCGCGGCCTCCTTGTTGTTGTCAGTTCTGCGGGGTCACGGAGCGTGCGTAGCCCCAGGTCGTGCCAGCCCACTTGCGGCGTCGGCGCGTAGAGGTCGACACCTGGCGCGAGCTGGTTGGGCAGCACGGGCCGGCGGCTGTGGTGCGAGCCCGAGTCGAGGATGGTCTGCACGAAATCAGGCCGCACCCACTTGTAGCGGCCGGTCACCTCGCCCTGCGACTCGGTCTTGAGGTACAGGCCCTCAGCCAAGTCGGACAGGTCGGTCTGCTGCCGCACGAGCTCGAGCGGCTGGCCTTCCTGCATCACGGCCTGTTCGAAGGCCACTTTCCAGCCGGCGCTGCGCGCGAGCGATGGCCGCACGAGCGAGCGCAGTGCCTTCGCCTGGTGCGGCATCTCGCCTTCGTAGAGCACGGGTACCGAAAGTACCGGGCTGCCGTCGAGCAATGCGTGCCGTGCGGGTGTCGACAGGAAGCACTGCGCTTGGCGATCGTAGAGGTCGAACTCCAGAAAGAACGCGGGCAGCCGGTCGTACCAGCAGCTGTGCTTTGCAAAGCACCACTCACCGTACATCACATAGCGGTCCTCGAGCCGCTCTAGCAGCGTCGGCTCGTGGGCGGCGGCCCAGTGCTTGAACAGGTTGAACTGGCGCTCGCCGGCACCGCCCGCGAGATAGTGGCCGCGCGACTGCAGCAGCAGCTCGCCCCCGGAGGTAAACGACACGGCCGCATTGGCGCCATCGAGCTTTTCCTCGATGACCACATGCTGGCCCTGCAGCGCGGACAACGGCGTCTGGCCATCGTCGGTGTCGCCGGCCTGCAAGCGCGAGCCTTCCAGATGCGCAGTACGCGGGTACTTGAGCAGCGGAACGGATGAAAGAGAAGAGAGAGGGAACACGTTGTTCTCCAGATGCAAATCAGGAAGAACCGACAACGTGCGGGAGCGAAGCTGGAAGAGAGATCGACTCGGCGGCCGAAGCGGGCCGTGCCTGGTCAGTGAGGGAACGCAGCTAGGCGCCCGACATGACCAGCGAGTGGTGTTGTCGGCGTCAGAGGGTGGTGACGGCGAATCGGGGCACTTGGCGCTCCAGGGGATCGAGGGATCCGTGGGTTGAAAAAAGGAAGGCGCGATTCTAGCCACGCACCATAAAAAAAGCCGACCCTGAGGCCGGCTTTTTTGGAGGGCTGTGTCTTCAGCGCATCAGGCTGTGGCCAGTGCCGCGGGACGCGCAAGGCGCACCGCATGCATCCATGCGCGGCGCAGCACGGCCGGCGAACGCGACTCTTCGGGAATCAACAGGAAGCCGCGGTCGCGCAGCGACGTGCCCAGTGCGATCTGGCTGGTCAGCACCGTGAGCGGAATTGCCAGCAGCAGCGGCAGGCCAACGGGCATGAGCCAGATCAGCGCGCTCGGGTCGATCATTGCAACGCCCAGGGCCAGCGCACCAACCACCACGCTCATGGGAGCGAGCTGCGACACGGCAACCTTCCACGGCACGGCAGCGGCTTCGCGCGGGGGCGACTTCCAGTCGAGCTTGATGCCGGTGAGGGCAACCAGCACGAACAGCGAGTGGGCCAGCATGCGAACCGGCGCCTGCACGATGGCCAGGGCGCTTTCGAGCACCGAGCTCTTCACCAGGCCCCACAGGCCGCCGTACTGGCGTTGCTCGCCGCGCATCAGCACGGCGGCAATGCCGAGCACGCGGGGCAGGAACAACAGGCACAGGGTCCAGATCCACAGGCCGGCCAGTTCCGCTGGCAGCACGCTCCAGCTGGAGATGAGGCTCGAGCCGCTTAGCCACAGCGCGGTGCCCAGCGTCAGGAAAGCGAGCCACAGCGGTGCCGAGACATAAGCCATGGTGCCGGTCACGAACATTGCGCGGTGCACCGGGTGAATGCCGGGTTCGGCCATCAGGCGGGCGTTTTGCAGGTTGCCCTGGCACCAGCGGCGGTCGCGCTGGAGTTCGGCCAGCAGGTCCGGCGGTTGCTGCTCGTAGCTGCCGACCAGGTCGGCGCAGAGCCACACGTTGTAGCCCGCGCGGCGCATCAGCGCGGCTTCGACGAAGTCGTGCGACATGATGCCGCCCGACATGCCGCCGGTGCCCTTGATAGGGGCCAGAGCGCAGTGCTTCATGAAGGGCTCGACGCGGATGATCGCGTTGTGGCCCCAGTAGTGCGATTCGCCCAGTTGCCAGAACTGCATGCCCAGCGTGAACAGGCGGCCCGTCACGCGGGAGGCGAATTGCTGCGCGCGGGCATGCAGCGTCACGTGGCCGATGGCCTGCGTGGCGGTCTGGATGATGCCGGCGGTGGGGTTGGCTTCCATCAGCTTGACCATTGAGGTCAGGCAGTCGCCGCTCATCACGGAGTCGGCGTCGAGCACCACCATGTAGCGGTAGTCCTTGCCCCAGCGGCGGCAGAAGTCGGCCACGTTGCCGGCCTTGCGGTGCGTGCGGCGGGTGCGCAGGCGGTAGTACACCTCGACCTGTGGCTGGTTCGGGCTGTCGGCCAGTGCGGCGCGAAGGTCTTCCCAGGCGGCGCGCTCGGCGGCGGCGGTTTCGGGGCTGTAGCTGTCGGACAGCACGAACACGTCGAACTGCTTGGCATGGCCGGTGGCCGCGACCGATTCGCAGGTAGCGCGCAGGCCTGCGAACACCGTGGCAACGTCTTCGTTGCAGATCGGCATGATGATGGCGGTGCGTGCCTCGGGGTTCATCGGGTGGTGGGCCACCTGCTTGACCGACAGGGCGTGCTTGTCACCGCGCACCGAGACATAGAAGCCCATGAGCGCCGTGACAAAACCGGTGACGACCCAGCCCGAAAGCAGGCCGTACAGGCCGATCTGGCCGTATTCGAGCCAGATGTTGTCGTAGTCGGGCTGCACGCCGGCAAACAGCGCAGAGGCGATCACGGTGCTCAGCAGCGTGAGCGCCATGAAGGCGAAGCGGCGCTGCGCCGCGGCGCGCTGCCACGGCTGCTTGACCTGTTCGCCGGCTTCGGCGGTTTGGCTTTCCGGCTTGCCGCCGGCGCCGAGCTTGACCAGCAAGGCGGTGCCGATGCTGTTCCAGAAACCGCGCCAGGGGCGGGGCGCCATGGAGCCGCGGTTGACCGGCGGAGCGGTCACGGAATTAGGGTGGCGTTCTTCACGCACCGGGCTGCGGTGCGAAAAGTCGGCTTCGGTCAGCACGTTCAGTTGGGAGAAGTCGTTCGGCTTCATGTGTGATTTACCAACGTTGCTTGTCGAGGGAAGGGGTGTCGCCAATGGCAGGAAAGCGCTTGACCACGCAATCCGGTTCGGCGCCGCCTGCGCTTGCGAGCGCGGCCAGCGAATGACCGGCGGCACGGGGCCGCACGGGGGAAAACTGCTTTTGACGCAGGCCGTCGCGCTGCTGGCGCAGTGCGAAAGATGGGCTGTTGAGTGCTGTCATGCCTGTACAGGGGCAAACCCTGTGCCAGGATGAAAAAACGCTTTCAGATCAACAACTTAGCGCGATCTGGATGCGATTTTCGGGGTTGGAACCGGTTGGGAGGCTCCGAAACCCCTGTTTTTGTCGCCGAATCCCGACAAGCCTGGGAGGCTGGCGGAAAAGAGCCTTTTAAATCAACAGCTTAGCGCCGTCGCTAGTCAGCGACAGGCTCGCTGCCCGGAGCGACAGGGTCGGCCTTGAAGTGGCCCGGGGTGAGTTCGTGCTTTTGCAGCAGGCGATAGAACTCGGTGCGATTTCGGTCGGCCAGGCGGGCCGCGTCGGCCACGTTGCCGTCGGTCAGTTTGAGCAGCCCGACCAGGTAGTCGCGCTCGAAACGCTGCTTGGCCTCGGCATAGGTCTGGACCTCGACCGTCGGCACCCGCAGTGCCCGCTGCACCAGCGCCAGCGGAATGAGCGGCGAGCTCGACAGCGCGCAAACCTGCTCCACCACGTTGTAGAGCTGCCGCACGTTGCCCGGCCAGGCGGCGGTGGCCAGCGCCTTCAGTGCCTCGGGCGCGAAGCCGGACAGGCGCTTGCCGTACTTGGTCGACAGCTTCTGCAGGAAGTGGTTGGCCAGGAGCGGAATGTCCTCGCGCCGGGCCGACAACGGCGGCAGCGTGAGCGTGACCACGTTCAGGCGGTAATAAAGGTCCTCGCGGAACTGGCCCGCTTCCATGGCCGCGTCCAGGTCGCGGTGGGTGGCCGAGATGATGCGCACGTCGACCTCGATCGACTGGCTGGCGCCCAGCGGCCGTACCGCGCGCTCCTGCAGCACCCGCAGCAGCTTGACCTGCAGCGCGGGCGGCATGTCGCCGATTTCGTCCAGCAGCAGCGTGCCGCCGTCGGCCTGCTGGAACAGGCCCTTGTGGTTGGCGTGCGCGTCGGTGAAGGCGCCCTTCATGTGGCCGAACAGTTCCGACTCGAGCAGCGCCTCGGGAATGGCGCCGCAATTGACGGCCACGAAGGGCTTGTCGGCGCGAGCGCTCGCGCGGTGAATGGCACGCGCCAGCAGCTCCTTGCCGGCGCCGCTGTCTCCGCGCAAAAGCACCGAGGCGTCCGACTTGGCGACCATGCGCGCTTCGGCCAGCAGTTCGGACATGCGGTTGCTGCGGCTCACGATTTCGGCGCGCCAGCTTTCGTCGCCGGCCTTGGCGGGCGTGCTGGCCGGGGCGCCGAGCGCCAGCGCCTGGGCGATCTTGTCGAGCAGCTCGCGGCCGTCATACGGCTTGGTGAGATAAGTGAACACGCCGCGCGCCGTGGCCTCGACCGCATCCGGAATGGTGCCGTGGGCGGTGAGCAGGATCACCGGCAGCGAGGGGTGGCGCTTTCTTATTTCATCGAACAACTGGAGCCCGTCGCGGCCGGGCAGCCGTACGTCGCTGAGTACCAGTTGCGGATGCTCGATCTCGAGCTGGGTGAGCGCGGTTTCGGCCGAGGTCACGGCAGTGACCTGGTAGCCGACCGAACTCAGCCGCATCGAGAGCAGCCGCAGCATGTCCGGATCGTCGTCCACCACCAGCAGGCGCGCGCCGGTCGTGCTCATCGAAGAACCTCTTTCTGCAGCCGCTGGATGTTCATGGGGTGGGCTTGGTGCCGTTGGGTGGGGGCAGGGTGGGTGCCGGCGCGTTCGGGCGCGCGAAGCTGCGTTCGATGGCGCGCAGCGCTTCGATGCGGTCGTTCAGCTGGTCGATGCGGCGCTGGCTTTCGCGCAGCTGCTGCACCTGCTTGTCGCGGTCGTCCTCGACGCGGCGTTGCTCCACGTAGCGCGCGGCCAGCGCGCGCGCGAGCGGCTGCAGCGGCTGCGCCTCGGGCGAGGGGTTGGCCGCCACGCGCTGCATCAGCCCAAGGGCGCGCGCCAGGTCGGCCGGCACGCGCGTCTGCGCAAGCAGCAGCGCCAGCTGCATCTGTGCGCTGGGCGAATCGCCCGGATCGCCGGCGCGGGTGATCTCGGCGCTCAGTTCGGCACCGCCCAGCGGACGCACCTTGTCGGCATAGGCCAGCATCGCCGCCACAGGGCCTTGAGTCATCAATGTGAAGAGCGATGCCGGCTGCGTGGCCGGCGCCTTGGGCTCGGCCTCCACGGGCATCACGCGCGGCACCACGGGCGGCGGCGGCAGGGCGGTGGCCTCGGCCGGGGGTTCGGGTTGCGTCGCGCAGGCGGCCAGCAGCAGGACGAAAGGCACGGCCATCGCCCCGGAGAAGGTCGAACTGCGGACGAACGAAAAAGACATGGATCGACGAAGGAAAGACAAAAGGCAGTGTTTCAGGTGGATGCCCGGAGGCTTCACGAAGGATTCGCGGTGGGTTGTTCTGGAGGCTGGATCCGGGATCAGGCCGTGCGCGGCAGTTCGATGCGAAAACGCGCGCCAGGCCCGCTCGGCTGCAGGGTGATGCGGCCCCCATGGGCAGCAATGTACTCCTGCACGATGGAAAGGCCGATGCCGGTGCCCTTGACCGCATGCTCGGGTTGGCGTTCGCCCCGGTAGAACGGCTCGAAAATGCGGTCGCGGTCGCTTTCGGCAATACCCGGGCCGGCGTCATTGACATCGATGCAGGCCGAATCCGGCGTGCTCGACACCACGATATTGATGACTCCGCCGCGCGCCGAATAGCGGATGGCATTGGACAGCAGGTTTGCAATGGCGGTGCCGAGCTTGGTGCGGTCCACCGTGACCGTGAGCGGTTCGCCCTCTGCGCGTACGCGCAGGCCGTGCGCTTGCCACTGCAGGCGCTGCGCCTCGATCTGTTCCTCGATCAGCGGCAGCAGCTCGGTGCGTTCCCGGCGCAGCTCGCGCGCCTCGAAGGCCGCGGCATTGAAGCGCAGCAATGCCTCGATCTGGCCCTGCAGCGAGACGGTGTTCTGGTTCAGGATTTGCGCCACTTCAAGCTGGGCCGGGTTGAGCGGCCCGGTCACACCGTCTTCGAGCAGCGAGACACCTTCCCTCAGCGCGGCCAGCGGCGTTTTCAGCTCGTGCGATACATGGCGCAGGAAGCGCGCCTTGTCGGCGTCCAGTTCGGTCAGGCGCAAGCGCAGCCATTCGAGCTGCTGAGACACGCGCCGAATGTCCGCCGGTCCGCGAATGTCGATCGGCTCGTCGAGCCGGTTTTGCCCGAGGCCGACGATGGCGTGCTCCAGCCGCTTGAACGGGCGCGCAAGCCAGATGCCGAAAGCCAAGGCCAGAGACACGGCGAGCACGCTGGCGGCGATCACCTCGCGCATGAGGCGGCGGCGCGCGTTCTCGATGCGCTTGGCCAGCGCATCGTTCTGCGTTTCGATGAGGAACTGCGCTTGCTGCGCCAGGTTGGTGTTCAGCGAATCGAGTTCGCGGAACTGCATGGCCATGGTGCTTTCGCGCGAGAGGGCGCTGTCGGCGCTTCCGCTCATCAGGCCTTCGATCACGCCGAGCTGGGCGCGCCACATCTGGATGCCCGCCGGCGCAAGGCCGTTGTTCTCGAGCCGTTCGAGCACCTGGTGCGCTTCACGCGCGGCATCGTCGAAGCGGCGCCGCAGCACGGCATCGTTCAGCACCAGCGACTGGCGCCCGGCGCGCTCCATGGCCGCGCTGCGCTCGGCCAGCGACTGGGCCGCGCCCGAGAGCCGCAGCGCACGGGCGGCCGCATCGCGGCTCTGGCTCATGAGCGCGTCGTACTGGAAAACCGAGCGCAGCACCACGCCCACCAGCAAGGCGGTGATGAGCAGGAATGCGAAAAGAAGGAGCTGCTGGAACGAGCCCCGCGTCGATGGCCGCTTCGCCATCAGGCGGCGAGCGCGGCCGGAGCCGGCGCCGTCGACGTTTCGCGCGTGGCCACTTCGCCGCGCAGCGTGTAGGCGAGCGAGCGCGTGATGCGCAGGTCGGCCATCTGCCCGACGAGCCGTGCATCGCCTTCGAAGTTGACCACGCGGTTGCACTCCGTGCGGCCCATCAGTTCGTTCGCGTCCTTGCGCGAAGCGCCTTCGACCAGCACGCGCTGCGTGGTGCCTACGAGCGCGTCGCCGAAGCGGCGCACGTTGCCGTCGATCACGCGCTGCAGCGTTTGCAGGCGCGCAAGCTTCACCGCATGCGGCGTGTCGTCGTGCAGCGCCGCGGCCGGCGTGCCAGGGCGCGGACTGAAGATGAAGCTGAAGCTGTTGTCGAACTGGCAGTCGTCGATCAGCTTCATCATCTTGGCAAAGTCTTCGTCGGTCTCGCCCGGGAAGCCGACGATGAAGTCGCTGGAGAGCGCAAGCTCGGGCCGGATGGCGCGCAGCTTGCGCACCGTGCTCTTGTATTCCATGGCGGTGTAGCCGCGCTTCATCGCCATCAGGATGCGGTCGCTGCCGTGCTGCACGGGCAGGTGCAGGTGGCTCACGAGCTGCGGCACCTTGGCGTAGGCCTCGATCAGCCGTGGGGTGAACTCGTTCGGGTGGCTGGTCGTGTAGCGGATGCGCTCGATGCCGGGAATCTCTGCAACGTACTCGATGAGCAGGGCAAAGTCGGCAATCTCAGCCGTATCGCCCATGCGGCCGCGGTAGGCGTTCACGTTCTGCCCCAGCAGCGTGACCTCGCGCACGCCCTGGTCGGCCAGGCCGGCAATCTCCACCAGCACGTCGTCCAGCGGGCGGTTCACTTCCTCGCCGCGGGTGTAGGGCACCACGCAGTAGCTGCAGTATTTGGAGCAGCCTTCCATGATCGACACGAACGCCGTAGCGCCCTCCACCCGTGCGGGCGGCAGGTGGTCGAACTTCTCGATCTCGGGAAAGCTGATGTCCACCTGCGGGCGGTCGAGCCGCTCGCGGTCGTTCAGCATTTCGGGCAGGCGGTGCAGCGTTTGCGGGCCGAACACGATGTCGACGTAAGGCGCGCGCGCGATGATGGCATCGCCCTCCTGGCTGGCCACGCAGCCGCCCACGCCGATCTTCACGCCCTTGGCCTTCAGGTGCTTCACGCGGCCCAGGTCGGAGAACACCTTCTCCTGGGCCTTTTCGCGCACCGAGCAGGTGTTGAACAGGATCAGGTCGGCCTCGTCCACGTTCTGGGTGGGCTCGTAGCCCTGCGCGGCGTTCAGCACATCGGCCATCTTGTCCGAGTCGTACTCGTTCATCTGGCAGCCGAAGGTTTTGATAAAGACTTTTTTGCTCATGGGGTGCTCTCTTGCCCTCCCGAGCGGGAAGGCGGAATACCGGACGCGCGCGGCGTCCGGAAGCGCGGCGGGCGAGGGCCCGCTGGCATTTTTATTGCGTGTTGACGGTGTCGTTCGTGGTGAACGGCCAGATGTTCAAGAGCGGCTTGTCGAGCGATTCGCGCCTGGCAACGGCTTCGTCGGGCGTCAGGATCCAGACCTCGCGCAGCAGGCCTGCTGCGTCACGCGTGTAATTGACCAGGAATTTCTGACCCGTGATGGCACTCGACATGACCAGCATGTTCTGGGCGCTGCGGATGCGTCCGCCCGGCGCCATTCGGTCAGGCTTGCCGTCGAGTTCGACGTCGACCCCGTCGATCACCATGAACTTGCCGCGCAGCGTGCCGATCGGGAACGTACGGCCGCCTACGAGCGATTCGTTCTGCGTCTGCGGCCGGGGAATGTCGGCCTGGGCCGCCGCGTCAATGGAAAAAAGGCTTGCAGCTACTGTGCAAAGCGCTATGAAAGTGAGAGCATTCGTGGGTTTCTTGCAGCGGTTCATGGGGTATATCCAGAGGCTGTGGAGCGGCGATTTTAGCGGCGAGGTTGAATTCGGCCTTGCGCCTGCCACAGCGGGGTTGTGCACGGCCATTGCGTTGCCGCTTTACTTATCTTTACGGTACCCGTCGACACTGTGAACTGGCCGCTGATCCAATAGCCGCTGTCAGCCCAAAGTGCACAAAAAATCCATGAAGAAAAAACTCGTCTTCGCCCTTGCAGGTGTGTCGATCGTAGCCGCCGCGGGATGGTGGTGGAGCGGATCTGGCGATCGGCTTGCCGCAGGCAATGCCAAGGCCGCCGCGGGCGCCAAGGGCGCGGCACCCGCCGACGGCGCGCCGCCGGCACTGGTAACGCTCGCAACCGCCGTACGGCAGGACGTGCCGGTCACGGTCCAGGTCAACGGCAGCGTGGTGTCCCTCAACAGCGTCGATCTCCGGCCGCAGGTCACCAATACCGTGGCGGCGGTGCACGTGAAGGAAGGGCAGTTCGTCAAGGAGGGCCAGTTGCTCTTCACGCTGGACGACCGCAATGACCAGGCCAACCTGGCCCGCGCCCGCGCACAGCAGAAGCGCGACGAGGCCACGCTGGCCGACCTGGAGCGCCAGTACAAGCGCAGCCAGGAACTGCTGGCGCAGAACTTCATTTCGAAGAGCGCCACCGACGCCACGCTGTCGCAGCTCGAGGCGCAGCGCGCCGCGGTGGCGGCCGACCGCGCCGCGGTGCAGTCGGCGCAAGTGGCGCTGGGCTATGCCACGCTGCGTGCGCCCATTGCGGGGCGCATCGGCGCCGTCAACATCTATCCGGGCACGCTGGTGCAGCCCACGCTGTCCCTCGTCACCATCACGCAGCTCGATCCCATTGCGGTGAGCTTCCCTGTGCCCGAGGCCAATCTGCAGGACCTGCTGGCCGCCGCGCGCAGCCGCGCCAAGGTCGAGGCGCTCGTGACCGGCCGGCGCGAGCCGCTGAGCGGGGTGCTCAATTTCGTCGACAACACGGTCGACCCGCAGATCGGCACCGTGCGCGCGAAGGCGGTGTTCGACAACGCCGACCAGAGCCTGTGGCCCGGCCAGTTCGTGGGCACGCGCATCACGGTGCGCACGCTCGCAGGCGCCACCGTGGTACCGGCCGCGGCGCTCATGATGCTGCCCGACGGCGCCTCGCTCTACGTGGTGGACCAGGCCGGCACCGCGGCGCGCCGCAAAGTCCAGGTGCTCTATACCTTCGGCACGAAGGTGGCGGTGAGCGGCGTCGAGCCGGGTGAGCAGGTGGTCATCGAGGGCAGCCAGAACGTGCGCCCGGGCGGCAAGGTCCGCGTCGACGCAAAGGCCGCCCCGGCGGGCACGACCGGCGTCACGCCGGGCAGCGCGGCCTCGTCGGACGTCAAGACCCCGCGGGAACGCGCATGAACATCTCGGAGCTGTGCATCCGCCGTCCCGCCATGACGGTGCTGTTGTCCGCCGCAGTGGTGGTGGCGGGCATCTTTGCGTATTTCAGCATTCCGGTCGCCGCGCTGCCGAGCTACAACACACCGGTCATCAACGTGAACGCCCAGTTGCCGGGGGCAAGCCCCGACACCATGGCCTCTTCGGTGGCGCTGCCGCTCGAGAAGCAGTTCTCGACCATTCCGGGCCTGCAGACCATCAGCTCGGTCAACACCCAGGGCGTGAGTTCGATCACGCTCGAGTTCGTGAGCAGCCGCGACATCGATGCCGCCGCCGTCGACGTGCAGGCCGCGCTGCTGCGCGCCCAGCGCCAGTTGCCGCAAGAGCTCACGCAACTGCCTTCGTACCGCAAGGTGAATCCGGCCGATGCGCCGGTGCTGTTCATCGCGCTCATTTCGCCGTCGATGAACCCCTCGGAGCTCAACGACTATGCCGAGAACCTGATCTCGCCCACGCTCTCCACCATCGACGGCGTGGCGCAGGTGGCCGTGTACGGGCGCAAGGCCTTCGCGGTGCGCATCAAGGCCAATGCCGATCTGCTGAACGCCCGCAACATCACGCTCGACGAGCTCGCCAGGGCGGTGAATTCGGCCAACGCCAACACGCCGGTCGGCACGCTCGACGGTCCGCGCCAGACCCTCACCATCCAGGCCAACCGGCAACTCACGAAGGCCGAAGACTTCGCCAAGCTGATCATCGGCCAGCGCAACGGCGCCCCGGTGCGGCTCGACGAAGTGGCCACCATCGAAGACAGCTTCGAGTCGGTCAAGACCGCGAGCAGCTTCAACGGCCAGAGCTCCATTTCGCTGGCTGTGCAGCGGCAGCCGAATGCCAATACCGTGGAGGTGGTGGATGCGGTGCGCGCACTCATTCCGCGCTTCAAGGCGGAGCTTCCGCAATCGGTCGAGATCCACATGGTGAACGACCGCTCGCTGTCCATCCGCGAGGCGGTGCACGACGTGCAGCTCACGCTGCTGGGCACCATCGCGCTGGTGGTCATGGTGATCTTCCTGTTCCTGCACCGGCTGGTGGCCACGCTGATTCCGGCCGTCACCATTCCCATCTCGCTCATCGGCGCGGTGGCGCTGCTGTATGCCTTCGGCTACAGCCTGGACAACGTGTCGCTGCTCGGCATCACGCTGGCCGTGGGCCTGGTGGTGGACGACGCCATCGTGGTGCTCGAAAACATCATGCGCTACGTCGAGAAGGGCATGGAGCCGTTCGCGGCGGCGCTGCGCGGTGCGCGCGAAGTGGGCTTCACCATCATCTCGATCTCGATCTCGCTGGTGGCGGTGTTCATTCCCATCTTCTTCATGCCAGGCGTGATCGGCCTGCTGTTCCACGAGTTCGCGGTGGTGGTGGCGCTGGCCGTGCTGGTGTCGGCCGTGGTGTCGCTCACGCTGGTGCCGATGCTCGCGAGCCGGCTGCTCAAGCACACGCCGCGGCCCGAAGGCGCAATCGACCACGAAGAAGAGCATCCGGAACCCGGAACCGCCATTGGCCGTGCCTTCGAGCGCGGCTACCGCTGGGTGCACGGCACCTATATGCGAACGCTCGACTGGACCCTTGGCCATCGCACGCTGATGCTGCTGGTCGCCGGCGC
This sequence comes from Variovorax sp. CCNWLW186, assembly GCF_037203865.1. Taxonomy (NCBI): domain Bacteria; kingdom Pseudomonadati; phylum Pseudomonadota; class Betaproteobacteria; order Burkholderiales; family Comamonadaceae; genus Variovorax; species Variovorax sp. CCNWLW186. The sequence goes on along the minus strand of NZ_JBBCBO010000012.1, from coordinate 6,408 downwards.
CACGTTCGTCGTCACGGCCTGGCTGTTCATTTCCATTCCGAAGGGCTTCTTCCCCGAAGAAGACATCGGCCAGATCCAGATCACCACCGAAGCGGCTGAAGATATTTCATTCACCGCCATGAATGCGCTGCAGGAGCGCGTGGCCGCTTCGCTCCAGGCCGACCCGAGCGTGGCCTACGTGAGCTCATTCGTCGGCGTGGGCGGCCCGACCGCCACGCAGAACTCGGGCCGTCTTTTCGCCGTTCTCAAGCCCCGCAGCGAGCGCCCCAAGATGGCCAAGGTGCTCGAATCGCTGCGCCAGCGCTTTCGCGAGATTCCGGGCATTGCGGTCTACATGCAGCCGGTGCAGAACCTGCGCCTGGGCGGTCGCCAGAGCAAGGCGCGCTTCCAATACACCTTGCAAAGCGTGAACGCCGGCGAAGTGGTGCCGTGGTCCACGCGGCTCATGGAGCGCATGCGCGCCGACCCTGTCTTCCGCGACGTGACCAGCGACTCGCAGAACCGCGGCCTGCAGGCCACGCTCGAAATCGATCGGGACAAGGCCGGCGTGCTCGGCGTTGCGGTGGGTGACCTGCGCCTGGCGCTCTACAACGCCTACGGCGACCGGCAGATCGGCAGCATCTACGGCGCGAGCAACACCTACCAGGTGATTCTCTCGGCCGCGGACAGCGACCGGCAGTTCGAGGACGATGTTTCGCGCCTCTCGGTGCGCAGCACCACGGGGCGGCTGGTGCCGCTCTCGGCCTTCTCGACCGTCAAGCGCACGGTGGGGCCGACCTCGGTCAACCACCAGGGCCAGCTGCAGGCGGTGACGGTGTCGTTCAACCTCGCGCCTGATGTGCCGCTGGGCAACGCGACCGCGAAGATCGACCAGTTCAAGGAAGAGCTGAAGATGCCGCAGTCGATCATCACCACCTATGGCGGTGATGCGGCGGTGTTCCAGAGTTCGCAATCGAGCCAGGCCGTGCTGCTGGTGCTGGCCGTGCTGGTCATCTACGTGCTGCTGGGCGTGCTGTACGAAAGCTACATCCACCCGCTGACCATCCTGGCCGGGCTGCCGTCCGCGGCGGTGGGTGCGTTGATCTCGCTGAAGATATTCGGCTTCGACCTGACGCTGATCGCGACCATCGGCATCCTGCTCCTGATCGGCATCGTGAAGAAGAACGCGATCATGATGATCGACTTCGCGCTCGACGCGCAGCGCACCGAAGGCATGAAGCCGGTCGACGCCATCCGCGAGGCCTGCCGGCTGCGCTTCCGTCCGATTCTCATGACCACGCTGGCCGCGCTGATGGGCGCACTGCCGCTTGCGCTGGGGCTGGGTGCTGGTGCCGAACTGCGCCAGCCGCTGGGCGTGGCCGTGGTGGGCGGGCTGATCTTCTCGCAGGTGATCACGCTCTACATCACGCCCGCCATCTACCTGGCGCTCGACCGCTACAGCGGCACCGGGCCGATGGTCGACCTGCCGGGCGAAGCAAAGGCCGAAGCCGCCGCGGCGCACGGCACGGCATCGCACGCCTAGGTGGTCGTTTCGTCGAGGACGTCGTCGTCCGCCGCCAAGTGGGCGGTGTCGCTCCAGCCGACCAGGCTGAAGCCCTCGGCTGTCCACAGCATGCGGTTGATGGCCGCATTGCCGAGCTGCCAGGTGCGCGGCGCCTGAAGCTCCTGGCGGGTGGCGGCGCGGTAGAGCACGTCCATCACCCCGCCATGGGCCACCAGCGTAACCAGCTGGCCCGGGTGGCGGGCGGCGAGCTTCGATGCGATGCGCGTCACGCGATCGCGAAAAACCAGCAGGCTCTCGCCGCCTTCGGGCTCGAACTCGGGGTCGCGCTCGCGCCAGCGCCTGGCCTGCTCGGGGAGCGTCGCCTCGATCTCCGCAAAGCTCATGCCCTCGAAGCGGCCGAAGGCGCGTTCGCGCAGGCCGGGTTCGGGCAGCACCGTGAGGCCGTGGGGTTTTGCAATTTCCTGCGCGGTCTGCCAGGCGCGCGAGAGGTCGCTCGCGTAGATCACGCCAATGTCCTCGTCCGCCAGCGCCTGCCCCACGCGCTTGGCCTGCCACAGGCCGGTGGCGTTGAGCCCGATGTCGAGCTGGCCTTGAATGCGCGTGTCGACGTTCCAGGCGGTCTCGCCATGGCGAACGGCAATCAAACGGGTAATTTCTTCCATCCGGCGGGATTCTAGAAGCGCGTCATTTCTTTGCCGTGGGCAGCTCGATGTTCACCCGGCGCTCGCCCTGCGGCGGATTCGGAAACCCTTGGAGCGCGGCATCGAACATCACCGGCAAGATGGCCGCGCTCGCGTTGTACGGCCCGTCGTTGCGGGCCCGCGTTTCATAGACCACGCGGTTCGAGCCGATGTCGCGCAGCACGATGCTCACTTCGCGCTCGTACCAGGGGTTGGCCGCCGGCGGCATGAAGGCCGGGCCGCCGTACCAGCCGCCGCCATACCAGCGGCGGGCGTAGCCGTGGTAACCATAGCCGCCATAACCTCCATAACCCCACGGGCCGTCGAAGAGCCATGGGTCCGCCCACGGCGAAAGGCCGGCCGTCACGCGCGCGCCGATTTGCGCACTGTAGGTCGGGCGGGCATCGTCGCGGCGCAGGCCCACCTTTTCGAGCGCCGCGGCGGCCATTGCTTCCAGAGATTCCTGCCGTGCGGCGTCGGCCTGCTGCGAAGGCAGGCGTTCGAAGCGGTAGGTGGCGCCCGATGGCATCGTGGGCAGCGAAGAAAAGCTCTTCACATCGCTGTCCACCACCCAGGAGGTGGCGCAGCCGCTCAGCGTTGCTGCCAAAAAGAGAGCAAAGAACGCACGTTTCATGAGGGTCTCCGGGCTGCGTGGCCCAAAATTCCCTGGGTTGCCGGTTCAGCCCTGAAGAATGCGCAGGGCTGCGGGTGCCTGGGAGAGCAAGTCGAAAGAGGGCGCGTCGAAGGCCTTGTCGCCGTCTTCGTCAGCCACGCCCGTCGCTTTCAGACCCTTGAAGTCGTGCCGCGTTCCGTCCAGCAGGTGCGAAGGCACCACGTTCTGCAGCGCGGTGAACATGTTTTCCACGCGGCCGGGGTACTTCCTGTCCCACTCGCGCAGCATTTCGCCGACCTGCTTGCGCTGCAGGTTTTCCTGGCTGCCGCACAGGGTGCACGGAATGATCGGGAATTCGCGGTGCTGCGCCCAGCGCACCAGGTCTTTCTCGGCCACGTAGGCGAGGGGGCGGATGACGATGTGCTTGCCGTCGTCGCTCACCAGCTTTGGCGGCATGCTCTTGAGCTTGCCCGCGAAGAACATGTTGAGGAAGAAGGTCTGCAGCATGTCGTCGCGGTGGTGGCCGAGTGCCACCTTGGTGGCACCGAGTTCGTCCGCCACGCGGTACAGGATGCCGCGGCGCAGGCGGCTGCACAGGCCGCAGGTCGTCTTGCCCTCGGGGATCACGCGCTTGACGATGCTGTAGGTGTCCTGGTTCTCGATGTGAAAGGCGACGCCGAGCTCGCTCAGGTACTTGGGCAGCACTTCTTCCGGAAAGCCGGGCTGCTTCTGGTCGAGGTTCACCGCGACGATGTCGAAGTGGATCGGCGCCCGCGCCTTCAGCTTGAGCAGGATGTCCAGCATGGCGTAGCTGTCCTTCCCGCCCGAGACGCACACCATGACCTTGTCGCCCTCTTCGATCATGTTGTAGTCGACGATGGCGCGGCCGACCTCGCGGCACAGGCGCTTTTCGAGCTTGTGGGTTTCGCGCTCGATCTTCAGGGAATTGGTGGTGGCGGCGCCGGCGACGGGCGCCTCGTCGATCCAGACGGCGTTCATTGGTGAGCTACTTCAGTCAAACGAGGGGAAGACCCCCGATTTTGCCTTGGATCACCATTCCCCGGCTTCGATGCGGATTGCCACCTCGCAGTCGTCGAAGATTTCGAGCTTGGCAATCTTCACCCGCACGCCGCGCACGCCGGGCAGCTGCAGCAGCCGCTGCGCGAGCTTGCCGATCAGGCTTTCGAGCAGGTTCACATGCTCGGCAGTGCACTCGTCGATGATGATGCGGCGCACCTTGCGGTAGTCCAGCACATGAAAGATGTCGTCGTCCTGCGGCAGCAGCGGCTGCGGGCCGAGGTTGAGCTCGGCATCGACCAGGATCGGCTGAGGCGCCCGCTTTTCCTGCTCGAGGATGCCCAGGTTGGCGTCGAAGCGCAGCCCCTGGAGGGTGAGGGTCTGGTGGCCGTGCGGTATGGAAGACATGGTGTTGTGGTGCTCACATGAGCGAGAAATCGCGCTCGAATCTCATCAGGTGCTGGCCGCCGTCCACCAGCAGCGTGGTGCCGGTGATCGAGTTGTTCTCCAGCGCAAATTTCACCGTGGCGACCACGTCGGCCGGCGTGGAAGAGCGGCCCAGCGGCGACAGCTTGTGCAGCTGGGCAAACTTTTCGTCGTCCAGCATGTGGCTCGAAAGCGTGAGGCCCGGCGCCACGCCGACCACCCGCACGCGCGGCGCCAGCGCCAGCGCCAGCATGGGCGTGGCGGCTTCCAGCGCGGCTTTGGAGAGCGTGTAGCTCAGGAAGTCGGGGTTGGGGTTCCAGAGCTTCTGGTCGAGCAGGTGAACCACCGCGCCTTGCGCATCGCGCAGCGCCAGGTGGTCGCGCAGCGCCTGTGCCAGCAGAATGGCGGCGCCGGTGTTGCTGCGCGCATGGCGCTCCATGAGCGCATAGCTGAAGCTGGCCGCGTCGTCATGCTCGAAGAGCGCCGCACTGTGGACCACCGCATCGACCCCGTGGAAATGCGCCGCCACTCGCGGCAGCAAGGCACGGGTGGCGCCTTCGTCGAGCAAGTCGGCCTCGAAGGCGGCCGATTTGCCCGAGAGCGCCGCGCATTCGGCCGACGTTTGCTCGGCCTCGATGCGAGAGCTGCGGTAGTGCACCGCCACCTGCCAGCCCCCCGTGGCCAGCGCCAGCGCAATCTCGCGCCCCAGCCGGCGGCCCGCACCCGTGACGAGGACGGTGCGGGGGCCTGCGGAAAGCGGTGCTGTGCTCATGCGGACAGAGAAGGGAGAATCGGGGGGTGACGACAAAGACGACGAACAGTTTACCCATCGCCCTCGATGCCCTGATCGCCCGCGCCGTGGAACGCGCCGGCGGCTGGATCGGGTTCGACCGCTTCATGGCGCTGGCCCTGTATGCGCCGGGGTTGGGCTACTACGCCAACACCTCGGCCAAGTTCGGCCACATGCCGTCTTCAGGCAGCGACTTCGTGACCGCGCCCGAACTCACGCCCATGTTCGGCCAGGCGCTTGCCGCGCAGGTGGCCGAGGCGCTGCAGAAGACCGGAACCGACACGGTCTGGGAATTCGGCGCCGGCTCCGGCGCCCTGGCGGTGCAGCTGCTGCATGCCCTCGACGAAATGGGCCGCACCGACGTGCGCTACCGCATCGTCGATCTTTCGGGCACCTTGCGCGAGCGCCAGCAGCAGGCCCTGGTGCGCTATGCAGACAGAGTCGAATGGCTGGCCGAACTGCCGGAATCGATGCAGGGCGTGGTGATTGGCAACGAGGTGCTCGACGCGATGCCGGTGCAACTGCTGGCGCGCGTGGGCGGCCGATGGTTCGAGCGCGGCATCGTGCGCGATGCGCAAGGCACCGGCTGGACCTGGGCCGACCGCGAGACCGCACTGCGACCACCGCTCGAGGTGCCGGGCGAGCACGACTACCTGACCGAAATCCATCATCAGGCCGAGGCTTTTGTCGCGACCCTGGCGGACCGCCTGACGAAGGGCGCGGCCTTCTTCATCGACTACGGCTTTCCGGAGCGCGAGTACTACCACCCGCAGCGCCACATGGGAACGGTGATGTGTCACCGGGCGCACCAGGCCGACGGCGATCCGCTGTCCGACGTGGGCTACAAGGACATCACTGCGCACGTCAACTTCACGGGCATTGCGCTTGCGGGGCAGGAAGCGGGGCTTGAAGTGCTGGGCTATACCAGCCAGGCTCGGTTTCTGCTGAACTGCGGGTTGCTTGCGAGGATGGAGCAGGGCTCTACTGCGGAGAGGGGAATGGCGGCTCGGCTCGTTCATGAGCATGAGATGGGGGAGCTGTTCAAGGTGGTGGGGTTTGCTGTGGGGGAGGCTTGGGAGGCGATGGGGTTTGTGGAGGGGGATCGGAGTCATACGCTCTGACTCTGCTGGCTTGGTTTTGATTCCGAGGCCGGGTCTCGCCCCGGCGGGCGACCTACTTTTCTTTGCTTCGCCAAAGAAACGTAGGCAAAAGAAAGGCGACCCCACTGTCTGCGACCCCTGCGCTTCGCTACGGGGCAACCTGCGGTGCTCGGGTTTCGCGGGGTCTCGCAGAACTCGCTGCGCTCAAACAGCTGCGAGCCCTGATCCGCGAAACCCTCCGCTCCTCGGCGCATACAGAGGGGCTTGGAAACCGAACG